>CAIKBU010000099.1 GCA_903825765.1 uncultured Actinomycetes bacterium | reverse complement strand
CTTCAATTCGCCACGGGTGAGGAGATTCGCTACGTCGACACGCGCACGTTCGGGGAACTCTACGTCTCAGCGCCTCCAGCGGAGGGCACCGAGATCGTGGTGTCAAAATTCGCCCGCCTCTCAATCGGCGGCGACGGCTTGGAGTACCGTAAGCGCGTGCCGGAACTGGCGCACCTCGGGATCGACCCCTTTGAAGACCAGGTTGGCTGGGACCGCTTCGCCGCCATTGTGCGGAGCCGTTCAACGGGCCTCAAGGCCGTCTTGACCGACCAGGACATCGTGGCCGGTATCGGCAATATCTACGCCGACGAGATTCTCTTCGGGGCCAATCTGCGTTTTGATCGCCCGAGTGACAGCCTCTCCACCATTGAGATTCGCCGTCTCCACCGGACTATTCCCGAGATTTTGACCGAAGCCATCAAGGCCGGCGGCACGACGTTGTCGGACGAGTCCTTCGTGAACATTGAGGGTGTCGCGGGGACGTACGGCACTCATTTACGCGTGCACACCCGAGAAGGGCAGGGTTGTGTGACCTGTCGCACCCC
Organism: uncultured Actinomycetes bacterium; assembly: GCA_903825765.1. Classification (GTDB taxonomy): domain Bacteria; phylum Actinomycetota; class Acidimicrobiia; order Acidimicrobiales; family RAAP-2; genus RAAP-2. The sequence goes on along the minus strand of CAIKBU010000099.1, from coordinate 24,779 downwards.
GATTGCCAAGGCCTCCTACCACCAGCGCTCAACGTACTTCTGTCCGAAGTGTCAAGCGGCCTAGAGGGCACCCCCTCTCGGATATTGCTAGCGTTCACCTGTGTTTCTTAAGCGATTGACCATGAAGGGCTTCAAGTCCTTCGCCGATGCCACTGTCTTGGAGTTCGAACCAGGCGTCACCGCCGTGGTGGGACCTAACGGGTCTGGTAAGTCGAACGTCGTCGACGCCGTGACCTGGGTACTCGGGGCCCAGGGCACCAAGGCCCTGCGCTCGGCCAAAATGGACGACGTGATTTTTGCCGGTACCGCCACGAAGGCGGCCCTGGGCCGCGCCGAAGTGTCGCTGACCCTCGACAACGCGGCGGGCAAATTACCCATTGACGGCGCCGAAGTCACGATTTCGCGGACGCTGTTCCGTTCGGGTGACTCGGAGTACGCCATTAATGGCACGACGTGTCGCCTCTTAGACATTCAAGAACTCCTGAGTGACTCTGGTGTCGGACGTCAGCAGCACATGATCATTGGCCAGGGGCAGCTCGACGCCATTTTGAACTCAACGTCGGAGACGCGTCGCAGTGTTATTGAAGAAGCCGCCGGCGTCCTCAAGCACCGACGCCGCAAGGAGCGTGCCGAACGGCGGCTCGCCTCGACCCAGGAAAACCTGGAGCGACTCGGCGACCTGGTGCGGGAAGTTCGTCGCCAGATGCGCCCCCTCGAGCGCCAGGCCACCTCGGCACGTCACTTCGCCGACGTCGACAAAGAACTGCGCGCCGCGCGCCAGGCTCTCTTCGCCCAGCGACTGCAGGCATTCGCCGAACGCCGCAGTGCCCTCGATCTGGAACTCGAGGCCGCTCAAGTCCTCGAGCGCGAACTGAAAGTCGCTTTGGTCACCCTCGACGCCGAGTCAACCGCCGCCGCGGCCGACATGGCATCACGTCGCGAAGAGACGCTGGCCTCGACGCTCGGTACCCTGCAAGGACTCGCCGAGCGAGCGAGGGGCACCCTCCAAGTACTGGCCGAACGCGAACGCGCCGTGCGCGCGGCACTCACCGCCTCGGCCGACGAGAACGTCACGGCCACGCTCGAAGCTGACGCCGCTCGGCTCGAAGCCGACCTCACCGCCCTGGGTGAGGAAGAGGGGGAACTGCGCGGGCTGCGCGAGGCCCTCGCGAGTGCGCAAGCCCAACTGGCTGCCATGGAGGCCGATTTTGCCGCCACGTGGGGTGAGGTTTCGGCCGTCGCGGACCGCAACGCCCTGCAGGCCGCTCGTGACCGCATCACCTTGGTACAGCGCTCTCGTGGCTCGCTCGTGGAAAACGAGCGTCGCACCACGCAGCGTCGTGACGAAAACATCCAACGCGTCGCCGCCAACGCGACCGCTCTCGAAGCCAATGAGGCGGCGGTGGCGAGTGCGGCTGACGCGGCGGCGACCAATCAGACTGAATTGACGAGCGCCACCGACGCGGCGACGTTGGCCGAGACGAACAAGGCCACGAGCGAGGACGCTTTGCGCGAAGCGACCGACGTGGCCGCTCGTACCCAGGCGCGGGCCGAAGCACTGGCCCGAGCGCTCGAGGAACTGTCGGGTGCCGGTGGGCGAGCACTGCTCGGGAATTTGACTGGTGTACTCGGTTCATTCCTTGACCTCATCGACGTTGACGAGGGCTGGGAACGAGCCGTCGAGTCCGCGGCTGGCGCATCGGTCGGAGCCATGGTCGTCGACGGGCGCACCAGTGCCAAGGCTGCCCTCGAACTGCTGCGTCGCGAAGGGGGAGCGGGGCTTATCCTGCCCGTTGCTGAATCGCAGGTTGCCCCAACAGCCGCGCCCGACAACACGGTGGCGCTGCGTTCACTGGTTCGCGCCCGGACTGGCGCACCGGAACACGTGACTCGCGTGCTCGACGCTCTCTTCGCCCAGGCCTTCGTGGCTGAGGACTGGCAGCGGGGCGTGGAAGTCGCCGCCGCCAATCCCGAACTCGTGATTGTCACCCGCGACGGTGACCGCTTCGCCACCAGTGGCTGGCGCCTGTCGTCGGGCCGCGCGGTGGTCACGCGCAGCACCGTCGAGGAAGCCCAGGCCACCGCCGCGGAGGCCCAGGCTGCCCTTGGCCCAATTCGTGAACTCCGCCAGGCCGCGGACGCGGCGGCCGTGGCCGCGCGCCAACGACTTAACGCCGCTACCACTCGTCACGCCCAGGGGGAGGCCGAACTCGACCGTCGCACTCGCGAGCGCACCCGCCTCGACGAACTCTCGAGCGAATTGGCAGCACGTGCCGCCAGCCTTGAGGCAGAACTCGATGACTTGCGATCACAGCGTGGACCGCTCGACGAGGAGTTGGCGAGCCTCGAGGCCCAGTTGCCCGTTCTGGAATCGTCCGTCACTGACGCCAATGCCCGCCAGGCGCAGGCGCAGCGCGCACGTGACGCGATTAGCGCCCAACGGGCGTCGGTGGATGGCGCCTCAACCACGCTGAGCCGGCGTGACGCGCAGTTCGCCGAACGCCGCCGCTTGATTGAAGAGCGCCGTGGCGAAATTGAAACCCGTCTCGCGGGACGAACCAACGAGCGCCGTGAAGCCGCTCAGCGCCGCGAAGCACTCGAGTTCGACATTCAGGTCCTCGGTCGACTTCGCCGCATCGTCGAAGCAGCCGCCGAAGATGTGGCCCTCAGTCAAGAGGCCATGGACTCGACGTATCGCGAACAGCTCGAAGCCTCGCGCGCCAGCGCCGAGAAGCTCGAAACGTTGCGCCTCGCTCGTCGTGAACTGGAAGATCGTGTGGCCGCGACGTCCGCCAGTCTGCATCGTGGCGATGTGGAGCGAGCCGAGTTGACCTTGAAAGTTGAGAACGTCGCCGAAGCGATTCGCCGTGACCTCGGGATCGAACCCGACGCCCTCGACCGTGATGTGGAGCCCGTGGCCCTCAATGAGGGTGTCAGCCTGGAACAGCGGGTTGGTGAACTCGAAGCGCAGGTGACGTCACTGGGGCCAATCAATCCCTTGGCCCTCGAAGAACTCAGCGCCTTAGAAGAGCGCTACCGTGAACTCGACGCCCAAGTCGCCGACGTCCGCGATGCTCGTCGCGAACTACTCGACGTGGTGCGCGCCCTTGACGAAGAGATCATGACCACGTTCTCCGAAGCGGTGGCCGACGTGAACGAGCACTTCTCGACGCTGGTGGCGATGTTGTTCCCTGGTGGCCAGGGACGACTCATCCTCACGGAGCCCGACGACCCACTCAATACCGGTGTGGAGATTGAAGTGCGTCCAATGGGGCGCAATATTCGCCGTATTTCGTTGCTCAGTGGTGGTGAGCGCTCGATGGCCTCACTCGCCTTCCTCTTCGCGGTCTTTCGCTCGCGCCCCTCTCCCTTCTACATGATGGACGAGGTCGAAGCGGCCCTCGACGACGTCAACCTGCAGCGATTCCTGAGCCTGGTCGATGAGTTCCGTGACGAGGCGCAACTGCTTATCGTGACGCACCAGAAGCGGACGATGGAATCAGCCGACGCCCTCTACGGCGTCACCATGGTGCCAGGGGCCTCGTCGAAGGTTGTCTCCCAGCGCGTCAAGCGCTCCGCACCCGAGGCCGCGCTGCCCGACGTGAACCCCGAGGCGGTGGGATGACCCTGTTCTGGGTACTGCTCGTCGCGGTTATCGTCGGCGCTGGTGTCGTTGCGGTGCGTCGACGCCGACGACCTCGCCTGGCGACACCACTCGTTCGTCAGGCCATGCCTGAGGTATTGGTCACCGAGGTTGCCCCGATACCCACGCTGCTCGAGAGTGCCGTAGCGTCAGCCCCCGCATCGCTCGAATCGCGACTGGGCGCGTCGCGAGGCATTTTTGATCGCGTTCGATCACTGGGGTCGGGCACCCTGAGCGAGACCGACCTCGAAGTGGTCGAAGAGGTGCTGCTGCGCTCCGACGTCGGCCTCGCCACGACAACAGCACTGCTCGATGAATTACGGACCAACGGGGCGCCCGACGGGGTGGCCAGTGCTATTCGCGCCGCCCTCAACGCCTCCTTCGTTGCCGACCGCAGCGTGCGCACGGCCGCCGATGAGGGTCGTATTGCCGTGTGGCTCTTCGTTGGTGTCAACGGCGTGGGGAAGACCACGACGATTGGCAAACTGGCCGCTCGCGCTACCTCCGCTGGTCAACACGTCGTTCTCGCCGCGGGTGATACGTTCCGGGCCGCCGCCGCCGACCAACTGGCGCTGTGGGCAGAGCGCAGCGGCGCCGACATTGTGCGAGCAGCCGAAGGAGCCGATCCGGGTTCCGTCATTCATGATGCACTCGGTCGCGCTCAGGCGCGGGGAGCTGACATCGTCCTCGCCGACACGGCGGGACGACGCGCGAACTCGACCAACCTGCTCGACGAGTTGGCGAAGATTCGCCGTGTCGCCGACCGACTGCCCGGCCAAGTTGTCGAGACCCTCATGGTCCTCGATGCCACCACGGGGCAAAACGCCCTGAGTCAGGCCAAGGAGTTTCTCGCCGCCGCCGCGGTGACCGGCATTGTTCTCACGAAGCTCGACGGGACGGCGCGCGGTGGCATCGTGGTCGCGATTGAGCGAGAGCTGCAGATTCCCGTCAAGTTCGTCGGGATTGGCGAAACCGTGGACGACCTGATCGATTTTGATCCAACGGCCTTCGTAGACTCGCTACTTTCCTAGGGATTCTTAGGAAATTCCCCGTGAGCGAAGGGGTACTCCCACTAGAATTATGGACGAAGACCGCGTCTGGTTCGTTCTTGCAAGGAGGCTGAGAGTGGACTCTCGCGCGACACATCACCGCAGTGACCGCGTTCGCCTTGCGCTCGGCTCGCTTATCGTGGCCGCGACCTCACTCGTCTCCCTTACTTCGACGCCCGCTGGTGCGGTGAACTCTTCGTGGGCGCACGCTCCTGCCGCCCTACGCCTCGCGGTGCAACAGCAAGCGCACTTGGCGGCGACCGTGGCGACGCCGGACCCCGCGCAGACCAGCGGTGACGGCTTCGGCTACACCGTGGCCCTCTCGGGAACGAACGCGGTGGTCGGTGCCCCCAACACCGCATCTAGTGCCGGTGCGGTCTACTTCTACTCACTCTCGGGCGGCAATTGGAACTTGGTCTCCACGGTGAGCGATCCCGCCGGTGCCGTGGGCGACTCCTTCGGGGTGGCCGTCGCCATTTCGGGAACGAACGCCATCATCGGAGCGAGTGGTAACTCGAGTAACCAGGGTGCGGTCTACTTCTACTCACTGTCGGCGAATGTCTGGTCCCTCAGCCAAGCGGCCGTTACTGACCCCCTGGGGAACAACGGCGACCTCTTTGGTTCGGCCGTTTCGATCTCGGGTGGTACGGCACTCGTTGGCGCGAGTGGGGTGTTGGGTAATGAGGGCGCGGCCTACTTCTTCACGCAGAGTGGGGGAGCGTGGACCGTGACCTCGAGCGTGGCCGACCCCGGAGCCGCCGGTGGCGACGTCTTTGGTTCGGCGGTGAGTGTCTCCGGTACCAACGCCGTCATCGGGGCAAGTGGGGCAGCGAACTACTCGGGCACTGTCTATTTCTACACAGGAAGTGCCGGCACGTGGACCCAACTGGGGCAGCCAGTGGTGGATCCGAGTGGCGTGGCCTACGACTACTTTGCGACCTCGGTCGCCATGTCGGGAACCAATGTGGTCATTGGAGCGCTCTCGACCGCGGTGGGGTACGGCGCGGTGTACTTCTACGCGCTCACGGGCGGCGTATGGACCCCAGGTACGATTATTTCGGACCCGAACGCCAATAGCGGTGACTCATTCGGCACGTCAGTTGCTATGTCGGGTTTTAGTGCCGTCGTCGGCGCCACCGGCGTTTCGAGCACCGCGGGCACGACCTACTTCTACGGCTTATCGGGAAACGCCTGGTCAGCGACGACGGTCACCAACCCGCCGTCGCAGACTGGTGACCTCGTCGGGAGCGCGGTGGCCGTCGACGGCAGTGCCGCACTTATTGGAGCGAGCGGCGCCGCCCAAGGCGCCGGCGCCGTCTACTTCTACGGGACGCCGTCGACACAAGGCCCCCTCACTATTACCAATACGACGACCACTGGCACCGCTGGCACGGCGATTCGACTGCTGTCGTCCGGTGGTTCAGGCACCCTCGCCGTGGTCTACACGACCACGAGTCGTGGCTGCTCTATCGCGGGCAGCCTCCTCAACGCCTCTGGTCAGTACACGTGTCTGGTGACTGCGACGAACCCCGCCAATGGCAACTACAGCGCCGTGAGTTCCCCGCCGGTCTCCTTTAGCTTCACCCTCGCAACGCAGGCGGCCATCGCCGTCGCCAACACGGCCACGTCGGCGCTGGTGGGCGGTTCAATCACCCTCGTCGGCACCGGTGGTTCGGGGTCACCCACCTTCACCTTCTCCGTGACCGGCACCGGCTGTTCGTTGAGCGGTGCGGTGCTTACCGACACCAAGGCGGGCGTCTGCCTCGTGACCGCGACGGCCCCCGCTCACGGTATCTACGGGGCCGTGACGTCGTCGCCGGTGAGCTTTACCTTCTCACTCGCGTCACAAAACCCCCTCACCATAACGAATACCATCACGACCAATCTGATGGGGACCTCAGTGACACTCACGTCATCGGGTGGCTCGGGCCTGCTGGCCGTTACCTACACCGTCCAGGGGCAGGGCTGCTCGATTTCGGGCAACATCCTTTACGGGGCCACGGGCGACTTGTGTTACGTAACGGCAACCAATCCGGCCAGCCTGAATTACTCGGCAATCACATCGCCCACGGTGCCGTTTACGTTCGCCCTCACCAATCAAGACGCCCTCACCATCACCAACACCGTCTTGACGGCTCCGGCGGGGACGCCGGTCACGCTCAACGCCAGCGGTGGTTCGGGCACAATCAATATCGTCTTCACCGTGATTGGCCCGGGCTGTTCAATCACGAGGGGTGTCTTGAACGGTATCGGCGCCAATCTCTGCACCGTGACGGCGACGAATCCGGCCAACGGAATTTTTGCCACCGTCCAATCGGCGCCCGTCAATTTCTCCTTTACCCTGAAGCCACAGGCGCTGGTGCTCGTGACGAACACCATCACGACTGGTCCCGCCGGAACCCCCATCACGCTCGGTGCGAGCGGTGGCTCGGGGTTGTCCAACTACACCTTCAGCGTGACCGGTACTGGCTGTATCCTCGCTGACGGGGCGCTCTCGGCGAGCGGTGCCGACACGTGCCTGGTGACTGCGTCGAATCCCGCCAATGGCATCTACGCACCCGCGACCTCCTCGCCGGTCACCTTCACTTTCAGCTTGGTCGCCCAGCAGAGCGTCTACATCACCAACGTGATCACCAATGGTCTTGCCGGCACCCAGATCATGGTGACCGCTACGGGTGGCTCGGGCACCTTAGCACCGACCTTTACGGTGACCGGAAGCAACTGTTACATCTCCGGGGCCGTACTCACGGCGACCACCGCGGCCACGTGTGTCGTGACGGCCGTCAATCCCATTAACGGTATCTATGCGGCCGTGACGAGTTCGCCGCTGACATTTGAATTCCTTCTCGGGGCGCAGCGCACGATTTCGATCACGACGGTCAAGCGCACGGTGCACCTGGGCACCAATATTTCGCTCGCCTACAGCGGCGGCACGGGCTACGGTCGAGTGAGTTTCGCGATCAGTGGGGCGTACCAGAACTTTGCCGGCTGCTCAATCACCGGAAACTTACTCAAGTCCCGTCGCACCGGCTCGTGCTACGTCGTCGTGCGTAAGTCGGGGAGTGGTTTCTACGCCGCGACGACCTCGGTTCCGGTTCGCTTCTACTTCGTCTAAACCGCGGCGAGTTCGTTGCTCGGGTGTGGAAAGTAGGATTGGTGCATGTTTGACGCCCTCAGCGCACGGTTAGAAAAAGTAAGCCAGTCTCTGCGCTCGCGTGGACGCCTTACTGAGGCTGACCTCGACAACGCACTCGGTGAAGTTCGCACGGCGCTGCTCGAGGCCGACGTCGAACTCTCGGTGGTCCGTGCCTTTCTCGACGCAGTGCGCGTCCGCGTCGCCGGCGAAGACGTCGCGACCAGCCTCACGCCGGGCCAGCACGTCATCAAGGCCGTCCACGACCAGCTCGTCGAAGTGCTCGGCGGATCGGCCCTTAAGGTCACGTACGCGGCCAAGCCGCCGACGGTTATCTTGCTCGCCGGTCTCCAGGGTGCCGGTAAGACGACCACGGCCGGCAAATTGGCCAACTGGTTCAAGTCCCAGGGCCGTCAGCCCTACCTGGTCGGCACCGACCTTCAGCGTCCCGCCGCGGTGGAACAACTACGCGTGTTGGGGGCTCAGATCGGTGTCGAGGTGTACTCCGAGCCATCGAATCCCGTCGAAGTGGCCCGCAAGGGTGTCGCCGAGGCCATCCGTCTCGGCCGCGACGTCGTCATTATCGACACCGCTGGACGATTGAGCATTGACGCGGCACTGATGGCTGAAGTGCGCTTCATCGCCGGCGCCGTCAACCCCCACTACACCTTCCTCGTTATCGACGCCGTCACTGGTCAAGACGCCGTGCACACCGCGCGCGCCTTCCACGAGAGCCTCGAGCTCTCGGGCATCATCGTCACCAAGCTCGACTACGACGCCCGCGGTGGCGCCGTCTTGTCGGCCCGGGGTGTGGTCGGTCGCCCCGTCGTGTTCGCCTCCACCGGTGAAAAGATGGGGGACTTCGACCTCTTTCACCCTGATCGTATGGCCTCGCGCATCCTCGGTATGGGCGACATTATGTCCCTCATCGAACAGGCCGAGCGGACTATGGACGCCGACGTCATGGCCGACTCGACGCAGCGGATGCTGGCGGGTCAATTCACCCTCGACGACTTCATGACCCAGATGAACCAGGTGCGCAAAATGGGTTCGCTTGGCGGGTTGATGAAGCTCGTACCGGGAATGAACAAGGAGATGCGCGACGCCGCGAGCAACATCGACGACGGACACCTCAACCGAGTCGAGGCCATCATTCGTTCCATGACGCCCAAGGAGCGACGCGATCCGAGCCTCATTGACGGCTCGCGTCGTAGTCGCATCGCCAAGGGCTGTGGCCAGACGGTCAACGACGTCAACACCCTCCTCAAGCAGTTTGATCAGATGAAAAAGATGATGAAAACGATGGGACGAGGCGGCATGCCCCAAATGCCCGGCGGCGGAAAAATGGCCCAAATGGCGGAAAAACTCGGGGCCGCGCGGGGCATGGAACTGCCCGAAGGGTTTGAAGCACTGGGTGCGGGAATGAACGCGGGCGGCGCTGGTGGCCTCGGCCCACGACCCGCTGGCGGTGCTGGCGGAGGCCAAAAAGGCAAGAAGAAGAAGGGCGGGCGGGTAACACCGCCGAAAACTCGCTAAACTAGAGCGCTCGGGTATATCGCCCAGTTCCGCAGAGGCGGAACATTGGTTTTGAGGAGAATGTCGACGTGGCTGTAAAACTTCGTTTGGTGCGTATTGGTAAGAAGCGTCAACCCACCTACCGTGTGGTGGCGATTGACGCACGCCGTCCCCGCTCTGGTGCATTCTTGGAAGTCGTCGGCACCTACCAGCCCCGTGGCCTCTCGGCCGCCGAGCCCGACACCGTCATCATGATTGACAACGCCAAGGCCGTTCACTGGCTGCGCCACGGCGCCCAGCCCACCGAGCGCGTCGCCAAGTTGTTGACCCTCTCCGGTGCCATGGCTGACTTCGAAGCCGCGAAGGCCACCAAGTGAGCATGAACGACGACTACGTCGCTGGTGACGTCAACCAGGTCGACGACGTCACGTCAGACGACTTCTACGACGGCGACGGCGCCGCGGTAGAAGCGCCCACCGCGGTCGCGGCCCTCACCTACATCGCGCAGGCACTGGCCGACACGCCCGAGGCAGTGGCCGTTTCACTTTCTGAGAAGTCGGGCAAGGTCGTGCTGTCGCTGGCCCTCGACGGCGACGACGTCGGTCGCGTTATCGGCCGTCGTGGCCGCACGGCCCAGGCGATTCGTTCGCTCGTGGCGGCGGCTGGTGCCCGTGACGGTGTCACCACGTCCGTCGACATTCTGGACTAACGCCCGTGACCGACGAGCGCATCACGCTCGAAGTCGGGCGCATTGTTAAGTCCCACGGTTTGCGTGGTCAGGTCATTGTCGATCTCTGGACTGATCGCGACGAACGCCTGGCCCCCGCCACGGTGCTCGAGACACCTCGGGGGCCGATGACCGTTAAGACCGCCGCTCGCCACCAGGAGCGTTGGCTGGTCCAGTTCGCCGGCGTCTCGACTCGTGAAGAGGCCGACGCCCTGCGAGGCGTGGTGCTGAGCGCCGAACCCCTCGACGACGACGACGCCATCTGGATCCACGAACTCTTCAACGCGGTAGTCGTTGACCAACACGGGGCGACCCTGGGCACCGTGGTCGACGTCGAGGCCAATCCCGCCTCGGACCTCCTGGTGCTGACGAACGGGGCCCTCATTCCCCTCACCTTCGTCGTGGACGTGACCCCGAATGAGTTGATCACCGTCGATATTCCCGACGGTCTGCTCGAGTAGGAAACATGCTGCGCGTTGATGTGTTGACCCTCTTCCCCGAGGTGGTAACCCAGTACGGCGCCACGTCGGTGCTCGGTCGCGCCGCCGAGCGTGGTGTGTGGGAACTCCACGTGCACGATTTTCGCGACGCCACCACTGACGTGCACCGCAGCGTGGATGACACCCCCTACGGCGGGGGAGCGGGGATGGTGCTTCGACCTGAGCCCATCATTGCCACCATTGAATCGGATGCGGGTATCGCCCGACCGGTAATTGCCATGACTCCATCGGGTCGGCCCTTTACCCAGGGGGTTGCTCGCGAGTTGAGCACCCTCGATGGGTTTACCCTGCTCTGCGGTCGCTACGAGGGGTTTGATCAGCGGATCTTGGACACGGTGGTCGATGACGAAATCTCTCTCGGCGACTTTGTGCTCGCCGGTGGCGAACTGGCCGCCCTGTGCATTATTGAAGCGGTGGTGCGACTACGGCCCGGGGGACTGGGCAACGACGAGTCCAGCGTTGAGGAGTCCTTCGCCGAAGGCCTCCTCGAGTACCCGCAGTACACCAAGCCGGCCAGTTTTCGTGGCCTCGACGTCCCCGAAATATTGCGATCCGGCGACCACGCCCGCATCGCTCGCTGGCGCCGAGCCCAGGCCCTGGCCAAAACCCTGCAGCGACGCCCCGACCTCGTCACGTACGCCGACCTCGGCGCGAAAGACCAGAAATTGCTGGCCGAATTCGTGGTGGTGGACGAGACTCGCGAAAACGGCTAAACTTATCCTTCCACCAGTGATCCGAAAGGGACACCCATGAATCCGACCGATCTCATTGACCGCGACTCGCTGCGAGACGACATCCCGGCATTCCGTCCCGGCGACACCGTAAAGGTCCACGTACGCGTGGTCGAAGGTACCCGCGAGCGCGTCCAGATTTTTCAGGGCGCCGTGATTCGTCGCCAGGGTTCGGGCCTGCAGGAGACCTTCACGGTCCGCAAGCTCAGCTTTGGTGTTGGTGTGGAGCGTACGTTCCCCCTGCACGCGCCGACTATCCAGAAGATCGAAGTTGACTCCTACGGTGATGTCCGTCGCGCCAAGTTGTACTACCTCCGTGATCTGCGTGGCAAGGCCGCCAAGATCAAGGAACTGCGCGTCACCGACCGCGCCTAGTCGCCCATGGGCGAAGAGGAGCTGGACGACTACGAGTCGACGCTCGAGCTCGCGCTCGTTCAGGAGTACAAGGCCGTTGTTGGCATGTTCGACTACGCCGTCGAAACCGACCGACGGTTCTATCTCGCCAATCACGTGGAGACGGAAGTCAAGTCCACCACGCCGGTGATGATTGAACTGACACTGACCGACGCCTGGGTCTGGGACATGTACCGCTCCGCGCGCTTCGTGCCGAGTGTGCGCGTCCTCACCTTCCGTGACGTCAACGTGGAGAAGTTACCTAAGGAAGACCTCCAGCCCTAATGGAGCTGACCTGCGTTGAACTACTGGCGGCCGACCTGCCCACGTATGGCACTTCCCCCGAGTACCAACCCGGCGCCGGCATCCTCGTGCCTGACGCTGACCCCAGCACACTGCTCGCCGCCTACGGTCCCGAATGGCCCGGCCCCCACGGTGTCTGGTTCTACGCTGACCACACGTACCCCGCGGCCTTGATTGCCCGCGACATCAAAACCCTGGCGCACCTCATGGCCATTGACCACGTCGTCATCATGGCCGACAGCGACGCCGACCAGCACGCCGAGTTGGTGCGCGCCCTCCTCAGCGGGGACAAGGTCACCCTGCGAAACCGCGCGGGAGAACTGCGCGACGCAGTGAACCGACCCGCGCCGCCCGCCCCGATCGACGTCTGGTACCTCGATGGCACCTACGTAATCAAGGGCGAGCAGGGGCTGGGATTGACGATGCGCGGGCCGGGGTACTCCCTCTACGAGGACTAACGATTCCTGTCGTGCGCGGCCGAGGCAACCGGTCAGGTACCGCTGAGGAAACACGTGCGTTCGTCGAACAGTCGCACGATTCGTGCCGCTCGACCGGGCACTCGAGTGCTACGAGGGCTGAACCGACACGTGATCGGGTCGAATGCGCACCGTGACGCGGACTTCGCCCTCGTGAGCGAACGGGTAGGCGTCAACACCGAGGTATTTTTTCGCCAGGGCGTTGATAACGTCGTCGGCGCCGTCAGTAGTAAATACGACGACCGTTCCGCGACCCGCCACGCAAATGTAGGGGTCATCGGGGTCGGTGAGCGAGAACGCGACGCGAGCGTCCGACGCCAGATTGCGGGCCTTCTTGCGTCCGAGCGCGGTGTTGATCACGATGTCGCCGCCGTCGAGTGCACACCAGACCGGTGTTACGTGAGGCTCACCTTCGGTGCCGAGTGTGGCGACGTGCAGCAGCACCTGCTTGGCGAAGATTGCCCGGGCCGCATCGGTGAACGCGACGGTCACGATTAGAGCTTGTTGACGATGCTCGGACTCATGAGTCCGAAGTCCTTGCGGACCGCCTTCTCGTCCGCCGCCAGGGCCTTCGGGGCCTTGGTGCCGACGAGGGCAATAAAGAGCCAGTTCTTATCAAACGTCACCGCACACTGGAAACTGTTGGACGTGCAAACGGCTTGGGTGGGAAAGCCCTTGGAGGTGGTGACCTTGATGCGTGAGGCCGCCGTAGCGAAGTAGTCCACGATGGTCAGCAACGACTTGGTCGTGCAACTGAGTGAGCCGGTGATGTTGTACTTTTTCGCGCCAGCGGTGACGTGCTTCCCCGAGAGCAGTGTGACCTTGCCGGTGCAGACGTGGTGACTCTTGGCGTACTTCACAATGCTGGTGAAGGAGGGCTTGGACGACGCCGATGCGGGAAGCGTGAAGGCCGCGCTCGAGACCACTAGTGCGAGCGTGGCCACGAGGCGAAAACGAGGAGTAGACATGGTCTCTACGCTAGTGCCCCACAACGTGGCCATCGGCGCGGGCGGGTAGGTTTTAGGTATGAATATTGGAGCCCACGTCAAGGGCGGTGGCACGCTCGTCCCCTCACTCAAAGCCGGTGTCGACATCGGGGTGAGCTCGGTGCAGATTTTTACCCAAAGTCCGCGCATGTGGAAGCCCTCGGTCTACAGCCCCGAAGTGCTCGAGGCATTCCGGACCGCGCAGGCCACCCATCCCACGATCCGCGACACCTTCTGCCACGCGACCTACCTCATCAATTTGGCGTCGCCGAACCCCGAACTCTACGAGAAGTCGTTGGTGGCCCTGACGCATACGTTGAGCGTGGGGCGGGCGATGGGCAGCGCCGGTGTGGTGGTCCACACTGGGTCGCACATGGGGGCTGGCTTCGAGACCCAGCTACCCCAGATTGCCGAAGCATTTCTGCGGGCCCTCGACGACGCCGACCCCGCTCCCGACGGGGTGGCCGAGTGCCCGATACTGATTGAGAACACGGCCGGTGCGGGCGGGACCGTCGGACGATCCCTGGAGGATATTGCGGCGATGATTGACGCCTGCGGCGGCGACGAGCGACTGGGTCTGTGCATCGACACCCAGCACCTCTGGGCCAGTGGTTTTGACTTTTCGACGAAAGAGGGCGCGAATGCGCTGGTGGCCGAGATTGCTGACCGCATTGGTCTCGAGCGCCTGCGGTGTTTCCACCTGAATGACTCAAAGACCCCACTGGGGGGCAACAAGGACCGTCACGCCAACATCGACGAGGGCGAGATTGGCCAACTCGGTTTAGCCGCGCTGATGGGGCACCCCGCGATGCGCGACCTCCCGATGATCCTCGAGGTCCCCGGTGACGGCGACGGCCCGCGCGCCAGTGACGTCCTCGACGCCGAGGCCGCGTGGGCGCTGGGGGTCTCGCTCTACGACGCCACCACGAAGAAAAAAAAGTAAGCGCGATTCTCGCGTCGTCACCCCTAACGGACACCGTACGATGAGGACGTGTTCGAAATTTCCGATCCCCAGTACCGACGCCGATTCGTGGCGTCCCTGCTGGCCTTGCTGTTGGTCGGAGTCGGGGCCGTCGTCACTATTGGCCACTTCAGCCTGAGTCATTCGAGCGCGGCACCGACCACGACCACGACGGTCCCGGCTGCGCACCGTCCGGCGCCAACTGGACGGCACCTCGCCTCGGGCGTGTTCGCCACCCCCGGCGCCCGAACCGCAGTGGGTAGTTGTCCGATGTCACTGCGAACCTTGCCCGCCCACCACTACGCGACGCGTCACTGCACGGTACTTTCGATGGGCGACTCACTCGGCATTGAGCTCGGCTGGGGCCTCCAGAGTGAGTTCGCGAACGCGCCCTGGATACACCTGATCGAGGTGGGGAAGGTGTCGACGGGCCTGTCGAATAGTTGGTACTACAACTGGCCGAAGGAATTGGCTCACTTTCTCGCGATGTATCACCCCAACGTGGTGGTGGCGTTCATGGGGGCCAATGACGTACGCAACATCTACGCGGGGAACCAATTAGCCATATTCGGTTCGTCGGCGTGGCACAAGGCCTACAGCAAGCTCGTCCAACAAGTCGCGGCCGAAACGAAAAAGGCGCACGCCACGCTGGTCTGGGTCGGCTTGCCCATTATGCAGCCCTCCCCGTACGGGAAGGGAATTCACGCCATCAATAACACCGTCGCCTTGGCCTTACGTGGCCGACCCGGTACGGCCTTCATCAACACCGAACCGGTCCTCGCCGACCCCTCAGGGGCGTTCCAGTCGTCCGGCGTCGTCAACGGCGTCGTGCAGACGCTACGCAGTGGTGATGGCATCCACATGAGTTCGGTCGGCGAAAACGTGGTCGCCACCTTCGTTGATCAGCAGCTCGCCCTGTTGCTGCACACGAGTCTCGTCCCCGCCGCGGTGGCGCTCCTGCGCTCCTAACGGGGCAGGAGCGCGTTGATAAACACGGTCGTGTCGTAGACGGCGGCGAGGCAGATGATGCCGAGCAGCACTGCGAGGTAGGGATCTTTGAAGAGTCGAGCGCGGCGAATCGGACTCTCGACGAGGTAGTACGAGGCGAGGGCGCAGACAAACCCTCCAATGACCTCGACGACACGTTCGGTGCGAGAGTTTGTGCCGGTGCCGATGTAGAGCGGCAGGGTGAGAAAAAGGAAGTGGTAGAGGTACCACGAGTAGGAAAGGTTGCCGACGAACTGGGCCGGTCGCCACGCCAACATCGTCTGCACCACGCCCGTTTCTCCACGCCCGCTAAAGAGAAGGGCTGCCGTGGCACCACAGGGAAGCCACGCCGCCACGCCGGGGTATGCGCCGACGTTGTGGAGCAGTTCAGCACCGAGCGCGATGGCTGCGAGGGCCACCCAGCTCACGCGCGTCGCGGCTGCCGTTGAGCGCCAGTGCCAACCACGGGGGAGGAGCGCGACCAAGGCACCGAGGGCTAACTCCCACCAGCGGGTGAAGAGTGAGTAGTACGCCGCCGTTGGTGAAGTGAGGGAGTAGTGCCAGCTCCACAGGGCGGAGACGACGAGCAAGACCACGAGGGCCACGCGCAGGGCGTTGTGGCGAGAGCGACCGACGGTGTGACGGTGAATGAGGAAGAAGAGCAGGGGAAAGAGGGCGTAGAACTGTTCCTCCACCGCGAGTGACCAGAACGGCGTCACGAGCGACGGCGCGAGGCCAGGGATGAAATAGTTCGCACTGGTCGAGGTCAATCGCACGTTCTCACCGAAGAAGTTGGCCCAGCGAACGTCACCCAACAGATTCGGCGGGTAGGTCGTGCGCAAAGCGCAGTAGGCCACGACCAGGGTGACCACGAGGGCGAGTGAGGCGGCCGGCGTGATGCGGCGAATACGCCGCGTGTAGAAGGTGATGAGTTGGTGGCGAAGTGGCGCCTCGGGGTAGAGCAAGAGGCTTTGTGTAATGACGAAGCCCGAGAGGGTGAAGAAGATATCGACACCTTCGAAGCCGCCGGAGAAGAGGGGCACACCCGCGTGATCGAGTACAACCAGGACAACAGCGAGCGCGCGAAGGCCCTGGATGTCGCCACGACGATGGTGGGCGGTTTCCTCGGTGAGGTGCGTGACGGAGGGTCCGGTGGCGACGGACGACATAGGGCGAACTTTCTGCCCGTGAGGAAACGGCGACAACGGGTACTGCATTGTGTCCCAGAACTCGCGACGTTGTCAAACGCTATCGAAGGACTCGAGAGTCAAAAAGGTGGCACAGTAGAACGTGTGGGATACGACATCAAGCGACTGAGCCGTGCCGTGTTCGTGGTGGCGAGTGCTCTGTGTTGCGTCGCGCCGGTGAGCACATCGTCAGGGGCAACGCCCCGAGAAGCCGTGCCGGTAGTCGTCTGCCCCACCTCGCTCGAGGTGGGGCAGCAGCGCCCCACGCTCGCGACGACCAGCCGGGTCTGGGTGCCCGTCGGATGGACTGGTCGCGTCTCGCTCTACCGCGATGCACTGGGTCGACAGGTTGGTCAACTCGCCCCGAAGGGACTGCGGTGTCAGGCCATTGACTTCGCCGACGGTCGCTCCATTATTCAGGTGACGGGCACCCGCACCCTCGGCGGCATGCACGGCTTTTCAAGCGCACTGATTGGTCGGTGCCTCTCGTGTTTGGTGAACGATCTCTGGCCCTTCCTCAACGCCTCGCAGCACGCTCGGTACGCCGCGTATCGTCCGATGATGCTTCCCGGCGTGGGTAAAAGTCGAGTACACATCATTCACCGCAGCGCTGATTCTCGCGCCGGCACGGTGACCTACCAGCAGGTCACTGAGGCCATGATGGGGCCATCACCCTCGGTCACGATCAACTACAGCCTCAATGACGCGACAGCCGAGCAAGAAACGTGCTCCGTGGCAACTCGCAGCGCGTCGCTTTGCGCGGCACTCCTCCGCCATTGGAACGAGTGGTATCCCTTCACGGGACACTAGGGATCAACCAACGTAGGTGTGGTACGCAGCAATCCAGTTCGACTCAAAAATGCGCTGCCCGGCCGCGAGGCTCATGACGTTGTCGCAAACGAGTCGATGGATGGCATTCTCGAGGGCGTCCTTCTTTGACGCACCCCAGAGAATGTGACGCGGCTCGGGCCAGAGATTCTTTACCGACGTGGGATTACCCCCGACTTCGAGTGGCACCAGGTGGTCTTCTTCGTAGTCATGAGTGCTGGTGTCGCCCCGGTAGTTGTAGCCGTTATAGAGCTGTGAGACCTTCAGGTTGTAGGTGTAGCTCTCCGAAGGTCGCACGGTCCGGGTGTAGCCCGAAACACAGATTGTTGACTGGATGTTGGCTTGTGTGACCCGAGGATCAACGGCGCCGGGGGTCAGGTTGTGGCGTGGCAGGCCGGGGTTCAGCCCACTGGCACCCACGGGCAGTACGAGGGTGCAACCGAGGACAACGGAGGTGAGTAGTATGCGACGAATTTCTCTCATTTGTCAACAGTACCGTGCCCTCTCTTCGATTGCGCGATGCCTCGCCAGGTGCTCTCTCGAAGAGGAAAATATTTGCTAAAATAGTGCTGGTGATGTCTATCTGCATCGCCACGACCGCTGGTTCGAAAGACGAGACGACGGGTGAAAGGAGTGCCATGGCACGATTGATTGAAGTGACGGTAACGGAGCCCCGCGAGGGGCAGTGGGACAAGTGCGTGGAGGGCCTCAAGGCCGGCAAGGCAATCTTTCTGGGTCACGGCGTGCTGAGTGTTGAGTTCTCCTCCGGCAACGTGGGGCAGCACTTCGGGTGCATCATGATGCGCCAGGTCTTTGCCTCCGGTGAGGACAACGGCCGTATCAACGACGCGCTGAGCAAGGACCCAGCCTGGAGCGAACTCGCCGCAAGTTACAGTGGCACGTCGGATGTGATCAGCCACGACTCCTACTACGAGATGGACATCTAACCACCACGCTGACGCCACTCGTGGTCGTCGCTGGAAGCGATCCCGGGGCCATCGGGGCCTCGGGATCGCTTCATTCGTTGGCTGCTGATGGCATGAATCGCTTGGTGAGCGGGTGTCGCTGAGGCGAACTCCGGTACATTTGAGACATCGCCACCCTTGTTGAAAGGTTCACCATGTCCTTCCGTATTGAGTCCGACACCATGGGCACTATCGAAGTACCGTCCGAGCGCTACTGGGGAGCCCAGACGCAGCGCAGTCTCCACCACTTCGAAATCGGTCACGACACGATGCCGGTGGCCCTCATCAAGGCCTTTGGCATTTTGAAGCTCGCCTCGGCCCTAACGAATCACGACCTCGGCAAACTGAGCGCCGACAAGGCCGCGCTGATCGAGCGCGCCGCCAAAGAAGTCATTGATGGGACCTTGGCCGATGAGTTTCCACTGCGCATTTGGCAGACCGGTTCGGGTACCCAGACAAATATGAACGTCAATGAGGTCATCTCGAACCGCGCCATTGAAATGGCCGGCGGCGAGATGGGATCAAAGAAGCCGGTCCACCCCAACGACGACGTCAATATGAGTCAGTCGTCCAACGACACGTTCCCCACTGCGATGCACATCGCCGCGGTGATGGAAATTACCGACCGCCTCATCCCAGCGGTGCAGCGACTGCGAGACGCCCTCAACGCGAAGGCCGAGGCCTACGTCGATGTGGTGAAGATTGGTCGAACACACCTAATGGACGCCGTGCCGTTGACCCTCGGTCAGGAGTTCTCGGGCTACGTCGCCCAGCTCGACGCCGACCTTGACCGACTGGCCATCATCTTGCCCGGCATCTCGGAACTCGCGGTTGGCGGCTCCGCGGT
Organism: uncultured Actinomycetes bacterium; assembly: GCA_903825765.1. Classification (GTDB taxonomy): domain Bacteria; phylum Actinomycetota; class Acidimicrobiia; order Acidimicrobiales; family RAAP-2; genus RAAP-2. The sequence continues at coordinate 5,548 of CAIKBU010000099.1, read as the reverse complement.
CGGCACGGGACTCAACACCCACCCCGAGTACGCCGTTCGCGTGGCGGCCCACATTGCCGACCTCACGGGCAAGCCCTTTGTGACGGCGCCCAATAAGTTCGCGGCCCTGGCCGCCCACGACGCCTTGGTCTTCGCGCACGGCGCTATCAAGACGCTGGCCACCAGTTTGGTGAAGATCGCCGACGACCTTCGCTGGCTCGGCTCCGGTCCTCGCTCGGGTCTGGGAGAACTCATGCTCCCGGAGAACGAACCTGGTTCGTCAATCATGCCCGGCAAGGTGAACCCCACGCAGTCTGAGGCGATGATCATGGTCTCAATTCAGGTGTTTGGCAATGACGCGGCCATCGCAATTGCGGGATCTCGGGGCAACCTGGAACTCAACGTGTGCAAGCCCGTCATCATCCACAACTTCTGTCACTCGATTGACTTGCTCACCGATGCGTGTGACCGTTTCCGCGAGTTCTGCGTTGAGGGCCTCGAGCCCGACTATGAGCAGATTGAGCACCACGTCCAGAACTCGCTGATGTTGGTGACGGCGCTCAACCCGCTCATTGGCTACGACAAGGCCGCCCAGGTGGCGAAGAAGGCCCACAAGGAGCGCCTCACGCTCAAGCAGTCGGTACTCGCTCTCGGCTTCTTAACCGAGGAGCAGTTCGACGCGGCCATCGTGCCCGCCGATATGACGCACCCCTAAGCGGTGTAGGCAGTCGAACACTACCGTCGACTCATCGACTACCGCCCGCATGACGTTGGGGGATTTGTAGTAGACAAGGGTGAGAAGTTATCAACCAAAGGAAAATTCATGGCCGCTGCATCGTTTCGAAATGCAGCCGTGCTGCGTCCCTTTGCCCGAGGTCAGTTCGTTTTGACCGGTATTACCGCTCTCGCTCTCAGCGTGAGCAGTGTCGCGGTTGCCTCCGCGGCGGGCACGTCAGCCCCCGCAATCCAGGCCAAATTCTCGGTCACGGCGTCGTCGACCAGTGTGCAGCTGCCCGCGACAGTCACTGTTCACGCGAAGGGTGGCTCAGGTACCGGAGCCGTGCGGTACGCCGTCACCGGTGCGATGTGCTCCATTGGTGCGGTGTCTGGCGTCGTGAGGGCAACCTCCGCCACTACCTGCGTGGTCAAGGCGACCAAGGCCGCCACCACTCGCTTCAAAAAGGCCACGAGTTCGGCCATCTCGGTTCACTTCACCGCCGCCGTGTTGACCGGCACGGAGTTTCCCACCTACGGCAACCCCGACAAGGCTTCCCTCGTGACCTCGTCGTGGTCGACCACGGGCTTCCTCGGTACCGGGCCAGTTGATGACTCCGTCAATGGCGACAACTGGTTCATCACCTCGTACTACTCACCGAGCGACAAGTGGCTCTACACCTACGTCCACCCAGGCGCGACCGTGACGCTGACCTGGAAGGTCACCGGTTCCTACGGACAGCCTCTCGCGAACACGCCCGTTACCTTGGCCACGCTGTTCGCCCCGGGCGCCAACAATGGCAAGGGTGACACCACCGCAACATTCAACGCGGCCGGCATCAGCAACGGCAACCTGAGCGGCACGACCGATGCTTCGGGCATGGTGACGTTCACCATCACCAACACCAATGGATCTGCCCCGACCGCTCCGGCGACGTGGAACTCCACCAAGGTCTCTGTGGCCCCCGGTGTCGCCGCCGGGACGACGGTAGCGGCAGTCGCTGCCGAGACCATTGAGTCGGGTAGTGGCTACTCGTGGACTCGCATGCTGCTCAAGATCGGTTCCGACACGGTCACTGGTGACCCCGCCTCGGCGTTGGTCAACCAGGCTTCGGACTTGGTCGACGTGATTGTGGTTTCGTAGTCGTTCGACTACTGACCCCAACTTCTTGCAGCAATGCGGAAGTTGGGGTCTAATCATTTAATGGCAACATATTCGGCCGCTATCTTTGTGGTGCTCTTAGTTGGGCACGTAAGCTGCCGAAGTGGCCGAACTTTCGCCTGGTGTTTACGAAACAATCGTTTCCGCAAAACTTCGCCAACGGATGGATCAAAAACCACCGGCCTTCGTTGAAGCGAATGAAATCCCAGCGTCAGAACTCCCATCGAAGGTGAGCCGGCTCGTCGCCGAATTTGTCGAGGATCTCATTTCTCGGACAGATGACAGTGCGAAGGCCGAAGTATCGCTTGCCGTATTGAGAGCACTGACAGCGTTGAGACTTGAGTTCGACGATGGTGAGATCGATGTCATCGAAGAGCCCCTGAAAGAATTGGTTCAGGTTGCTCGAATGGCGATTGATGGCAAGCCGGCAAAAGTGGCTAGCCCGCTAATTGGTCTCTCGGAGACCGCACTGCTCACGAATTCGAATGGTGAGCCGGGGCTGTGGCAGCAACTTATTGCTGAAATTCATTCCAGCGACCAGATTGATATTGTCATGGCATTTGTGCGAGTCAGCGGCATCCGACCGCTGCTTGAGTCACTTCGATTAGCTGTTGATCGCGGCGTTACGGTGCGTCTGATTACGACGACGTACACCGGTTCTACGGAGAAGTCAGCGCTTGACGCACTCGTGGCAATCGGCGTGAAGGTTAAGATTTCCTATGACCTGGGCTCCACTCGTCTTCACGCCAAGTCATGGTATTTTCAGCGGGTTTCAGGGTTTTCGACCGTCTATGTCGGTTCCTCAAACTTGACACATCAGGCACAAGTAACTGGCATTGAGTGGAATATTCGCGCCTCAGGCAAAAAAGACCCCGTTCTCACGCGAAAATTTGGCGCAGTATTTGAGTCGTATTGGGCAAGCGGTGACTATCTCGACTACAACGCGGAGCAATTCGAGGCCGCAATGCAACGTCAGTCGACCGAAAGTGACAGTGAGGTGTATTTGCTCCCCGGCATCGAACTTCGGCTTGAACCGTTCCAGGAGCGACTGCTCGAACTGATAGCGCTTTCGAGGTCCAAGGGGCAACACCGGAATCTCCTGGTATCAGCCACCGGCACGGGCAAAACCGTGATGGCAGCGGTTGATTTTGCTCGCCTTCGGGAAACGAAAGGATCACTAAGACTGCTTTTCGTTGCGCACCGCGAGGAAATACTTAATCAAAGCCTCGCCATCTTCCGTTACGCACTTTCGGATGCATCCTTTGGCGAGAAGTGGGTTGGTAGTAGTAAACCTGCACAGTTCGAGCATGTCTTCGCGTCAGTGCAAACCTTGAACAACGTAGCAATCGAGGCAATCGATCCGACGTATTTCGATGTGATCATCATCGACGAATTTCATCATGCTGGCGCTATCTCATACCAGCGACTGCTCGACCACTTCAATCCAGTTGAACTTCTAGGCATGACAGCAACCCCTGAGCGGGCTGACGGTGTTTCAATTTTGAAGTGGTTTGGCGGCGAAATCGCGGCGGAACTTCGTCTGTGGGACGCGATCGATCAGGGTCGACTTTCGCCCTTCACCTATTACGGTATCCACGATGGCCTCAGCCTCGAGGACATTCCATGGAAGCGAGGTCTGGGATACGATGTCCAATCGCTTTCTAACCTGTACACCAGTACTGATGCATGGGCGCGACTTGTCATTCGCCAGACAGTTACACACGTTCCAAATCCCGGCACGATGCGAGGACTTGGCTTCTGTGTCTCGATTGCTCATGCGCAATTCATGGCCCGACACTTCTCTCAGGCCGGGTTCAAGTCGATCGCCGTGCATGGGGGGACAAATCGAGAGGAGCGCGAAGCTGCGTTACGCCAGCTCCGCGAGGGTGAGATCGCATTCGTGTTCTCCGTTGACGTCTTCAATGAAGGTGTCGACGTTCCGTCCGTTGACACGGTGCTGCTTCTTCGCCCAACGGAAAGTGCAACGCTGTTTCTCCAGCAACTTGGTCGTGGACTGCGGCGTAGTCCGAAAAAAACCGTGTGCACAGTGCTGGACTTTGTTGGAAGTCACCGAGCCGAGTTTCGCTTCGACCAAAGGTTTGGAGCGTTACTGGGTCTCAATCGACAAGGGTTAGCGATCGCCGCTGAGCAGGGCTTCCCACTGCTGCCGGCGGGATGCTTCATGCATCTTGATCAGAAGTCGCAAGAGATCATTCTCCGCAGTCTCAAGAATGCAGTGCCCTCGAAATGGAGAGCCAAAGTCGAAGAGTTACGGAGAGTGGCAGGTAGCGGAGACGTGATGCTTGGCGAATTCCTCCTGGCTACTGGACTATCACTTTCTGATATTTACGACGGTGTGGGGGGTCACTGCTGGTCGACGCTTCGAGAGGATGCCGGATTGCCAGTACTTCCCTCGGGCCCAAACGAAAATGCATTACGGAGAGCTATCGGTCGGATGTTGCACGTCGATGATTTGGCGAGAGCCAGTAGATACAAAGACATTGTCACTGATCCATATTTGATCAATAACTTCGAACAAGGGTCCCACGACCACCGCTTCGCTCGAATGTTGGTCTCCTCACTGATGAATTCCGTCCTGGAGGCCAATGCTCCGCTGGGAAGTGCAGTTGACATTTTTGAGTCCCACCCTCAAGTTTCATCTGAACTCCAGGAGCTCTTTGGGTTACTAATGCAGGGTGGTACACATCTACCCTTGATGTTGCGAGCGAACCCACACGTGCCACTCACCATCCACTCGAGTTATACGCGGGTCGAAATTCTCGCAGCCTTTGGTGATGGTTCGATCGATTCGGCCCGAGTGCCCCCGCATCAAACAGGGGTCAAGTACGTCGAACGAGAACGGGCTGACATTTTCTTCATCACTTTGGACAAATCGAGCGACTCATTTTCGCCAACGACGAGTTATCACGATTACGCAATTTCGTCGTCCCTGTTTCATTGGGAGAGTCAATCGCAAACGGCGCAATCATCGGCTACCGGGCGTCGCTACCAAAATCATGTGGCCGAAGGCTCAACAGTCCACCTCTTTCTCCGGGAGAACACTACCGAACGATCGTTCCTCTACCTTGGCACCGCGACGTATGTTGATCATGTCGGGGAGCGACCCATGGCAATTACATGGAAGCTTGATGAACCACTTCCCGGAGACATTTACGCTCGGACGTCAATAGCGATTGCGTAGCGCCGCATGGGTATCCAGCAACTTGAGAACTCAAGCGCACCCGTACGAAGAGCCGCATTGATTGGTTTCGCTGCGGGAGATTAATCCGCCCCGAGCCAGGTGGACTTTTGGCGGGCCGCAGCAAAAATCATTTCGACATCAACGAGCGGGAGTGCTGGTTGGCTCAAGAGCCATTTGACAACCTGCCGCCTGCTTTTTACAGTCACGCTTGCGGGCTGTTGCTTCACCACGAGATCACTGCTGAGGACAACAATCAAAGGTCTGACGAGGACCGGTTGACCGGTGGCAGCCGAAAGTTGCCGTGATGCGAACCGCGCTTCAGCAGCGCCTTTGGTGAGATAGGCCTGCTTTTGCCCGCTGACGTACAGGGCCCGCTCGTACACGACGACTTTCTTGCCTACGTGATACTTCGTGTTGATCGTAAAAACACCGGGTGGTCCGATGACGAGGTGGTCTATGTCAGCACCGTCACTGGTGACCGGAATGCTGTG
>CAIKBU010000098.1 GCA_903825765.1 uncultured Actinomycetes bacterium | reverse complement strand
GCGGTCGTACTCTTCGGCCAAGTCGAGATTGACGAAACCGATGTCCTTGCCGGTGAGTTCCTTCCACACGCGAATGCGCTCACCCATGGGGCGAATGGGCGTCAGAGAATCGACTTCGAGCTCAAGGTCGATGGCGCGACGACTCAGATTGTCAACAACAATGACGTCGTGACCAATGTCTGACAGGTGCAGGCTGGTCGGCCAACCGCAAAAACCGTCACCACCGAGAACTAGAACCTTCATAGCGAGAACTCCCTACATCATGGTGTTACTACACCACTGCCCGATTTGGGCCATACGTGTCTAAGCCTACCAGTGCCGCTGGGGGCGTTCGTGGGCACCGAAGTGAAGGTCATAGTCACCTCGACCCCACTTCACTCCCATTTCACCCGCCGTTTACGAGGCTTCACTAGGGTGGAGCAACCGGTTGCCACATGTTGCACTGGCCTCGTCGTTGGAGAAACTACATGTCTACGTCCCCTATGTCGCTGCCGCTGCCTGGTCTGCTCAGTTTGGTGATGCCCGCGCACAACGAAGCGCCAAATATGCCCGAACTGATGGCGATGGTCGCCCGCGTGTTGCCCCAGTTAGCCGAGCGCTTCGAAGTCGTCCTGGTCGACGACGGCAGCCTTGACGGAACGGCCGAGGCCGCCCACGAGAGCCTCCCCGAAGCGTACCGACACTGCCTTCGAGTCATCACCCACGCCCAGAAGTCTGGGTACGGCATCAGCGTTGGCGATGGTCTGCGAGCCGCGAAGGGTGACTGGATTGCCTTTTCCGACTCGGACCTCCAGTTCGACTTCAGCGACTTCCTCGGTCTCGCGACCCACCTCAACGAAGCCGACCTCGTTACCGGTTACCGTCAGAAGCGGGCGGATCACTGGAAGCGCTCGGTTACCAGTGGTGTCTACAACATTCTCGTGACCCTGATCTACCGCATTCGCTTCCGCGACATCGACTGTGCCATGAAGATTATGAGTCGCTCCTATCTCGACGCCATCTCCCCCATCGTCTCGCGGTCCGCCACGATCAACGTCGAGATGTACCTCAAAGCCAAGCAACAGGGCCTTCGGGTGAAACAGTTCCCCGTTGGCCACTATCACCGCACCGCTGGTGAGCGCTCGGGGGGCAAGATCAAGCCCATTATTCGCGCCATGAAGGAACTCTCCGCATTGCAGGCCAAAATCAACGCCGCTCGCGCGGCCGCGAATACCCCGCGCTAGTCAACCGGTAGCCTGCCCTCGACAATGAAGTTCGAGACCCTGCTGCCCCCATCATCGCCCGTCGCGCAGCCGCTCCACCCTCGTCTACCGTGGGAACCTCGGTATCGTCACGTCGCCTCGAGCCTGCTCGGGGTCCAGTTCCTGGTGATGCTCTTCTTTGTGACGGACCGCTTTAACCACTTTGTTGGCACCAAGGACGAAACCACGGTCTTTCAAGCGATGTACCAAATCGCCCACGGCAATCTAAACCCCTACTCGCAGACCACGGGCTTTCACTGGATTCAGAATCATGGCGCCTTCGCCATGTGGCTCCTCGCTCCTCTTGACCGCCTTGGACCCCCGGGTCTCGCCGTGCTGTGGCTCCAGGTGTTGGCCGTGACGGCTACCGCCTACGTCACCCTGCGCTGGGTGCTGACCTTTTTGCGAGCGGCTGCCGTGGCAGGGCTCAGTCAGCGCCGACTGAAGACCCTGGCCGGTCTGGCGATTGGCATCTTGATCGTCGCGCCATGGAGCTACTGGAGCCTCGGCTACGACATTCACATTGAAGTGCTGACTGCGCCTTTCATTATGGCCGCCACACTGGATTTTTCGGTCGGCCGGCGTCGTCGCGCGTGGATCTGGGTCGCCATTACCCTGGCCTTCGGTGACGTCTCTTCCACGTGGCTCGTCGGTATTGCCCTGAGTGCCATCATCGCTGGCCTCTTCGAACCTAGTCTCCGTCGTCGGAACTTCAGCCTCGCGGTGCTCCTGAGCGTGGTCGGGGTGGGCTGGAGTGCCGGTATGGCCCTGCTGGGCTTTGCCAAGGGCTCCACGTTCACCTCAAACTTTGGCTACCTTACGGTCCCCATTGGCCACCCCTTACCCCAGCACATCGGTTTCTCGCGTCTCCTTCGGGCGTCGTTTCGTCACCCCATTCGCTTCGTAAAGGAAATCGCCCACCACTGGATCAACCTGTACGCCAACACGGCACCGTACGGAATTATTGGCATCGCCACTACGTGGACCCTCGGCGTACCCGCCGTCATCTTGATCGAAAACAATCTCACACCGGGGTACTTCTTTAACGAGCCCTCCTTCCAGACCTTCCCCGCGTACGGGTTCTTGCTGGTGGGCACGGTTATGGTGTTGGCCACTCTTACTCGTCGTTGGGCGTCGCGCACACTCTTCGTCACCCTCGTAAGCGCGGTGGCCGCCTCCACGTTGGCGTGGGCCATTGTCTTTCTCCCCCAGCTCACTACCCGATGGATTGCGGTCTCGACCCCGCAGGCGGCCGCGCTGGCCGCTGACCTTGCGCGAATTCCCGAGGACGCGCCGGTGGCCGTCTCCTCCGGCGTCGGTGGCCGTTTCGCGAATCGTCATACCGTCTACCTGCTCTCCCCCCACCTTCGCGTGAGAAACCTCAACCAGCCGTTGTGGATCATTGACGCGCCCGATCTCAACGCGACCAACCCGCGGCCCCGCTACGACGCCATGTTTGCCACCTTGCTCGACACCCCGGGGGTGACGCTCCTCGACTACCACCACCAGGTCGCATTCTTCCTCTTCACTCCCTCGCACACGCATCCGACGTATCACCTCCACAATCTTCGGGCCCAAGTACCGGTATGGACGATTCCCGGAGCACATGGCTCCGTCATTCGCCAGGGTTCAGCACGCAACTGGTTCGTCCGAGCCGACGGGCACGGTGGGCCACTTATTGATGGCCCACTGTTCGCCCTCGAACGGGGCCACTACACGTTGGCCGTGCGCCTTCGATCGGGTGCGCCGGTCACCATTGCCGTTGACAACCCCGCTACCCACCAGGTACTGCTGCAGCGAACAATCCCCGCGTCAGTGACGCCGCGGACGACGACCTTCCCCGTGACGGTGTCGCGCATCACGCGTGGTCAGCAATTCTTTGCCGGCGTGACGCCCTTCATCATCCAGTCACACCAAAATGCCGCTCGAAATCGGCTTCACCTCGTACTGAGGATCGGTGCCGGCGCCACCGGCGATGTCTTCGCGGTGTCGCTCTACGCGTCCACGCCCTAGGGTGCCGAGTGCTTCTCGATGGTGACGGAATAGATCTTCACGCCCGCTCCCGTTTCGGTATAGGCGCGAACTTCAAGTTGGTCACCGGGTGGCCCAGGCGTGGGGTGAATGATCCACGGACCGAACCCCGAATAGGGATTGTCACCGACCGATTTGTCCAGCGTGAACGTTTCCTTGATCGTCATCGGGGCCCCGGTGGCGGTCAATGGCTGGCGAGCCAGCATGGTGTCCGTCGAGTTATCCCAGACTTCGAGATTGAGCGGCCCCTCGGTGACGAGACGCACAACCGCTCGATAGGAACCAGCTGGTTCACGGAAGTAGTCGTAGGCCAAGACGTAGCCGGTGGAACCGTTCGCCGAGAGGTACCACTGATTCTGCGGGCCGACGGTGACGGGCGTGCCGGCCGAGCCCGGGTCCACCCAGGCCAACTTCGGACCACGCTGGAGTGTCAACGTCGTGGCGCTGGTCGGACTCACGACTCGGAAGGCGTAGACCCCAGCGGCCGAGAACATCAGCGTGGCGTTTGGCTGTTGCGCTAGGTGTGTAACGAGCTGTTGGGCACTGATGGATGACTGAATTTCAATACCCTGCTCGGGGGCGATGACGACCCACGTGACTCCCGTGGGTGAGGTTTGCGGGAAAATCCGACCGTTATTGAGGGGATAGATCCACGGGCGCGTCGCCATCAAGCCCATCACCCCCTGGGAGCAAATGACTTCATCATTCACGGGAATCGCCGCTTGAATCAGTCGGAGTTCGGCCGCCGCCGCCGGCGTCACCGGGAGCCAGTGTTGCTTGGTCGTGCCGTCCCAAGCAATTGCCCAGCCCAGCGCGTTGACCATGACGAGCACGGCCACCCCCCAGCCAATCTGGCGCCACCGCTTCGACCGCTGCGACGTCAGGTACGACAACCACATCACCGTGCCGAGGGGCACGATGACATAGTCCGGCAAACTCTGAAAGAAGGGAACGATGAATTCGTTCTTGTGTTCGAAGGGCAACGCATTGAGCACCAGTGAAAAGGTCGGAATAGCGAATGTCCACGGCGTGAAGTAGCCGATCAACCCGGGTGCGGCGATGTTGGCCACGATGTTCACGTGACGGTTCCACAGCACGTGCAGCGGGCGCCACGGGCGCTCGATGAGTGAGCTCAACAATTTGAGAGGGCTCGGCTTCACGGTAGTGGGAATGCCGTGTGGGCCAATGAGGTAGTTGAACGCCGCCACGGGAGACCCCTTGTCGAAGTGGAAGTGCGCGAGGAGGAGCGTCATCATCACACCGGACAGCGCGATGGTCACACCCGCGCGCCAGTACCGTCGCGCCACCATCGTGAGCGAAATACCAGCACCCACCAAGTAGGTGGTGGCGACGTCACCCGTGAGGAGTGTTCCGAAAGCGAAGAAGAAGCCCCGCTTCTGCCCCTTGAGTAACGAACGGGCCGCGAGGAGCACCATGAAGAGACCAATGGGCTCAGAGTGGTAGTCAAAGGAAACCGTCCAAAGGATCCACGGATCGAGCGCCAACAGTGCCAAACCTATAGCGGCGAGGAGGGCCGAATGAGAAGCACCGCGGCGCTGCTCTTGGCGAGCCAAGAAGTCCACCATGAGGAGAAACACCATGAGTTGCGCGGCCACAATGAAGACGTCCTGGGCCCAGAGCAACACGAGTGGACTCGCCCAGAGGCGGTAGATCATGCCGAGGAAGAACTCCATGAAGACGCCGTGGATTTGGTAAAACGAGACGCCATGTCGGAAGGTGGAGAGATGAGCCGCCCAGTGAAAGTGGGACATCTGGTAGACGGCCTGAAGGTTGATCGCGAAGTCCCACGAGAGTGAATACGAGTCAACGACGACCGTGCTCCACCACCCAAAACCAACGAGTTCGAGGGCGAAGAAAACCAGGCCGACGACCCGTAAACGAGCGAGCCCAGTGCTCCACAGTGAGCGGGCGGGCACTTCGTAGACCGGCGCGTTCTTCCAATTAATGTAGGTGGAACGAGCGCGTTGACGGATGGTTGGCTCTGGTGGCTCACCGACCGACACATCACCCAGGGTGGCTACCTGGAGGCGACGAAGCAGAGCCACAGTGACGTGGCTTAGTGCGACTGAAAGTCAGCCCACGTCGCGGCGAGACCGTCACGAAGTGAATAGGCCGGCGTGAAGCCACGGGCGGCGGCGCGCGAGATGTCCACGATGACCGCCGGCATTTCACCTGACTTCGCCGGAACACGCTCGTAGCCGATGTCGACCCCAGTGGCCTCGCAGGTCAGGCGGTGCAATTCATTGACCGACACCGAGTGACCACTCCCGAGAATCACCACGTCACTGGTCTCGTAGTCGAGGCCACTGATGAAGGCCCGAGCCACGTCAGTCACGAAGAGGTAGTCGCGAACTTGCTCGCCGTCGCCGTAGACCTGCAACGCTCCACCCGTTTGCGCCGCGCGCATGAGGCGCGCCACGATGGAATCCTTAACGTGCATGCCGAGGCCGTAGATATTGGTCAAGCGAAAGGCCACGGTCACCATGTCGTAGCTGGCGCCGTAGGCCGAGAGCAGCATTTCGCCGGCGGCCTTGGTGGCGCCGTAGGGCGTCAATGGTCGCACGGGCATCGCCTCGTGAATCACTTGCGTGCCGACGTCACCAATAACTGCATTGGTGCTGGCCATGATGAAGTGGCGCGTACCCGACTGACGAGCCGCCTCGAGCAGAAGGTGCGTGGCACCCACGTTTGTCTCGTAGACGCCCTGAGGATTTTCGATGCTCTTAATCACCGACGTCATGGCCGCGAGGTGAATCACCCCATCGATGCCGTAGGAGAAGGCCTCGTTGACAACGTCGGGGTCACGAAGGTCACCAACGACTTCGTCAATGATGAAATCACGGTTCGGCGACTTTTCGAGGTCGGCAATAACGACGTCATCGCCGCGACTCAGTAACTGTGCAACGACGTGCTGGCCGATAAAGCCCGCACCCCCGGTAACCAGAATCCGCATCTGTGCCCTCCCCAAAAGGAATCGTACTATATGACGATGATGTTACGAAATTGACGTAATGAGGGAGAGTCGGCTCGGTGAATTGCAGGTAAACGCGGGATTTCTTTACGACACTTCTTCCCTCCGGGTCACCTGCGTGACCCGGAGGGAAATGCCATTTCTAGTAGTTCTTTTCAGTCCACTTGATGAGGTTGATCAACGCTGGCGAGGCCTTGGGCGAGAGCACGGGGCCAGAAAAACCGAAGAACACGTACTTTCCCGCGACCCAGGCGTCGAGGCGAACGGAGCGCATCGCGCTCGTTGAGCCGAGGCCGTCTTCCTTGCCATTGCCGAAGTCGAGGTAGTCATTCACCCCGGCGACGGGCGTCTTGATCATGGCGCCGGCCGAGTCCTTGACCATGGCGTTCATGTACTGCTGCGCCGTCTGCTTAGCGCCGCCGGACTTGGCGATGTCAGCGGGGCTGACGCAACCGATAACCAGCGCCTTCGCACCGAAGTCAATCGTGGTGCCAACCGCGTTGGCGGCGTTCATGGCGTTGTCGGCGTAGTTATAGGGCGTGACCTTCGGGCTCGAGGCCGCCGTGAACCCCTGCGAGACCACGAGGGCCTTGGTAATCGACGCACAAGTAGCGGGCGCCGCCATGGACGAGGCGTAGGCGTTCGTCGACAGGGCCAGTGGGGCGAGTAGGGCGGCGATGGCCAATGAGTGAGTGAAGCGCATGAAATTCCTCCGTAACTGTGTGACCACCGGCCACACGTG
>CAIKBU010000097.1 GCA_903825765.1 uncultured Actinomycetes bacterium | reverse complement strand
GAGTTATGCGGGAATCTTGTGTTTGATGCCTTGAAGTTTGGAGCCGACTGACTTCGTTGGTGGACTCGTGACCTCGTGCGTCAATGTCATCAGTGATCGTAGCGCTGTGGTGTCACACGAGCACGATGAGTCGTTCGCGGACGTGACGATGTCAACCTGGTCGTCCAGGTGTTCACCATCGGACGCAGTTGGTTAGGCGGCGACAGCGAGTTGGGCCACGCCGTCGACGAAGCGAACGCCCTCAATCAGTTCACCGAGTCGCTCGACCGCGGTGATGCGGTGCCAACGCTTCTGGGCCTCGAGCGCGAGTTGCAGCATCATGGCGAGTGCACTGTCCTTGGAGAAGGCGCCCTTCACTCGCTTGGTGCGGTGGCGCAGCGTGGCGAACGTGGACTCAATCATGTTGCTGGTGCGCACGTGGATCCAATGCTCGGCCGGGAAGTCGTAGAAGGCGAGCGGTGCCACGCGGTCCTTCGTAAGGCAGGTGACGGCTCGTGGATACTTGGCCGAGTACTTCTCTTCAAAGAGCGACATGGCCTTCTCGGCCGCCTCTCGACCCTCGGCCATCCAGATCTGGTGCAGGTCGTCCTTGGCCTTGGACCTCGTGGTGCGCGGCAGGTAGTTGAGAACGTTCGAGGTCTTGTGCATCCAACACCGCTGGTGCGTGGTCGAGGGAAACACTTCGGAGAGCGCCGCCCAGAAACCCAGCGCACCGTCACCGGTCGCCAGCTTCGCCGCGTTCAGCCCCCGGGACTTGGCGCCGAGCAGAACCTCGCGCCAGCTCTGAGTGGACTCTCGTGTTCCGTCTTCGATGGCGATCAGGTGCTTCTTGCCCTTGTCATCGACGCCCATCAGCACCAGCACGCAGATCTTGGGATTGTCGCCGCGGATCTCCTGGTAGATGCCGTCGGCGAAGAGGTAGGTGAAGCGGACCGTCGAGAGATCGCGCTGGTTCCATTCGTTGAACTCTTTGGTCCAGGACTTCTTCAGTTCGCTGAGCACCGCCGGCGTGAGCTTCTTGGCGCCCTCGCCGAGCACGACCTCCAAGACCGAGGCGACGTCGCGCTCGCTAATCCCCTTCAGGTAGGCGTAGGCGGCCCAGGCCGAGATGGACTCTGAACGGCGCAGGTATCTCGGGATCATCGACGACGCGAAGTTCACGCTCTCACCGTCACGCGCACGGATCCGGGGAACCTCGACCGCCACGTCACCGACGGCCGTGGTGACCAGACGTTCTGGCAGGTAGCCATTGCGCACGACGTCGCGGCCGTCGCCACGTAGTTGGTTGAGCACCAACTGGACCTCGGCCTCGAGAGCGACGGCGATGAGTTCTCTGGCGTGGCCGCGCAGCAGCTGGGTAATCGGATCAGAAACTTCGTTGCTCGCGGGCGTGTCGGGGCGCGAGAATTCGGGGGTTAGCATCGTCATGGGTTGGGGTCTCCTTGTTGAGGTTGATTAGTCAAATGACATTTCAACACGGAACCCGGCCCACCTAACGGGGCCAGTGGAATTCCTCAACTCAGGGTCGCAAACACAACTTTCCTACATATCTCGGCATGAGGAGAATGTTAGCAATTTTGCTAACTACTGTCAGTGGCGTAGGGGGCATCGTGACCTGCTACTCGCGGCGGGCGTTTCGGATGAGCATTCATTCGATCGACGAAATCACTCCATCGGTCCTGGGCAATTTTGATTTCACCTTCGGGAATCTTGCTTGTTCCTTTCTCGAAGATGTGCAGCAAGACAAAGAGGTTCCCTAAACGTTGGTAGAAGATTCAAAAGAGGCGCCTTCCGTAGTGGCACCGGAGTTCTCGCAACTCTTCGCACCTTTGCCACGACAGTTGGGCTTGGTGGGTGCGCAGGTCCCTCACAATCAATAATTGTCAGAGTTCGGATAGGAAAGATATCATGAGATATCACAACAGAAAGGTGCACGGTGGGCGACATTTTGCTACGGGATGTTCCCGATGACGTAGTGCGGGCAATCGACGCTTCGGCGAGGCAACTCGGAGTGTCGCGCAGTGAGTACCTGCGCCGAATCCTCGCACGGGAGCGGCGAATCACCGCCTCGGTCTCCACCACCGATTTCCAGTGGTTCTCAACCACGTTCGCCGACCTTGCCGATGCGGAGATCTCGGCAAAGGCCTGGCAATGACGGCATGGTTAATTGACAAGTCCGCTCTCATTCGACTCGCCCAAAGCCCTGACGCAGCGGAATGGGCCAATCGGATTGAACGAGGGCTCGTGCACCTCTCGTCCATAACCCGACTTGAGGTGGGTTTTTCAGCGCGGTCCGGTTCCGACTTGCGCTCGGCGAACGCCAGTGCACCGTTGACACTCATGCCAACCACGTACCTCACCCCCTCCATAGAAGTCCGGGCGATGGAACTGCAGCAGTTACTGGCCGATCGCGGCCTCCATCGGGCACCCTCGATACCAGACCTTCTGATTGCGGCTACGGCCGAGCTCACTGGCTTGACCGTTTTGCACCTCGACAAAGATTTCGAGCTCATTGCCTCGTGGAGTGGCCAGCCGACTGAGCGACTTTCGGTTTCGCTGTAGGGTGAGCCCGCTGGCGGGTGCCGCTCGTGAAGTAATTTCTTATTTCGGGAAGAAGAACTCGATGGCAATGCCATCGGGAATGTGTGCCGTCACCGTCACCGCGTATTGCACGTCCTCAATCGGGTCGTGGGTGTAGCCCAATGCGTTGAGCTTGGCGGCCCATTCGCCGACCTCCTTCTCTCGCGAACACGCTACTAAAGACGGTTTCGCAGTGCTAAAAAGCAGAAGACCCACTCCCCCATGACCGAGGGAGTGGGCCGTCTGGTGAAACTGCGTGAGGACACCACTACCCCCACGCAGACCTTTTACCTAGGGAGTGCAACTACTCCCCGCTGCGGTGCAGCTGTTCGGCGAACCAGTGCCGACCACGTTGAAGTACACGGGGTAGGCCGCGCCGGCGGCAATACACGGTGCACTGAGTGGTGCGGTGACGGTGACCGTGGTGACACCAGCGCTCAAGCTGGTGGTGTAACTGGCGTTCCAGAGGTTCGACAGCGTGGTGCCCACGGGCAACTTGAAGCTGAAGGTCCAGCGATTCGTGCGTGAACCGATGGTGTAGGACGTGCGGTTACTCACGGCGTACTGACCGGTGTAGCCGCCAGGCCACTTCGTCGTCTTGACGAAGAGGTAGTGCAGCGCGGCACTCTGCGTGGCGGACTGAGGTGTCGCAGCCTTCGACGCGGTGGACGACACCGAGGTGCCACCGAGAGTGGTCGCGGTCACCGTGAAGGTGTAAGCGACGTTATCGGTGAGTCCGGTAAAGGTACACGTCAGCGCGGTCGTCGTGCATGGAGCGGGCAGGGTCACACCGCTGGCGCTGGCCGTCACCGTGTAGCCGGTGATCGGTGAACCACCGTTGGTGTGGGGGGCCAACCAGGCCACGACGATGGACTCATTGCCGGCCGTCGCGTGGACCCAGACAGGCGCGCTCGGCGCGCTGAGCGGGGTCGACGTCGAGGAGGTGGAAGTCGTCGAGGCGTAGCCGGCGGCGGTAATAGCCGTCACCGAGAAGGTGTACGCCGTGCCGTTGCTCAGACCAACCACCACGCAGGAGGTGGTCGTGGTGTAGCAGTCGTTACCGCCGGGGGAAGCCGTCACGACGTACCCAGTGATGGTCGAGCCACCGAGGACTGCCGGAGCAGACCAGGTGATCGTGGCCGACTGCGAGGACGTTGACACGCTCGAGATGGTGGCCGCACCGGGTGCTTCGTAGAGTACGACGGCGCCCGAAACGGCCGACGCGGCACTGGTGAAGGGCACCGCATTGGTGGCGGTGGCGGTGAAGGTGTAGTTCGCACCATCAGTCAAGCCAGTAAAGGTGCACCTGAGGCCGGTAGCGACACAGGGCGCGGGAATCGTGCCGGTGGCACTGTGGGCCGTGACGGTAAAGCCCGTCAACGCAACACCACCCGTGTTGTACGGGGCGCTTAAGGTCACCACAACACTGGTACCCGAGACGGCCACGTTCACGATGCTCGGTGCGTCAGGAGTACCCACTGGCATCACCGTGTTGGACGCGGCGGAGTACGAACTCGACACACCAGCCGAGTTGATGGCGCGCACGACGAAGGAGTAGTTCGTGCCGTTGGTCAGACCGGTAAACGTGCAGGAGTTTGTGCTGAGCGCGGCACCCTTGAGGGTGCACGTGTTCCACGACGCACCCACGACACTCACGACGTAGGAGAAGGCGACACCTGATCCCCAACTCGTGGGGGAAGTCCAGGTAACGGTGGCGGAACCACTGGTTTGGGTGGCGACGATGGCAGTCGGCACCGTCGGCGATGTAAGCGCTGAGACGCCGCCCATCAAGAATCCGGTGATCGCGTCGGGTCCAGTCGTGGTGAAGCCAATGGACACTGACTGGCCAGGGTAGAGAACTGGCGTGTCAGCCAAGGCCGTCACGGTGACCAAGGTGCCACCCGTGGTGGGAGCGGTCGTGTAGTCAGCACCCCAGAGGTTGGACAGCGCGGTGCCGGTGGGCACCACGAAACTGAAGGTCCATGGCACGTCCGGCGTTCCCACGTTGAGGGGCGACGTGTCACGCAAGGTGATTGAAGAGTTGTATCCATTGCCCCACCAGTCGGACGATCCGTAGGTCACGGTGGCCGAGGTGTTGGCGTAGGCCACGGTGTAGCTCACGGGTGAACCCGTGGCCGCGGCGTAACTCGTCCCGTCAGTAACGCTCGGGGTCAGGGTGCACGTACCGACGCCGACGTAGATCACGTCGTTAGTGGCGGGGTCGACTTCGCAGACCGACGTGGTCGACGAGGTCAGGACCAGATCGCCATCGGCGTTCGTGGCGAAGGTGGGGACGTAGGTGTTGTCGTACGTGTCCATCGCAGGCAGGTTGGTGATGGTCGGGGTCGTTGGCGTGGCCAGGCCGACTGTCAAGATGCCCGAGACGTAGGTGAAGACGTAGTTGATGGCACCGGCACCGGAGCAGGAGGTCACGTACGTGCCGCCGGCGGGGTGAGCCTTCGCCGTTGACGTGCAGGTTGGTGCAGCGAGGATGACGCTGGCGCCTTGGCCATTGACGTATCCCGAGACGGTGTAGGAAATCGCGGGAGCCGATGCACCAAAGGTGACCTGCGGACTCGAAGCGGTAATGGTCAGTGTCGCGGGGAGGACCGTGAAGCTCTGGCTCAATCCAGTGGCACCGAGGTAGTTACTGCTCGTTGCGACGTGGGCGACCAGGATGCAAATACCGGGTGACACGTACGTCACGGCGAGGCCATTGGCGGTGCACACGCCGCTGGACAGCGACGTCACGCTCCGGACGCCATCGCCAGTCGAGGAAACAGTGGCCGAGTACGCAGCGCCGTAGGTAGCGGAAGAGGGAAGGTTCGTGATGGTCGGCACCGAGGCTTGGCCCTGACCAATCGTGAAGCTCAAGGCACCAGAGGCATTAGCCGAGAACTGCGAGCCGGTTGCCACGTGGGCGACCAGGGTGCACGTTCCGGTGGCGAGGTAGGACACCACGCCAGCGCCACTGACGGTGCAAATCGAGGTCGTCGAACTCGTAACGCTCGTGGCGCCGTCACCGGTCGTCGACACCGACGGGGTGAATGACAGGCCCATGGCGGTGGTCGAAGGCAAGTTCGTGATAGTCGGCACCGAGGCCTGCGCCAGGGTCACCGTGAACGTTCCGTTGGCGTACACGATTGCGTAGTTTGGGGCGAATGCGCCAGTGCACGACGAACCGTACGAACCGGGGTTACTGAGACTGGTGGCCCAGGTAGCGCAGGTTGGTGCAATACTGAGCGCGCCACTGGTCGCCGAGTCGCTGCCCACAAAACCGCTGTAGGTCGGCGTGATCGTCGGAGGCGTACCGCCGAAGACCATCGACGCCGCGGCGGGGGTAATGGTCAGCGTGGCGGGGAAAATCCAGAAGTATTGACCATAGTTAGCGGCAGCGGCGTAGTCAGTCGAAGCGCCAATGTGGGCGATCAGTACACAGTTGGTGCTGGCCGACAAGAACGACACCGTCACCGACGATCCGACGGTCGAGACCGAACACACACTCGGCGTGGCCGTGGTGATGCTGGTAGCTCCGGGGCTGTTGGAAGACACCAGCAGACCAGTGAAGCTCGACCCGTACACGGCGTGTGACGGCAGGTTCGTAATGGTGGGCATTGTTGGCGCGGCAGGCTGCACGGTCACCACACCGGCGACGTAGTTACTCCCGTCGCTGACGAAGGTGTAGTTGGTTGAAGTTGTGCCACCGGAGCAGGTTGATGCGTAGGAACCGGGGTGCGAGGCACTCGTAGCCACCGTGGTGCAGGTGGGGAGTGAGGTCACCACGGTCGTTGGGTCACCATTCAGGTAGCCCGAGACGAAGGGGGTGATGGTCGGTGGCGTCGAACCGAAGGACATCGTCGCGCTCGAGGCCGTCACCGTCAAGACGGCGGGATAGACCGTGAAGGACTGCGCTGAGTCGAGGGACTGGTAGAACTGGCCGGCGGCGACCGAGGCCTTCAACGTACACGTACCAACACCCACCATGGTGACCACAGCGGTGACTGTGCTGACCACGCACACGCTGGGTGTGGTTGAGACCACCGTCGTGGTGCCGTCGCCAGTCGTCGAGACCGTGGGCAAGAAGCTCGAACCGTACGTCGGGTGGGCGGGGATGTCGGAGACAGTGGGGGGTGTAGGCGTACCTTGGCCCACGTAGAAGCTCTGGGCCGATCCGTCGGCGGCGCCGTAGTTGACGCCGGCGGCCACGTGGGCCGTCAGGGTGCAGGTGCCGAGCGCGACGTAGGACACCACGCCCGCGTTGACGACACAGACCGAGTTGGTCGATGAGGTAACGGACTTAACGCCATCACCGGTGGTCGACACCACGGGTGTGTACGTCGTGCCGTACTGCGTCGTCGGCGGTGTTGGCGTAATCACGGGTGTGGTCGGGGTGTCTTGTGCGATATCGAACGTCTGGGCCGAGCCGGTGGCGGCGTTGTAGCTCGACGTCGCTGACGAATGGGCCGAAAGGGAGCAGGTCCCGGCACCGGTGAAGGTGACGGTGAGTCCATTGCCGCCAACGGTGCAGATCGAAGTCGTATTGGAGAGCACACTCAACGTGCCGTTACCCGTTGTCTGGGTAACGACGGCCGTGAACGAACCACCGAAGACGGCGTTGGTGGGAAGTGACGATGGAGTGATCACCGGGCTCGAGGGTGTATTACTCGGGGTAGCGGTGGTGGTCGTGGCCGCACCGACACCTGCGCTATTGGAGGCGGTAATCGAGAACGTGTAGGTCGTACCGTTCGTCAGACCCGTCACCGTGCAGGTGAGGTTGGCCGTGGCGATGCACGAAGCGGGGATTGTTGCCGTCGGTGACGTCACGGTGTAGGACGTCACGCTGGCCCCACCATTGGTAGTGGGGGCAGTCCAGGTCAGCACGGACTGGGCGTTATTCCCCGATGTCGCGGCAAAGGCGTTCGGGGCACTGGGCGTCGTCGCGGGGACGGCGGCGGCCGAGGCGGCGGAGTAGTTGCTGGTCCCGATGGCGTTCGTGGTGTTCACCTGGAACACGTACGACGTGCCATTCGTCAATCCGGTCACGGTGCACGACGTGCTCACCATGGTGGCGCACATCGTTGCGTCGGTCCACGTGGTTCCGCCGTCGGTTGAGTACTGGACGTCGGTGCCCGTGATGGCCGAACCACCATTGGAGGTCTGGGTCCACGAGACGAGTGATGACTGATTGGCGTTTGATGTCGCGCGGACGTTGGTCGGCGTACTGGGGGCCGATGGCACGAACGGCGTTGCGCTCACTGGGGTGGCATAGAGGGAGCTTCCAATGGCGTTCGTGGCGTTTACCTGAAAGCTGTACTGCACGTTGTTCGTCAGTCCGGTCACGACACAGGTCGTGGAGGCGTCGGTGCAGCCCGCAAACGTCGTCCACGTTGTACCGCCGTCGGTTGAGTACTGCACGCCGTAGCTCGTGATCACACTTCCGTTGCTGGCCGGTGCCGACCAGTTCAGGGTGACCTTTTGATCACCTGGATTGGCGGTGACGCCCGACGGACTCGACGGAGGGTTATTGCCGTTTACGGTGACCCCGACGCGAGGATTTGATCGCGTACTCAGACCGGCCGCGTTGTTGGCCTGAATGGTGAAGTAGTACGTCGTATTGTTCGACAAGCCGTTGAAGGTGCAGGTGAGCACGCTGACCTGACACGAGGTGACCGTTGAGCCGTAGGTCGCCGCGTTGTACACACCAACGTAGTAGTAGGTGATCGCACTACCGTTCGCTGACGGAGCGCTCCAGTTCAGTACGACCTGGCCACTCGACGTCGTGAAGGTAATGGTGGAGTTCTGAATGATCGAGGGAACGCCGAAAGGAATCCCCGTCGCCGTGTTGGTCGCGAGGGTCCAACCCCAGTCGTTATAGGAGCGGACCTTCACGGTGTAATTCGTGCCGTCGGTGAGACCGGACACAATGATCGGTGATGTCGTTTGGGTGGCAGTTTGCCAGGTGGTGCCACCATCGATTGAGAACTGGTAGCCAGTAATAGTGGTGCTGCCAGCACCGCTGAGGGACAATGGAATTGACATATAGCCATCACCCATGGTCGGCGAACCGAGCGTCGGGGCCTGGGGCGCGGACGTGGCATTTGGGTAGTTTCCGGTGCCGTATGAGTTAATCGCAGCAACTTGGAAGGCGTAGCTCGATCCCCCACTGAGGGAGCACACTTGGTAGGACGTGCTGGTCGAATTTGAGTTTGCGGTCACGTCGGTCCACGAACCGCCATTCACCTTCACCTGGACCTCGTAGCCTGTGATGGGCGCCAACCCAGTAATGGCTGGGACGGTCCAGTTCAAGGTCGAGCAACCACCTGATGGTGTCGTCGCGGTGAACCCCGAGACGGGGCCCGGCACACCACTGTTGTAGGTGATGGTGATCGTGCCGTTGACGCCGTCAGTCGGGTAGTAGGTGTACTGCGCAGCCAGGCCAGCGAAGCCGCCGGTCGAGCTCTGACCAGGGCTACCGCCAAGTCCGAACCATTCGTTCGATCCGGTAGAACCGAATGGTACGAGACCCTGGGCGCCACCCTGGGCGCCACCACCACCACCGGCACCACCACCACCGTCGCAGCTCGAGGCGGTCGGGGCGTGACACTGGTTTGCGACACTGATGCCGTTTTGACCGACGGTCGTCACCGCGTCAGAGCGACCGGTGTAACTGCTCAGAGGTGGTTGACCACGGTTCGCGGTGTACTGACCGGAACCACCCGAACCACCCGAACCACCCGCAATGATGATGCCGTCCGACGACGGAGTGCTCACCGAGCCGAGTTCGAGAACCGACGCCGCACCACCAGCGCCACCGTAGCCGGAGCAACCGGAGGGACCGGGCGAACCACCGTAGCCACCCGCGTAGAGGCCGGTGTAGCTGTTACCACCGAGTGCATTGACACCTGGCTTGGCATCACTCGAGTCAAAGTTAAGCGTCGTGTACGGTGACGAGAGATTCTGGCCAGGCGAACACGCGGTTTTGCTGGGTAGTTGGCCCGCCTGCCCTGGTGCGATGGTGAGAACTTGACCGGGATAGACCCACAGGGTTCCTGACACTTCACCCTGGTAACCACCGTCTGGTGGAAAGCCTGATGAGTCACGACCACCGAGCGAACCTGTTCCGCCCAAGAGGTCAACGGTGATTGAGGTGACGTTGGCCGGTACGGTCCACGTCTGCACCGAGGTGCTGTACGGATAGATCGTCGTCACCGTCGAACTCGTCGCGCTGGCCACGGATGCCCCAACGAGCACGCCCACGAGCGTC
>CAIKBU010000096.1 GCA_903825765.1 uncultured Actinomycetes bacterium | reverse complement strand
GCCAACATTGAGTGTCACCGTGGCGGACGGAGCACTAGGGTCAGAGCCTTGCACGAAGGTCAAGGTGGCACCCTGGAGGCGTACGACGGTCCCCGAGAGGTGGTGGGTGGTGCTGGCGTACGCACGAGGAGCGACGACAACAGTCGAGGTCCATCCAAGGGATGCGGCCAACAGTGCAGCCACGATGAGGTGGTGGCGTCGAGACGTCATGGCACGAGTGTAGGTGCGGCGGGGGCCGCCGCGACTCAGGACGCTTCAACCAGACGTGTCACGCGGACGTCATCGGGCATCGGCATCGTGCGAACGGCCTGATCGACGAAGGCAAACCAGGCCTTGAGGGGAATGGGCTGCGAAGCGATTTCACTGGTGGCCCGACCGACCGCGAACACCTCGAGGAACAAGGCGAGGTGGCGGGTGTCACGATTGGCGCTTGTGGCAACGGGCGACGCGTTTAGCAAGTCCAAGATGCTCGCAACTTCCGTGAGGTGGGCGTCTTGAATCTTCTGGAACTGCGTACGGAACGACTTGCGCGCTACCGCGCGAGCGTGGATACGCAAGCGCATCGCACGACCCTGGTTGAGGGCGGTGGCCATGTTGTTGTCGAGTTCAAGCTCGTAGAGCTTCTCGAGGATGGATTGTCCGCCGAGCACTGAGGGCACCTGATCACGCAGCAAGGCGCAGTAGGCGTTGTTTTGCTTCTGGTAGATGTGCAAGTAGGCGGCGTCGAGGAGGCCCTCGCGCGACTTGAAGTGGCTGTAGATCACACCGGGGCTCATGCCGGCGGCCGTCGAGACTTTCTCAATACGAACACCGGAGTCTTCGTGGCTCAACAACGCCTGCTCAGTAATTTCTAACAACTGGAGCTTGCCGGCTTCAATGCGTTCTGCGAGATACATAGTGGTGACGGTTCCTTGGTGTGGTGATGAGATCGACGACGACCTCGTAGGGGCTCTCGCAAACCCTAGGAGAGATACGTAAAAAAAGCAAAGAAAAATTAGTTGTCTATCTGAAAAAAAAATTACTCACGGAGTGAAAGGTTTGTGGAAAGAAAAAAAAACTGCCTTGCCGTTTGAGTGATCCTCGTCAAGTATGGGACTTCCTCTAATCAACAACTTCACAACGGAAGGCAGTTATGAGAGTTTCAATAATCGACAAGAGCGGCATCACGCTCTACGCGGTCTGGGGATCCAGCGCCGCACCTGGCGAGGTGGAAGGCGTCCGTGTTGTCACGGAATCAGAGCCCGATGTTGTCGCCGTTGATGCCGCCGCCCCGGTGAGTACCGTGGTCTTACCAACTGCCGAGAGCCACGGCCTAGTGAAGGAAGGGCACATCCTGCTCGGTTGGGCTACCACGCCTGGTGCCACCGAGCCAGGGGCGGGCATGATGCCCGGCGCCACCTACGAGATCCCCGCAACGGGACTCGACATCTACGCGGTCTGGGGTGTAGCGCCGGTCGCCGCACCTGCTGACCACATTTTCTTGCTCCCCGAATCAGTCGTCACCACGGTGCCGACACTGGTCGGCGCCCCCGAGGGTGTTACTGAACAGGAAGAGGAAGAAGAGGAGGACGACGCAACAATCGTCCTTCCGAACGCTGAGAGCCAGGGCTTCGCGATGGAGGGTCACACCTTCCTCGGTTGGTCGACCTCGCCCGACGCAACTGAGCCGGACCCGGGCATGCAGCCTGGTGCCAAGTTCACCATCCCCGAAGGCAGCCTCAATGTCTACGCCGTCTGGGCACCGACACCCAAGGTGAAGGGTGAAGTGAACTTCAACCAGCTCGACCCGCAGTCTGTTGAAACCTCCAACGTGGCCGAACCTTCGGCCGCCGCGGCCCCGCAAACCGACGCTTCGACTACGCCGAAGGAAGGACACTCCTTCCTTGGCTGGTCGACGTCACCAAATGCCTCGAAGCCTGATGCTGGCCTTGGTGCCAGCGAAGACTTCACGATCCGAGTGGAGAGAAACCAATGAAGTTGTCCGTACTGAATGAAGTGGGACAGACCCTCTATCCGGTGTATGGACCGGATGGCGAAGTCACCACTATGACGACTGAACCCGTCATAACTGAAGCCATCGACGTCGACGTGCAGCCCGCTGCCACGCCGGCCCTGACTATTGAAGACGCCGCCCCCGTGGGGTTGGCACAGCACACCATGACGTTGCCCAGCGCTCGCGCCCAGGGTCTCGCCAAGGAGGGCCACGTCTTTATGGGTTGGACGACCACTCGTGGGTCGATGTTGGTAGAGCCCGGCATGCAGCCCGGCGACACCTTCATCATCCCCAAGGAGGGCGTCAACCTCTACCCGATCTGGCAGCCCGAGTCCAAGGCCACGGCCAAGGCTCCCACGCCAGTCGTTGGTGGAGGCACCCCCACCCCACCCGCCGCTCCCGGCGACGGTGACGGTGGCATCCCACCAATCTCGTCACCCTACGGTGAGAACCGTCGTCTCGTTGTCGTCATCCCGGCGCACAACGAGGGCGACATCATCGCCGACACCCTGGACCACGTCCTCGACCAGACCCGCATGCCTGACCGCATCGTGGTGATTGCCGACAACTGCACCGACAACACGGTCGACATCGCCCTGGCCTACCGCGACGCGTACCCCGATCTGGTGGCCGTGCACGAGACCGTCAACAACAGCACCCGCAAGGTCGGCGCCCTTAACCAGGCCTGGGACCTCTACGGGGACGCCGCGGACTACTGGATGGCAGTTGATGCTGACACCCGTATTACGCGCGAGTCGATCCAGCAGCTCGAAGAAGAAGTGTTGAGCAACCGCAAGATCGCCGGCGTGATGTGCCGTTACTCGTTCAACCAGTCTGAGGCCAAGGGTGGCCCCGTCTCCAACTTCCTCGTGCGCATGCAGCGCATCGAGTTTGCGAGCTGGAACCGCGACATCTTGCACCGCCACCGCAACACCTACGTGCTCGGTGGTCAGGCCACCTTGTTCCGCGTCTCGGCGCTGAATGACGTCACGACGACCCTTCGTCGTCCGTGCCCGTGGACGATTGAGTCGCAGGTGGAAGACATGGAGCTCACCTGGCAGTTGCAGGCCCTGGGCTACTCGACCTTGATGTCGGCGACGGCCCGTGCCTGGGCTGGCCCCATGCTGACCTTCAAGTCGCTCTTCGCCCAGCGTCGTAAGTGGGACGGAGGCATCATTAAGTTGCTCCGTCGTGACGGAATGAACGACACGACGAAGTACCCATGGTGGTTGCAGTTCAAGATGGGCCTCGACATGACCATTCGTGTCATGTTCGCGGTGCTCTTCTTGACCGCCCTCACCTTGCACGCCTTCGTCTGGCTCTGGCTGTGGGCAATCCCACCAGTCTTGGCCGCATTGCTGAACTTGGACATCGCTGCGTCGATGCCCAAGCGCACCGGGAGCGACTTGTTCGCCGGTGCCTCATTGATCCTCGTTGAGATTTACCTGTGGTTCCGTATTGCGGCATGGTTCGTGTCGTGGATGTCGGAACTCTCGGGATCCGACGTGGACCGCTGGGAAGCCCAGTACAAAGCTGAAAACAAGAAGACCGTATCGAGCGCGGTGCGCGCACCTCGAGCGATGGTCGCCCAAACCAGAAAGGTCTCTGCCTAACTATGTCGAGTTCCCTTGTCACCGCCATCGTTCTCTCGAACCCTTTTCACCACTTCACGGTGTGGGCTCGGGAACACGCCCCCAAGTCGCTGTACTCAGACCTGGGTGTTGCGTGGAGCATCTTGGCGGCTCTCACCTGCATTGCCGTTTTAGACATGATCATTCACGTATTCCGTCCCGACCGAGGTAAGCCATGAAGTTAGTAAAGTCCACTGCACTCCTAGTGCTCGCTGGCGCGACGGTCGCGCTCGTCAACGGCAGCCTCTCGGCTACCGTGGCGCCAAAAACGGCCGTCAAGTCCGTGCACCACAAGGCCGTTAAGGTCAAGAAGCACGTGACGCACGCGGCCTCGTCGGTGACCTACACCGGTTCGGCCACGTACACGGCACCCGCCACGTACACCGCACCAGTGACGTACAACGTCCCCACGTCGTACACCGCACCAACCACGTACACCGCACCGACGACGTACCACGCACCACGTACCGTGGTTCGTGTCGTGACGAAGACGGTTAACTATCCGGCGAACCAGGCTGCGCACAGTTCGGCGGCCAAGTCGAAGCACCACGCTCCCGTGGCGCGCCCGACCTACATCGTCAAGACCCCCGGCGTGCTCTACAGCATGGCGATTTCGGGTGGCACCGTCGGTGGTGGGCAGATCAACCTGTTCGGCACTAGTGGGTACGCCTCGGTGGCCGGTACGACGGTGTCGTCGGCCCAGTCCATGCCGCTGGCCTCGCTCGTGCAGGAATGGAATGCCTCACCCCTCGTCGCCAAGGTCCCCGTGATCGTGCGCGTCAGTGGCGGCTCTTCCTACATTGTCGAAGTGTCGAGCCCCTCCTACGATGCCAACCAGGGTCTCGTGAAGTTCGAGTACTCCCCATGGAACTTGAACCAGCCCATTAGTGCTCGTCTCTTGGCTTTGGCTGGCCCACACTTCAAGCGCGGCGCGCCCTACGCCTTCGGTGGCGGCTACGTCTACTTGACCGTGCCCAGCCAGAGCGTGACCAACGGCTGTGCACTCGTGACCTACTCGGTGTGCTCCAACGTCAACTTGTTCCAGGCGAACTTGTCGGGCCTCAACTTGGCGCACGTGCAGTTCACGCAGGGCAACCTCGACCAGGCCAACATGGACAGCACCAAGCTGACCAACGCCAACCTGTCGGGTGCTCAGGCCTTGCTGTCCAATATGAACTACGCCACCCTCGATGGATCGACCTTGACCAACGGCCTCTTCGGTCAGGTCATGGCCCAGAACGCGTCGTTCAAGAACATCAACGCCGACGGTCTGAACATGACCAGTGCCAACCTGACGGGATCGACGTTCCAGAACGCGGTACTCGCCAACGCCATCTTCAACCAAGTGACCGCGACGTCAACCGACTTCTCGAACGCTGACTTGATGAACGCGGCGGTGGCCCACGGCCAGTTCAACAACGCGAACTTCTCGGGTGCCAACCTGGCGGGTGCCAACCTGTCCTTCGCGGACTTCTCGAGCACCAACCTGACCGGTGTCAACTTGGCCGGCGCCAACCTGTACGGTGCCAGCTTCAATGGCTCGGTACTGATCGGTGCACAGTTCTCCGCGACGACGGAATGCCCCGACGGCAACATGGCGGCGGCTCGTCCGAACTGTGGCTTCCAAACCTCCACGACGAACCCGAACGCTGGGTACTAGTCATGAAGGTCACCGTTATTGGCACTGACGAGCAGGGACTCGAGCTGGCCTCGTGTCTCGCAGTACATCACCACTCCATTGCGCTCGTCGCCACTAAGGGTGTCGGTTTTAGCCAGTTCCACCTCGACCTGATTGAGAGCCACGCGCTGCGACTCGTGCAGACGCCGAGCGAATCAGTCACCGGTAGTGAGATCGTGATTGTCTGCGGTCGCAACCTCAACCAGCTCCGCCAGTCGGGCCTGCTGGAGGTTGTCGAAGGCATTCGTCGCGAACTTGATCATGGCACGGTCCTCGTGATTCGTGCCGCGCTGTACCCGGAGGTGCTTGATGATGTCATCAAGCACCTCCGTCGGCCCGACGTCATTGTCGTCGCCAACCCGAATTTCCTTTCCGATTTACTTTCCACCACTAACCAATTGGAGTTCCAGTCATGACCACCACCACTAAGAAGAGTCGCGTCGAGCGCTCGATCAACTTTCACCCCGCCAACACCCGCCCCGCCCTGGTCATCATGGCCGCCGGCCGGGCCCGTCGCTACGGTGCTATCAAGCCCCTCGCGCCGGTGGGTCTCAACGGAGAAGTCCTGATCGACCTCATCGCCCAAGAAGCATTGACCGCGGGATTCCGTGAGTTCGTCATCGTCGTCAACGAGCAGTCTGGCCCCGTCATTGCCGAGCACATTCGCCGTCGCTGGTGGTCCAAGCTCTCCGTGACCCTGGTCATCCAGTCCACGACGAACGGCACCATGGGTGCGGTGCTCGCGGCCAAGCAGGCGCTGCTTCCGGGGCGCTGCTTCGCAGTGGCCAACGCCGATGACCTGTACGGTGTCCACGCCATGACTTCGTTGTTCGAACACCTGCGCGACGAGCGCACGTCAGCGGCCGTGGGCTACCAGATTGGTAACGCCGTGGTTGGTGAGCGTCCGGTCAACCGTGGTACCTGCGAGGTGACCAATGGTCGTCTGTCCAACGTGGTCGAGCGCCGTGGCGTTCGCAAGGTTGGCGGAGCCTTCTTGGTTGACGATTGCCAAGCGCCTGAGACGTTGAGCGGGGACACCATCGTTTCGATGAACCTCTGGGGCTTCAAGTACGACGTCTTCAAGACCATGAAGGCCGCCTACGACGCGCACGACTTCACCGCCGCCGAGCTTAACTTGCCCGAGTTCGTGAACGCGAACCTCGACGGGGCTCTCGACGTCAAGGTGCTCGAAACCACGTCGCGCTGTATCGGCGTCACGCACCCGCAGGACTTGGCGGAAGTGCAGAACATCTTGAACCCCAATGCCGTGGTGGTTGCTCCGGTCGTCGCCCGCATTGAAGTGGTGACGACCGCGGAGAACGAACCAGCCGTCGAAATCAAGAGCGGCCTCGTCCTGGTCTAACGATCAGCGTCAATCCCTGACGTGTACGACCCCGCCCCACAGCGCGAGCTGTGGGGCGGGGTCGTTAAACGCTCTCGCGAAGTGAGTACCACTAATGTGCCAGACGTGAGCGAAACCCCCACTGCTGAAGCCGAGGTCTGGTGGGTACGGCACGCCACAATTTCGCCGGCGTGGATAACCGCGGGGACGACCCAGGCGGAACGTGAGCGCGCCACCCGCTTTGACCGTCCGCAGTGGCGCACGCGTTTTCTTGCTGGGCGGGCCCTTGCCCGTCATGTCGTGGCCGCGGCGCTTTCAATCACGCCGGCAGGCCTCGTCATTACGCGTACGTGCCGTTTCTGCGGTGACGAAACACACGGGAAGCCGACCGTCGGCACCACCACCCCGTTGTGGTGGTCACTCTCGCGTTCGGACGACCTCTGTGCACTCGCGCTCAGTCGCCAGGTCGACGTGGGCCTCGACCTGGTGTCGCTGAGTGCGACGGTCGCCACGCTGAGTCCGCGGGAGTGGGCCGCGGCCGAAGCGGTCCTGAAATTGAGTGGTCGGGGGCTCGAGGACGATCCCCGCGACGTGAAGCTTGAACCGGGCGTGGCACTCGCGCCAGGACATCCGCCGGCCATCGTGACCGAGGTACCCCTACCCGACACGATTGCGATGCTCGCGAGCAACGGAGCGTTGGCGGTGACCGTTCGTGAGGTCACTGGGGCGAGCGGTGTACTCTTTTGATTCGTGAGTACCGTGACAACGAAGTCAACTGAAGGGTCGACAACGAATCAGGCGGGAATTGTCCTGCGTGGCGTTACCAAGCGCTTCGGTGATACCACCGTCGTCCGTGGCGTCGATTTGACGATCCAGCAGGGTGAGTTTTTCACGATGCTCGGACCGTCGGGATCAGGTAAAACGACGCTACTGCGGCTCATTGCCGGCTTCGAACGTCTCGACGGGGGCTCCATTTGGCTCGATGGTAGTGACGTCACGAATCAACCGCCCTACCAGCGCAACGTCAATACGGTCTTTCAGGACTACGCCCTCTTCCCGCACTATTCAGTGGCCCAAAACGTGGGCTACGGCCTTCGGGTGCGGCGTGTTTCGAAGGTCACGACTCGTGAGCGAGTCGAGCGGGCGCTCGCCATGGTGCAGATGGACGCCTTCGCCGACCGTGCGCCCAGGCAGC
Organism: uncultured Actinomycetes bacterium; assembly: GCA_903825765.1. GTDB lineage: Bacteria > Actinomycetota > Acidimicrobiia > Acidimicrobiales > RAAP-2 > RAAP-2. The sequence continues at coordinate 18,606 of CAIKBU010000096.1, read as the reverse complement.
TTTCCGGAGGACAACGTCAGCGCGTGGCCCTCGCGCGTGCGCTCGTTAATGAGCCAACGGTGCTGCTACTCGATGAACCGCTCGGCGCACTTGACCTCAAACTTCGTCAAGAAATGCAGGGAGAACTGAAACGCCTGCAGCGTGAGCTCGGGATTACTTTTATCTACGTCACCCACGACCAAGAAGAAGCGCTGACCATGAGTGATCGTCTGGCCGTCTTTCGCGATGGCCAGATTGAACAGATCGGGGCACCGGCTGAGGTCTACGAGCATCCCGCAACGGAGTTCGTGGCCGGCTTCGTAGGAACGTCCAACGTGATTACCACCGCGCGGGGTCGCTGCGTGCTGCGACCAGAAAAGATTGAGATGGTGTCGGGTGACGTGTCGTTGACGGAACCCGGCGTGCGGGGTGTCATCGGCGACGTGGCCTACGTAGGTATGGTGACGCGCTACCGCGTCACGACGGCGTCGGGCGAGAGCATGACCGTCGTGCGACAGAATCGTTCGAGTGATGGCGATGAATCGTTGTTGCGTCGTGGTGATGAGGTCACGCTTCGCTGGCGTGACGCTGACGCCACGTCTGTTTGAAAGTCGTATTAACAATGAAAAGGGGAGCAATGAACTACCAACTACTAACCAGACGGGTTGTGGTCGCTTCGGCCATGGCCTTGATGGCCGTTACGACGCTGCCGGCCGTTACCTTGAGCGCGGGTGCTGCACTGGGCACGCCACCGACACAGGGGGACGGCACCTTGTCGAGTATCGGCAAGGGTGAAGGATCACTGAATCTGATTGCGTGGGAAGGGTACGCCCAGCCTCAGTGGGTTAAGCCCTTCACGCAACAGACTGGTTGCCAGGTCAACGTCAAGTACGCCGGATCCTCCAGTGAGATGGTTTCCTTGATGAACCACGGTGGTGGCCACCAGTACGACTTGGTGTCGGCGTCGGGTGACGCGGACCTGCGCCTCATTTACGGTGGCGACGTCCGCCCCGTGAATATGAAGTTGGTACCCGCAACGAAGAACTTCCACCCCTTCTTGCAGGCCCCGTCATTCAACACGATTAACGGTGTTCACTACGGCGTGAGCTACGAGTTCGGTCCGAACGTGCTGCTGTACTCGAAGACGGCCTACCCGAAGGCCCCCACCTCGTGGTCGGTCATCTACAACAAGGCCAACAAGGGGAAGGTCACGATTCCGAACAATCCCATTCAAATTGCTGACGCGGCGCTCTACTTGTCGAAGACCACACCGTCACTCGGTATCACCGACCCCTACGAACTGACCCAGACCCAGTTCAACGCCGCCGTGGCGTTGCTAAAGGCTGAGCACCCGCTGATCAAGAAGTACTGGGACCTCGCGAGTCAGGAAATTTCACTCTTCCAAAATGGCACGACGACCGTGGGCGCGGCCTGGCCGTACCAGACGAACACCCTGGTCGCCGCCGGCGCCAAAGTTGCTGACACCATCCCGAGTGAAGGCGCGACCGGTTGGGCCGACTCGTGGCTGCTGGCCACGAACGCCCCGCACCCCAACTGCGCCTACAAGTGGATGAACTACGTGTCGACGCCGCTGGTGCAGGCGCAAGAGGCGCTCTACTTCGGTGAAACGCCGGCCAACACCCAGGCCTGCGCCTTCATGAACAAGTTGCAAAAGGGCGGCTGTGCCGCCTATCACGCGAACGCTCCGGAGAGTTACTTCGCCACCATCAAATTCTGGAAGACGCCATTGCCCACCTGTGACAACGGTCAGAACAACTGTGTCAACTTCACGCAGTGGCAACAGGCGTGGACGCAGATTGTTGGATAGTTAGTTGTTCGATCAGCAACAACGTGAGGCCGGGGCGGCGCTGTGGCGCCGCCCCTGGCTTCGAGCGGTGGCGACCTTGTCGCCACCGCTGCTGTGGTTTCTGGTCATTTACCTCGCGTCGCTCGTCGCCCTGCTGATTACGGCCTTCTTCCAGGTTGACTCACTCACGGGCAACATCGTCTACCAGTGGACGGGTTCAAACTTCTCGCAACTGTTTACTCAGTCGGTCTACGCCACCATTATTTGGCGGACCATTCTGATGGCCGTTCTGGTCACCGTTACCGACGTCATCATTGCTCTGCCCTTCGCGTTCTTTCTCGCCAAAGTGGCCTCGCCACGAACCAGGCAGTGGTTCATCGCGCTCACGTTGCTCCCGCTGTGGGCGAGCTACCTCGCCAAGGTCTACGCGTGGATCAACATCCTGTCGGACAAGGGCGTGCTCCCCGACATTGAACGGACGCTGGGCCTACCGGTGACACACCTGGCCTATTCCACGGTGGCCATGTGGCTCGTCTTTAGCTACCTGTGGCTTCCGTTCATGATTATGCCGGTGTACGGCGCGTTTGAGCGCGTGCCCGACAGCCTGCTCGAAGCGAGCGCGGACTTGGGCGCTCGACCTTGGTACACCCTTCGTCGCGTCCTCTGGCCCCTGGTGTTCCCAGGTGTGGTGGCCGGTTCAATCTTCACCTTCTCGCTGACCCTCGGTGACTTCATCACGCCATTGCTCATTGGTGGATCGAACGCCAATTTCATCGGTAACGCCATCTACGACAGTGCCCTAAACGGTGGCAACCTGCCCTTCGCGGCCGCGCTGGCCTTCGTCTCCATCGCCATCATGGCCGTGTACCTCGTCGTGGCACGCTTCTTCGGCGCCTTTGAGGCCCTATGAGAATGACACCACTGGCCACCTGGGTACTGCGGCTGTTCGCCGTTGCGGTGGTGGCGCTGCTGCTCGCCCCACTCGTTATCATCGTGCTCTTCGCCTTTGACCGCTCGAACGTCCAGACGTTCCCGATCCGTTCGTGGTCCACCCAGTGGTTTTCGGTGGCCTGGCACGACGGGGCAGTGCGCAGTGCCCTGTGGTTGAGCGTTAAAGCCGGTGTGGGCGCCACGGTCATTGCGCTCATTCTGGGCGTAATGGTGTCGGTAGGTATTCACCGTTTTCGCTTCTTTGGTCGCGACGTTGTCTCGCTTCTCCTGGTCTTGCCCATCGCCCTCCCCGGCATCGTCACCGGACTTGCCCTGCAGTCGGCTTTTGGCCTGGTAGCCGTCCAGCTGTCGCTCACCACAATCATCATCGGCCACGCCACGTTCTGTATTGTCGTGGTCTTCAATAACGTGATCGCCCGCCTCCGTCGCACCCCCGACTCCTTCATGGAGGCCTCGAGTGATCTCGGTGCGACCCCGCTACAAACCTTTCGCTACGTGACCTTCCCGCTCCTTCGCACGGCGATTATTGCTGGTGGCCTACTCGCCTTCGCCCTGAGTTTTGACGAAGTTATCGTGACCACCTTTACGGCCGGCGCCCAGAACACCTTGCCGCTGTGGATCTTTGGCGCCATTCGCCTCGGTCAGCAACTTCCCGAAGTCAACGCCGTCGTGGTCGGCGTCATGGTGCTGACCATCATCCCGATTACCCTGGCGGCCAAACTCTCGAATGGCGAAACGTCGGTGAAGTCCCCTCGGTAATACATTCTCGATGTGTACCATGGGGCGAGAGCCCTTTAGGTAAGGAACGTGATGACCGAACACACCAGTGCCAATATGCCCGACTTCAGCGACACCGACGCTTCGGGCGTCGCGCACCGCATCGTGGGCACCACGATGCCCGTGCTCGAAGTGCAACTCCAGCCTGGCCAGTCCGTGATCTCCCTCGGTGGCGAAATGACCTGGCTCACCGCCAGCGTCTCGCTCGGTACCCAGGCCTCCGGTCTCGGTACTTCCGGTCTCGGCGGGATGTTCAAACGCGTGCTGGCCGGTTCGACTATTTTCATGACGGAGTACACCGCAACCGGTACCACGGGCACCGTGGCCTTCGCCACCAAAATGCCCGCCCACATCAAGGCCATTTCGGTGAACGCCTCCCAGCAGTACATGGTGTCGCGTCACGGCTTCTTGGCGGGCACCTCGGGCATTACGGTCGACGTCGGTTTTCAGCAGAAGCTTGGGGTGGGCATCTTCTCCGGAAACGGCTTCTTGATGCAGCGCGTCGCCGGTGAAGGCACGGCCTGGGTCGAGCTCTCGGGTGAAATGATTGAGTACGACCTCGCCCCAGGTGAGGTCCTCCGTGTTCACCCCGGACACGTCGGTCTCTTCGAGGCCCACATGGCGCTCGAAATCGAAATGGTGAAGGGCATCAAGAACATGTTGTTCGGTGCCGACGCACTGTTCCTCGCCAAACTCACGGGCCCGGGCAAGGTCTACCTTCAGACATTGACGCTGCCGGGACTGGCGCACGCGATCATGCCGTACCTGCCAGAAAACAACAAGTAGCCCTTTAGGGGATTCTTAGTCAAAGTTAGGGCTTTTTGCGTGGGGTCTCCGTAGGCTCTTGCTTCACGTGTGGCCGGTGGTCACACAGTTACGGAGGAATTTCATGCGCTTCACTCACTCATTGGCCATCGCCGCCCTACTCGCCCCACTGGCCCTGTCGACGAACGCCTACGCCTCGTCCATGGCGGCGCCCGCTACCTGTGCGTCGATTACTAAGGCCCTCGTGGTCTCGCAAGGGTTCACGGCAGCCTCGAGCCCGAAGGTCACGCCCTATAACTACGCCGACAACGCCACGAACGCTGCCAACGCGGTCGGCACCACGATTGACTTCGGTGCGAAGGCGCTGGTTATCGGTTGCGTCAGCCCCGCTGACATCGCCAAGTCCGGCGGTGCGAAGCAGACGGCGCAGCAGTACATGAACGCCATGGTCAAGGACTCGGCCGGCGCGATGATCAAGACGCCCGTCGCCGGGGTGAATGACTACCTCGACTTCGGTAACGGTAAGGAAGACGGCCTCGGATCAACGAGCGCAATGCGCTCCGTGCGCCTCGACGCCTGGGTCGCGGGCAAGTACGTGTTCTTTGGTTTCTCTGGCCCCGTCCTCTCGCCTAAGGCCTCGCCAGCGTTGATCAACCTCATCAAGTGGACTGAGAAGAACTACTAGAAACGGCACGTCCCCGGGTAACGCTGTTACCCGGGGGGAAACGTGTCCCTAACGCCATCGATACCGCCCATTCATCGCCCCAGTTCCCTTTTCGGAGGTTGATGTTGAGGATGCTGGTTCCTGATGGTGCCATCCTCAGGGTTCCTCGGTTCAACGTAGGGCGGCTAAGGCGTTGCGCTGACGTGGCCAAGAGCCCCGATGGCACTGGTAAGATGAAAAAGCTATAGCCCAAATCGGGCAGTGGTGCGGTCGCACCATGATGCAGGGAGTTCTCGCTATGAAGGTTCTAGTTCTCGGTGGTGACGGTTTTTGCGGTTGGCCGACCAGCCTGCACTTGTCGGACATTGGTCACGACGTCATTGTTGTTGACAACCTGAGTCGTCGCGCCATCGACCTTGAGCTCGAAGTCGATTCTTTGACGCCTATTCGCCCCATGGGTGAGCGCATTCGCGTGTGGAAGGAACTCACCGGCAAGGACATCGGTTTTGTCAATCTCGACTTGGCCGAAGAGTACGACCGCTTCGCCCAGCTACTTATCGACGAGCAGCCCGACGCCATTGTTCACTTCGGCGAGCAGCGCGCCGCGCCGTACTCCATGCGCAGCACCAAGGCCAAGCGCTACACCATCGACAACAACGTTCGCGGTGCACACAACGTGTTGGCCGCGATTGTCGAGTCCGGCAAGGACATCGCCCTGGTCCACCTCGGCACCATGGGTGTCTACGGCTACGGCTGGTCGGGTTCGGCCCCGATCCCCGAGGGCTACCTGACTGTTAAGGTCCCCACCCCCGATGGCGACATCGAGCGTGAAATTCTCCACCCCGCCAACCCCGGGTCGGTTTACCACTTGACCAAGACGCTCGACCAGTTGCTCTTCGCCTTCTACGCCAAGAACGACAACCTGCGTATCACTGACCTGCACCAGGGCATTGTCTGGGGCACCCAGACGCCGCAGACCGCCCTCGACGAGCGCCTCATCAACCGTTTCGACTACGACGGCGACTACGGCACGGTCCTCAACCGCTTCCTCATGCAGGCCGCCATTGGTCACCCACTCACCGTGCACGGCACTGGTGGGCAGACCCGCGCCTTCATTCACATTCGTGACACGGTGCGTTGCATCCAGATTGCCCTCGAGAACCCGCCCGCAGCCGGTGATCAAGTGAAGGTCTTCAACCAGGTCACCGAGACCTACCGCGTGCGTGAACTCGCCGAACTGATCTCGTCGTTGACCGGCGTCGACGTGGCGAACTTGCCGAACCCTCGCAAGGAAGCCGCCGAGAACGACCTCAACGTCAGCCGCGACAAGTTTCAGGCGCTGGGCCTCAACCCCACCCTGCTCTCCGAGGGTCTCCTCGAGGAGTCACGCGATATCGCTCAGAAGTACGCGGGCCGCGCCGACACCACGAAGATCATTGCTCGTTCCGTCTGGAACAAGGGCATGGAGACCTCTCCCGACCTCGTTAAGTAGGTCACACCGGCAACGGGCTCGTGGCGTGAAAAGAGATGACTATGTCGAAAATCTATGAGTACGCTCGCCACCCTCGTTCGCAGGAACTGCGAGAAGGTCACGCCGTCCGGTCAACCGACTTTCGTAAGGTAAATCACCAAAATTTCATTGTGCGTCTCAACGCGCGCATTGGACTTAAGGTCACCCTGATTGTTGGCACGATGTGGGCCGCCTACCTCTTTACCCTGCTGGCCTTTTTCGCGCTGCCGTCGGCGATACACCAGGGCACGTACTACGTCATTGTGTGGCTCTCGAGCAGCTTTCTTCAGCTGGTGCTCCTCCCCATCATCATCGTGGGACAGAACATCCAAGCCGCGGCCTCCGACAAGCGGGCCGACGATACCTACAAGGACGCCGAGGCGGTACTGACCGAGGTGGAGCATATCCAGCAACACCTCGAGGCCCAGGACCACGCGATTGACAACATTTTGACTCGGCTCGAAGCGCTGGTCACCGAACTCTCCGCCAAGCGCGAGGAGTAGAACATGACGTTCGCGGCGACCACGACGACAGTACTGAATGTCCACCAGGGCGTGCCGCTGCCGGCGGCGCGCATCATTGTCTTGGTCGTTCCCGTACTGGTGATGGGCTTCTACGTGTTTCTTCGAACCCGCAAACGTTAGGCGCGACGCAGGGTGTTGCGGTCGGTGTGTAACACCACACCGTGTTGGCGCTGGTACTCAATCACGATCGTCTGGTCGTAGGAGAAGGTGTCACCACCCAGCACGATGGTGACGTCGTAGCGCGTCGTCTTGGCGTGCGCGTCGAGGTACTGGTTCGACAAGATGCCGTAGGAGTTTGAGCCCAGTACTGCCTCAAGTTTAAAACTGGTGGCATCGGGTAACACGGTGCCACCCGCCATGAGCGCGGTGGCGAAGGGGGTGTTGAGGCAGCGAACGACCTGCTGGTTGGCTTCGTCCCAGATCCAGTAGCCAATTTCACGGTGCGCCGGCGTCGCACTGCCCTCGGCCCAGGTCGTGGTGCGGTAGTCGAGTCCGTAGAGCGTTTGGCCACCGAAGTTCACCGGCCCGTACGGGGTGAATGATGTTTCTTCTCGGTACCGCGATTCATTCAACTTGCCCTGGTCACTGTGGAAGGAGACGTCGTAGCCGTCGTAGTCCGAGACCCAGTCGCCAATGAGTCCGGCGAGGGGACCCCACGCGGCGGTCATGGTCGCGCCCCTACCGTGTCGACCACGTGATCAATGACGTAGCCGATGCGAAGAATGAAGGAACGGGTGATGGCCGCGAGCAAGACCGCGGCGAAGGGTGACTGGTGAAAGGTAGCGCAGACGAAGACGAGCATGGCGAATTCAATGCCCACGGGTGGACCAATGCGGCGAACGCCGAGCCGCTGGGCGCACAAGACGGCGACGGAGAGGATATTGAGTCCGGGAATACAGGCGTCGACCGACCAGTATCCCTGCAGCGTCCGCACCACCACCACAAATCCGGTGGTGCCGAAGGTCATGAGTCCCAGACCAATGGCCAGCGTTACCCGAGCCCACGTCGCGGACGTCGCGTCGTGGGTGCCCGGCCAGTGGGCGAGCGCACTGAGCAAAAGACCAAGACCGCCAAAGAGGGACACGACGCCAAAGCGACGCAAGCGCCGCAGCGAAACGAGGAGCGTACCCACCGACGAGTCGTAGGGGGTGACGTCGCTCGGTCGCGTCGCGAAGGGTCGCGTTACCCCCGACCAGGTCTGTCCGTTCCAGACCCGCCACTGCGGCGCACCACTGGGATCGGGATACCAACCGGAGGGGATTGTTGATGAGGGGACGGGTGCCACCTCTATAGTCTCCCACAGGGGAGAATGTCTTATGACCAACGACGTCCAAATCAACCTGTCGATTGAGGATGCGGTGCCGCTCGAGGCCGCACTGCGCCGCGTCCATTCGCACCTGGAGCAGTGGGCGCTCACACCAGTCGAACGACGACGGACGTACCTCCAGCGGGTGATCCGCGACACGATGGCGGTCGCGCCCCGCTGGAACGCCGCGGCCTGTCGGGCGAAGGGCATCGATCGTGAAGGGCCGGGGGCGGGCGAAGAGTTGCTCGCCGGCATTGCTTCATTCATCCGCATGGCCACGACACTCGAGCAGTCCTTGAGTGACATTGCTTCCGGCGGTCGTCCCCGGTACCCCGGGCCCGTGCGTCAGGTAACGGAGGATCAGCTCGCCATTGGCGTACTGCCAGCGTCACTACTCGACAAAGTGCTCTACTCGGGCCTGCATGGCGAGGTCTGGTTCACTCCCGGTATCGACGAAGCCACGGCCCAAGAACATCAAGCCGCCGCGTACCGTGACCCCGAGGACCACGCGGGACTTTCCCTCATCCTCGGCGCGGGCAACGTGGCCTCGCTCGTCCCGCGAGACATTCTCACCAAACTGTTCGTTGAAGGCAAGGTAGTCATCATTAAGGCCAACCCCGTCAACGACTATCTCGTCGAATTCTGGGAGGAGGCCTTCGCGGGTCTCATTGACGCTGGGTTTGTTCACTTCGTTCGCGGAGGGGCGCCCGAGGGGGCATACTTGGCGGGTCACGACCTGGTGGACGACATTCACATCACGGGATCAAGCGCGACCTACGACGCAGTGGTGTGGGGTCGGGGCGACGAAGCCGTCGCCCGCAAGGAGCGTGGTGAACCCCGATTGACGACTCCGGTCAGTGCCGAACTGGGAAATGTCTCACCTATCATCATCGTGCCCGGCACGTGGACCACGCGAGAGATGCGTTACCAGGCGGCCCACGTTGCCACCATGCTGGTCAACAACGCGGGGTTTAACTGCTTGACACCACGAGTGCTCATCACGCACGACCAGTGGCCCCAGCGCGAGGAGTTCCTCACCGCTCTCGGTGAGGTGTTGGCCACCGTGCCAAGTCGCGAGGCCTACTACCCGGGCGCTCGTGAACGCTGGACGCGCTTTACTGAACACCGCGCCGACGTGCGAACGTACGGCGACGACGACGGGGCCCGACTGCCCTGGACCCTGATTGCGTCCGTTGATGCCCGTGCGCACGACGACATGGTCTTCCAAGTGGAGGCCTTCTGCTCACTCATGGCCGAGACCTCCTTGACGGCGCCGTCGACCGCCGACTTTGTTGCGGCCGCGGTGACGTTCTGCAACGACGTGGTGTGGGGCACACTTTCGGCGACCATCCTCGTTGATCCCCGCACGGCGGTCGAGGCCCCAGTGGCCGCGGCGCTCGATGACGCGCTTCGTGGCCTGCGCTACGGCAGTATCGGGCTCAACGCCTGGCACGCTTTGAGTTTCCTGGCCGGCACCACGACCTGGGGCGCCTACCCCGGACACCCGACCACCGATATTCGTTCGGGGGCGGGCGTGGTCGCCAACACCTTCATGTTTGCCGATGTTGACAAGTCGGTTGTGCGCGGTCCCTTCGTGGCCGTCCCGACACCCCCGTGGTTCGTCACTCAGCAGCGGGGCACCGCCGCGATTCGCCGACTACTCGAGGTTCAGGGTGGTAAGGGGTGGCGAGGTGTTCCCGCCCTGTTGTGGGCAACCCTGCGCGCCTAGGGGCGCAGGGAAAGCAGGGTCGTCGCGCCCACCGCGGCGCAGTCCGTCGCACTGCAGCCCACTGCCGTAAAGGGGGTGGGGGCGTAGTGGATGATGGTGGGCTGTATTTGCCCAGAACGCCACAATTCGGCCGCACCTTCACCAGTGGCGTGCTGCCCCACGACGACACAAACACCCGCACTCGCGCAACTCATCGCGCTCGCCACAAAGGGAACTCGGTCGCTGTGCCACCCCTGGTTCGTCTGGCGGGCAATGTACTGCGACGAGGCGTCTTGGACGAGGCCGACACAGGTCGTGGTGCACGACAACGACAGCACGGAGACCCACGATGGCGTGGTGACGGGGAGCCACGAGACGCCGTCGGTCGTGGCGAGCAGAACGGCCGCACCCGCACTCGTCGTCGCCCCGATCCAGCACTCGGTGGCCGACGCGCAACTGAGGGCGGTAAGCGTGTCGTGGGCCGCGAGTCCCGTTACCGTCGTCGACGAGGCGTCGGCGAGATCGACCAGACGGACGGTACCGGTCGCCGTGTGATCAACACCAGCACAGAACGTGGCCGTGCAGCTCAGTGCGGCGATGCCGGTACCGTCGGCAATCGGCACTGGTGCCAGCGTGCTCGTCGCGGTTGGTGCGGCCCACAGCAGGTCTTGTCCATTCGCGGTGCCACCAATGAAACAGGTGGTATCGCTACACGCCAGTGCGGAAATGGTTCCCGTGGCCACCGGGGAAGCGACGGGGGTCCACTGACCAGCGAGCGTTTGCCGCTCGACGAGTGTGGTGGTAACGCCCTGCACCGTGGTCGTACCCGCCGCCCAGCAGTGTTGCTGCGCACAACCACTCACCAGGAGTGGGGTAGCGATACTGCTACTCGGGACGGCATCCAACGTGAGTGGTGGGAGCGCCTGATGGCGAGTGCCGCAGGCACTCAGCAGGACCGAAACGACCAGCACGACCATGGTTCGCTTGATTCGTGTTCGTACCCCATGGTCGATTGACCTCACGTCGTACCTCGTCTACTCGCGCTCTGGGTAATGGTAGTCGCGACGAAAACGGCCCGACGTGGTCTAGCCTTTCTTCGTGCATGGTGTCGACATTGGTATCGCCGTGGTGGCCTTGTTCGCCGCAGTCCGCGGATGGCGACTCGGCGCGCTCGGGCAGATCTTCTCATTCATTGGGCGGGGCATTGGTCTGTTGCTGGCCTTGCGCTACCTACCCACGTTGGTGGCGCAGTACACGCACCACTTCACGTGGTGGGAGCCGTCGCTGGTGCTCATCGGCACCTTGGTCGGTGGCAGCCTGGGCGCCTTTCTCGGTCGCCTGGCCGCTCGACGTCTGTTGAAACTCATTCCGCTGTGGAAGATCGAGTTACTGGATTCAACCGTTGGTATGGTCGCGGGACTCGCGGGTGTCGTCGCCGTCTGCTGGCTCGCGTCGGGCGTGATAGCGAGCGCGCCACCGGCGAGCACCGTGAGGCGAGACGCCGCACAGTCGGTGGTGCTCCGCGACATCGCGCGCGTACTTCCGAACCCCCCACTCTTTCCGACGTTTGGTCAGTTAATACGCAACGCCCACCTTCCCACCTCGGTAGCCCGACTAGGGGTGATACCGAAGGTGGAACAGGTGGGCGTTGTTAATCTGACTGCTTAGTTCGCGGCGCGGACAGCGTCGCTCAAGACGGCGAGTCCGTCGGCCAGCTGCTCGTCGGTGATGACCAGTGGCGGGAGTAAGCGAATCACGTTGCCGTAGGTACCGCAGGCCAGGGCAATAACGCCACGGTCGTTGCAGTACTTGACGATTGACTTCGCCGCGGCCGCGTTGGGGTTCGTGGTGCCGGGCTCGACGAGTTCCATGGCGATCATGGCGCCACGACCACGAACCTCACCGATGATGGTGACGTCTTGGGCGAGGTTGGTGAGCACGGTGGTGATGGTGTCACCGAGCACGCCGGCCCGCTCGAGCAGGTTGCGGTCACGCATGAAGTTAATGCTGGCGAGAGCGGCCGCTGAAGCGACTGGATTACCACCGTAAGTACCACCGAGGCCACCCTCGTGGACTGCGTCCATCAAGTCAGCCCGACCGGTCACGCCGGCGAGCGGCATACCACCGGCGAGTCCCTTCGCGGTGGTGACCATGTCGGGAACCACGCCCTCGTGATCGACGGCGAACCAGGCGCCGGTGCGACCGAAGCCACTCTGAATTTCGTCGGCAATGAAGACCACGCCATTGGCCTTCGTCCAGGCGGAGAGGGCGGGCAAGAACCCTTCGGCGGGGACGATGAAGCCGCCCTCACCCTGAATTGGCTCAATGAGAATCGCGGCCACGTTTTTGGCACCAACCTGCGTCTCGATTTGCTTGATAGCGAACTCGGCGGCTTCGGCGCCCGAGCGGCCGTCGCGGAAGGGGTAGCTCATCGAGACGCGGTAGACCTCGGGGGCAAAGGGGCCGAAACCATCCTTGTAGGGCATGTTCTTCGCCGTGAGGGCCATGGTCAAGTTGGTGCGACCGTGGTACGCGTGATCGAAGACGATGATGGCCTGGCGACCAGTTGCGTGTCGGGCAATCTTGACCGCGTTCTCAACGGCCTCGGCGCCTGAATTGAACAGCGCCGTCCGCTTTTCGTGAGTGCCGGGAGTCAACGCCGAAAGCTCCTCGCAGACCTGGACGTAACTCTCGTAGGGAGTGACCATGAAGCAGGTGTGGGTGAAGGCGGCAACCTGTTCACTCACGGCCTTGACGAGTTCGGGAACGGCGTGGCCGATGCTGGTCACGGCGATGCCGGAACCGAGGTCGAGGATGTGGTTACCGTCAACGTCGACGATGATCGCACCCTCGGCGCGGTCGATGTACACGGGGAAGCCCACGGTGACACCGGCGCTCACGACGGCCTTGCGGCGCGCGTGTAACTCCTGGGACTTGGGTCCAGGAAGTGCGGTCACCACCTTGCGTTCGGTGCCAACAGTCGATTCAATAGACGCAACCATGATGCTCTCCTTCGAGTTGTCGCGCTTCATTGCGCGTAGGTCTCCAGCGTACCGTTGCGGTGATGATTTAGCCACATCAAGCAGAAAACGGGTGACCGAAGTCACCCGTTTTCCGCGTGGCGGAGGAGGTGGGATTTGAACCCACGGTGCCCGTAGACACAGCAGTTTTCGAGACTGCCCGATTCGGCCGCTCTCGCACTCCTCCATCTTCGAGTCTACAGCGTGTCTGCAGGGGCTGTTTTGGGGTCGCGACGACCTAGGCTCGGACCAATGCCGCTCGATGATTTCCACTACATGGACCTCGCTTTGGCCGCCGCCAGAGTGGCCGCGGGTCATGATGATGTGCCCGTGGGGTGCGTGATCGAATTCGAGGGCGACGTCATCGCCACTGGTGAGAATCGTCGAGAACTGGATGTTGACCCCACCGCTCACGCCGAAATTGTCGCGTTGCGGGCCGCCGCCGCATCGCTGGGTCGCTACCGACTCGATGGCGCCACCGTTTACGTGACCCTGGAGCCCTGCGTGATGTGCGCCGGTGCCTTAGTGAACGCCAGGGTGGCTCGCGTGGTGATCGGAACTCTGGACGAAAAGGCCGGTGCCGTGGGGTCTCGCTACAACGTCTTGCAAGATCCTCGACTCCTGCACGAAGCCGCCCTCACGTACGACGTACGACGTGAGGAAGCGGCCTCGTTGTTACGGGAGTTCTTCGCCGCGAAGCGAACGAACTAGTTCGACTCGTCAGCCGTAGCTGACGAATCTGCATCCTCGAGCTCGGCCTCTTCTTCGATGAGGTCGGCGACGATTTCATCGTGTTCGTAGGTGTCAGCCTGGAGCTGGCAGTAGGCGGCCATCTCAACGGCCTCCGCGACCGACTCTTCATCATCGTCGGCGGCCATTTGGGTGAACACGGCGGCGGCGGCTAACCAGTGCACGCGTGCGCCCAGCAGGTCTCCGTCATCGCCGGACTGGCGCGCGACGTCCATCAGGGCGAGGACTTCGTCACGGTCGCCGTCGCCAATGAAGTTGAGCAGGCTGTTGAAACGGGCATCACGTGCGGCCTCGGCGTCACCGGTACCGGCGTAGGCGAAACCAAGCGCCGACAACGATTCGGCGATACCGTGGCAGGGCTCTTCGACTTCCCAGAACAGTTCGAGGGCTTCTTCGGCCTTTTCGATGGCGACGTTGAACTCGGCGGCTTCGTTGGCGTCCAGTGCTTGGGTAAGCAACTGGTGCGCGAGGTCGTGACCGGAAGTAGATGCAGTCGTCATGTGGGGGCTCCTTTGAAACGCCAGGTGGCGATACCCTCTACCGTAGAGCACGCGGAGGTAACGCGGACGTGACAACTCGTCCACGACCGTAGCAATCGGGGGTTCACCGGCCTGGCCAACCGTCGCCACAGTTAAGTCCGCTCCCTACAATGAGAGGCAACAGGTTCGATGAAGTGCGAGGCAGCAAGCAAGGTGCGCACCTCGTGAGGAGAGTGGTCATGAGTAACGTGGAGCGCGCCGTACTGGCGGGTGGATGTTTCTGGGGTATGCAGGATTTGATTCGTAAGCGCCCGGGCGTCGTGGCCACTCGAGTGGGCTACACCGGCGGTGACGTGCCCAATGCGACCTACCGCAACCACGGCGATCACGCCGAGGCTATTGAGATTCTTTTTGACCCCGAGGTCACGTCGTACCGCGACCTGCTTGCATTCTTCTTCCAGATTCACGACCCCACAACCCCGAACCGTCAGGGCAATGATCTCGGACCGAGTTATCGCTCGGCGATTTACTTTGTTGACGAAGCGCAGCGCGCGATAGCCGAGGACACCATTGCCGACGTCAACGCGTCGGGCATCTGGCCCGGTCCAGTGGTGACCGAGGTCGAAGCAGTAAGCGACTTCTGGGAAGCCGAGCCTGAGCACCAGGACTACTTGGAGCGCATTCCCAATGGGTACACCTGCCACTTCCCGCGGCCACACTGGGTATTGCCCAAGCGAGGCGACTAGGAAGGTCGGTGACGTCGTCATGGCGTCGGTCGAGACAAATGAATCGGCCAGTCCGCTGGTCGAGAGCGAACTGGCCGATCAACTGCACACTGAGAGATTCTCTAGTGCAAGTGGAAAGCTTTCGAAACAATCTTCCACGTGCCGTTGAAATTCACCAGCTGGAAGAAGTCTGTGAATTCCATGTCACCCCAGAAAGCGGTGTCGTGGACAACGGCGTTCGCGATGGAGCCGGTCTGCTCAATGGAAACAATCTCGCTAACGAGACTTCCGGTGTCACCAGGCTGACTGACCATCAATTCGATGAAGCCAGGCTTGTCGACCGCGTACTCGGTGTCGTGCATGTAGCCGAACCAGTGGGCGCTGTCGTGGAACGCTTCATCCAACATCGCGGCGTCGCCCTTGGCGGCACCTTCAATGTACAGGTTGACGATTCGAGTTATTTCGTCGTAATCGGTGGCGCTCATGTCTCCTCATTCTGCTGAGGAAGCTGTTCGGCATCTTTCGAATCATACAAAATGCTGGTCGCGATTCTTCGAATGGTCGAAAGCAAGTGTGTTGGCCAATGGCGAGCCAAAGACCCGTGTCCAGGACTCTTGCGGTAGGGAGGTCTGGGGGGTTGCGAGAGCCATTTTCCAGCGACTCATGTCAGATGTTTCAGAATCCGACAACACCGCAGTTTCGTCCGCAATGTCCTGTTCAGGGGTTGGGAGTGGCAGTCAAATTGCTACCCCTTCTATCAATTGTCCAGACCCACGTGGTATGGGCTTCAACGTCGCTGAAGCAGACTCCTCGGTCAGTTTTCGGCACAATATAAAGTGAGTACTTGAAGTACTTGACGTACGTAAAAACACTGGTACAGTCGAAAGCATGACCACACGCCACTTTGATTCATACACGGCTGCTCGCACGAACTTCCGTGACCTTCTTGATGCCGCACACGCCGGGTACGTGACGACGGTCAATCGAGACCGCGAGCGATACGCCGTCGTCGATGGAGGTCTGCTGCGTGCCGAGCTCGCGAAGTTACTACCATCCCGGGCCGTCGTAGTTGCCGAAGGCGGTGGGTGGTCGGCGTTTCTTCCCGGACTGCCGTTGGCGGGTGAAGGGGCCGAACTCGATGAGGCTCTTGACGACCTCATCGATGCCCTACGCGACTACGCGGTGGACTGGAACGAGCGGCTCCTTCACGCGCCAAATCATCGTGGCAATTGGGCTCTCGCGAACCTCATTGAACTGAGCGATGACGCAGAGCTAAAAGAGTGGCTTCTCAGCGAGACCATCTCGGAAGTGCGATGACACCTCGACCCGCCAGCCGGCGCGAGCACCAGCGATTCTGCGAGATCGAAGGGTGGCAGGAAGTACGGAACTCAAGGGGAAAGCCAACCCAGCACCACATCACCTATGAGCTCGTTTTGAGCGACGGAAGCATATTGCGTACACGAATCTCTCGACCCGCGAACACCGACCAGTACGGCAAAGGGATGTGGTCACACATCCTTGATGATCAGCTTCATGTGACTGAGGCCGAATTTTGGGAATGCGTCGACAGCAAGATCCCACCACAACGAACAACTTCAAACGTCAGTTCAGAGGCGGTGAGACTTCCCGCGCAACTTGCATATCAACTGGTCCACCAGATGAAATTGACCAACGACGAAATTGCGGCCCTCTCCCTCGATGAGGCCGTCAAACTGCTCAATGAGTACTGGGCTCAGCCTCCGAAGTAGCCACGCCGAGCCAAGTGCCCCGGAACAATCTCCGCAGGCTGCAGGGTCGCCACGTCAAGCGCGGACCCACCGCTCGTTGGTGAGCACAGCAAGAAGCCCCGCGCGACCTTCGGCGAGTGATCACGGAAAAACCTCGTCGAGTAGATCAGATTCAGACTTTTGTATGTCCGACCCACCTACTTCTGTAGTTGCCTGATGGCGGAGGTAACGGGACTATGTTCGAACCCTTTTTCAGAGGTTGAACTGGGAGATCTTGTCCAGTAGGTCTTGGGGAGCGTGATTTTCAATGGGGTCGCCTCTGATCCTCAGGAAAGTGATGGGACTATCTTCGAACCATTCGCGTGACTGATTACGGTGGTGCAGAAAGGTGGTCAAGCGATTGAGAGCCACCGAGAGCCACTTGTCAGGGCATGATAAACGTCATACACTTATTGGGTGGAGATTCACGGGTCGGCTCGAAAGCATGGGATCGAAGATGACGACATGCAGCACGCCGTCGAGAACTCGTTGGTTTGGATCGAAATCTCTGATGACCCGATTCGCTATTTGCTCGCAGGACCTGACAGATCGGGGAATGTGGTCGAGATCGTCATCATGATTATTGAGGATCGAGAAATCGTGATTCACGCCATGCCAATCCGAGCCACTACGCGTATTCAACTATTTGGAGGTGATGCAAAATGACGGAAGCCTCGTACGGTTCCACCAAAGGCGGAACGCCGATAACGGAGGAGATGATCCAAGGGTTTGCTGATGAGGCGGAACAGGGGTACTCGTCCGAGCTACTCGTGACGAAGCGTCGCGGCTCGGGCCGGCCTCCGTTGGGTAACGCCGCCAAGAAGGTCGGGTCGGTCCGTTTGGATCCTGCGCTCCGAGAAGAAGCTGCACGTCGAGCCGAGGACGATGGGGTGTCAGTGTCGGAGGTTGTTCGACGCGCACTCCAGGAGTACTTGCGTAGCGCCTGATCCCAAGTCGTCGGTCGGGAGGAACGCGCTGAAACAGCGATGTCGTTGATTCGGCAACATTGGTGGAGGCGATGGTGTGATCCTCCAAGACATAAGCAACACCGGGGTCGCCAAGATCGTGCATGTCGCGTGCTTGTCAGGTGGTCGAGGAAGACCAGTCCGCCAGCTTGGCTCGACGGTGCCCTAAATTCGCCCTCACGGGAACTCGCGACGAGTGGTCCCCGTCGACCCTGAGCAGATCTCTGCGCTGGCGATGGAGCAGCGCCGCTGTCCGAGGGCGCAAGGCCGATCACGCCGGCCAGCGAACCCACACTGTCCGCGCATGCCGAGGGTCGACCGCACGGAGAACTTGAAGAGCCACTGGCTAGCGATGGGCGCAAAAGCCGCCAAGGACGGGAGAGGGCCAACTCGAGCCCA
Source organism: uncultured Actinomycetes bacterium (assembly GCA_903825765.1). Lineage (GTDB taxonomy): Bacteria > Actinomycetota > Acidimicrobiia > Acidimicrobiales > RAAP-2 > RAAP-2. Next base: position 511 of record CAIKBU010000096.1, on the reverse strand, counting down.
GATCGGTTGGGACGTGGGCTCGTGATGTTGCCGATGTTTCATCGGTCATCATTGAAGTCGAACTGCCACGCGCCACAAAACGCAGTGCTCCAACCGATTTCGGCAGAGCAGATGAAGTGCTGGACGGAATCGTCACATTGTCCCCAGCCATAGTGGCTCGGGCTGCTGGTTTTGACGAACGTGAACTTCGCTCGCTCGATGCCATTCACTTAGCCACGGCGGAAAATGTCGCCAAAACTGCGAAGAGTGGATTCCTTGGATTCCTTGGCCATGACGTGCGTCTCTTGGAAGCTGCCCGAAGGATTGGCTTGCCAGTACTGGCTCCGGGCCTTCTCTGAACGTCATTCTCACACCGATGACGTCAACTGCAGTTCGAATCAGAAAACTTTGGCGGAGGAGGTGGGATTCGAACCCACGGAAGGTTGCCCTTCACACGCTTTCCAAGCGTGCCGATTCGGCCGCTCTCGCACTCCTCCGAATCAGTAGTCGTCGTGAAAACGAATACCGGCTT
>CAIKBU010000095.1 GCA_903825765.1 uncultured Actinomycetes bacterium | reverse complement strand
TCCACGCCCTGCACGTGGGACTTGAGAGTTACTACCCGATTTCACTCAGTGAGGCCACGCTCGCGTCGTTCGCGAACCGTGACGCCGTCGTCACCGCCGTTATCGCCGACGCACTCGCCCTCTACGAGGCGAAGTGTGCGACGTTCGTCGATGGTCTCGAGACCGCCAAAATGGTGGAGCGTGACGTGCTCTTGCAGGTGGTTGACACCAAGTGGCGTGAGCACCTCTCGAACATGGACTACCTCAAGGAAGGTATCTACCTCCGCCAGGTGGCCCAGGTTGACCCACTCACCGCGTGGCAGCGCGAAGGCTTCCAAATGTTTGAGCAAATGCTCGAATCAATCAATCACGACTTCGTGCGTTTCATCACCCAGATCGAAGTGCAGACCGACGAGGTCGCTTCCGAGCCCGAGCCGGTGAGCTTCGAGGGTGCCGTTACCAACGCCCCCGTAGTCGAAGAGGCCGCCGACGGCGTGGTGACAGCCTCGGGGGCCGTCGTTGCTGGCGCGGTGCCGAACGAGAAGTTGGGCCGCAATGAGCCCTGCTGGTGTGGTTCGGGCAAGAAGTTTAAGCAGTGCCATGGCCGACCCTAAGGCAGAACACGCCCTCCGCGACGCCCACTACGCGCTGAGCGATCTAGAGACCCGGTGGCAGGCCGCCAGTGACTATCTGAAGATTGACGCGCAGCGAGAGCGGCACGTCATCTTGACCGCGCAGGCGGCCGACCCCGACCTGTGGTCCGACCAGGATAACGCCCGTGCGGTGACGACGGAACTGGGTCGTCTCACGGCTGACCTCGAAGACTTTGACCGACTGCGCGTGGCGCTTGACGACGCCGAGGTGCTCGTCGAATTCGCCCGGGAGTCACTGGCCGCGGGTGAGGCCGACTGGTCGTTGTTGAACGAACTCACCGAGGCCGTGGCGACCGTGACCTCGGCCATTGCCGGCCTCGAAACACAGAGCCTCTTCTCGGGCCCCTACGACGCCAACGACGCGATCGTCGAACTGCACGCCGGTGCCGGTGGTACCGATGCGCAGGACTGGACCGAGATGCTGTTGCGCATGTACATGCGCTGGGCCGAACGGCGAGGCTTCGCCATTGAAGTTGATGAAGCGACCGAAGGACAAGAGGCCGGACTGCTGTCGGCGACGTTCATTATCAAGGGACGCTTCGCCTACGGATGGTTGTCGGCGGAACGCGGCGTTCACCGTCTCGTGCGCATTAGCCCCTTCGATTCACAAGCTCGTCGACAGACGAGTTTCGCGAGTATGGAAATTACCCCTCTGCTCGACGACGACGCCGGTGAAGTGACCATCGAGGAAAAGGACCTTCGGGTGGACACCTTTCGCGCCTCGGGCGCCGGAGGCCAGCACATTAACAAAACCGACTCCGCAATTCGTCTCACCCACTTGCCAACCGGTATCGTCGTGAGCTGTCAAAATGAGCGCAGTCAGCACCAGAACCGGGCCCGAGCCATGCAGATCCTCGGCGCCAAATTGGCCGAAAAGGCCCGCGCCGAGCGCCAGGCC
>CAIKBU010000094.1 GCA_903825765.1 uncultured Actinomycetes bacterium | reverse complement strand
AGCGTGGTGGGGCTCACCTCACCAGTGAGCGCAGCCACGTCGACGCCCGCCCCACCCCAGTGCATCGTGTCATTGTCACCCACCGCGACCGACACGCTCTACGCCATTGGTGCCGGTAACCAAGTCCAGGCCGTTGACAAATCTTCGACGTATCCCTCCGAAGCGAAATCACTCAGCCACCAGCACGTCATTGATGCGCTTAACCCCAGTGTGGAGGGCCTCTTAGGTATCTGTCACACCAGCTCGTCGCACCCCTCGACCAAACCAGATCTCGTAATTGTTTCTTACAACCCCAACAATCTGCAGCAGAAACTGCAGGCAGTTGGCGTCAAGGTCGTTGAACAAAATGCCGCCACCTCGGTCTCGGAGGCGCTCTCCCAGATACTCCAGCTCGGAGCAATCACCGGACACGTGAAGAAGGCGGGCGCACTGGCCTCGACGCTCAGCAGCACCATCAATATGGCCATCGGCTCAGTGCCGCCACACAAGCGCCACCCCATCAGTGTGTTCTACGAAATCTCGAACAACCCTTACTACTCAGCCACGAGCGCAACGTTCATCGGTTCGATCTTCAAGTCAATGGGTGTCACCGATATCGCCGACGCGGCCGCCACGTCGGCCGACGCCGGCTACCCATCGCTCAGTGCCGAGTACATCCTCCACGCCAACCCCTCCCTCATCGTGCTCGCCGGCGACGCCTCGCCCGCGAGCGTGGCCTCGCGACCCGGCTTCACATCACTCAGTGCGGTGAAGAAGGGTGACGTTCTTGCCCTTAACGCCGACGTCGCATCGCAGTGGGGACCACGTTTTGGATCGCTCGTCACCCAGTTGGCGAAAGAAGTGCGTCACGTCCTCGCCCAGAAGTAGTTCCTCGTTTTCGCTTCAACCCCGCCAGTGGCTTTCGAGGCACCGGCGGGGTTTTTCTTTACTACCGTGAAGGGGCGGGCGCTGTTGTCCGCACGAAGACAGTGGGGGCACTATGACTGAAGCAAAACTCGAAGCCTGGCTCGACGAATCACGAGCCTTTCCGCCCAGCCCCGCCTTCACGGCGCAGGCCAACGCCACCCTTGGCATCTACGAAACTGCCGAAGCGGACCCTGAGGGCTGGTGGCGTACACAGGCCGACCGCCTCACGTGGACGAACGCTCCCTCCAAGACCCTCGAATGGAACCCACCCTTCGCCACCTGGTTCGGTGACGGGACATTGAACGCGGCCGTGAACTGTGTTGACCGGCACGTCGCGGCCGGTCGCGGTGACAAGGTCGCCTTCCACTGGGTCGCTGACGCCACCAACGAAACCCGCACCATCACCTACGCCCAACTGGGTGTCTTGGTCGCCCAGGCGGCCCATGGTCTCACCCAACTCGGCGTGCGCAGCGGTGACCGAGTTGCGGTCTACATGCCGATGATCCCCGAGGCCGTCGTCGCCATGCTCGCCATCGTGCGCCTCGGCGCCGTGCACTCCGTCATTTTCGGCGGCTTTTCGGCCGATGCGTTAGCCAGTCGCATCATCGACGCCGACTGCACCTTCGTGGTGACCGCCGACGGTGCCTTCCGTCGCGGCAGTGCTTCTCCCCTCAAGCCCGCGGTTGACGAGGCCCTCCTCACCTGCCCCAACGTCAAGGCCGTCCTCGTCGTTAAGCGCACCAGCGGCGACGTTGAGTGGACGCAGAGTCGTGATCACTGGTGGCACGACGTCGTTGATGGACAACCCACCACCCACGAGGCGGCGTCATTCCCCGCCGAGCATCCCCTCTTCATCATGTACACCTCGGGGACAACTGCCAAACCGAAGGGCATCTTTCACACCACCGGTGGCTACCTGACCCAGGTCGCGACGTCCTACTACTACGTCTTTGACGTAAAGTCCGCTACCGACGTCTGCTGGACGGCGGCCGATATTGGATGGATTACTGGTCACAGTTACATCGTCTACGGCCCACTCATCAACGGCGTCACCCAAGTCCTCTACGAGGGACTTCCCGACTCGGGCGGGCGTGATCGCTGGTGGCGCATCGTCGCCGAGTACGGCGTAACCATGCTCTATACCGCCCCCACCGCGATTCGCACCCTGATGAAGTGGGGCGACGAACTGCCGGCCGCGCACGACCTGTCGTCCCTGCGCATACTGGGATCAGTTGGTGAGCCCATCAACCCCGAAGCCTGGATGTGGTACCGCGAACACGTCGGTCGCAACCGGTGCCCCATCGTCGACACCTGGTGGCAGACCGAGACCGGAGCCCTCATGATCGCTCCCCTGCCGGGGCTGACGGCCACCAAACCCGGCGCCGCGATGCGAGCACTGCCGGGCATCAGTGTTGATGTCGTCGACAACGACGGTGTCACCGTCGGCAATGGGGAGGGTGGCTACCTGGTCATTACGAAGCCCTGGCCCTCGATGACCCGCGGCATCTACGGCGACCCTGAGCGTTTCGCCGAGACCTACTGGTCTCGCTTCCCCGGCGTCTACTTCGCTGGCGACGGCGCCAAGCGCGACCTCGATGGTGACTTGTGGCTTCTGGGTCGCGTCGATGACGTGATGAACATATCGGGACACCGGCTCTCCACCACCGAAGTCGAGCACGCCCTCGTTGGCCACCCCGCCGTCGCGGAGGCGGCCGTGGTGGGTGCCAGTGATGAGACCACCGGACAGGCCATCGTCGCCTTCGTGACCCTGAAGCTCGCGGCCGATGACCACAGCGACCACGCGGCCATCATTGATGAGCTCCGTCACCACGTCGCCACCACGATTAGCCCTATCGCGAAACCGCGGCAGATCATTATGACGCCCGAACTACCAAAGACTCGATCAGGCAAAATCATGCGGCGACTCCTGCGCGACGTCGCGGAACATCGTTCCATGGGTGACGTCACGACCTTGACCGATCCTTCAGTGGTCGCCATGATTGCCGGCCTGATGGAAACGCACGCCTCGAGCGAGGACTAGCTGGTCTCGCTAGTGCGAGGTGGGGATGTGAGTGAAGGCCAGTTTGATGGCCACGAGGGCCATGACAATCGCGACCCCGCGGTCTAGAAATTTCCACGCCTGCTTCGACGACATGATGCCGGCCGCGGCTCGGGCACCGAAACCGAGTGAAGCGAACCACACGGTGGATGCCAGTCCGGCCCCCGCGGCGAAAAACCAGCGGTGCGAACCATACTGAGCGCTCAGTGATCCGAGCAACAAGACGGTGTCGAGATACACGTGGGGGTTGAGGAATGTGAGGGCCAAGGTCGTCGCCACCACGGATGATCGTGACGCAACGACACCGTCACTCGCGTCGAGCGCGGCCGGTTGGCACGACCGGCGCCACGCACCAACGGCGAAGTACGCCAGGTAGGCCACACCGGCAAACCGAGCAACTTGGAGCAACGTGGCGTGCCTCGCCACCACTGTTCCGAGACCGCCAACTCCAAGTCCGATCAAGAACACGTCAGCCACGGTGCACAACACCACCACCACGCCCACGTGCTGGCGGGTAAGGCCGGCTCGAAACACGTACGCGTTTTGCGCTCCAATGGCGAGAATGAGGGAAAGCCCGGCACTGAAGCCGGTAAGCAGGATAAGCACGCCTCCAGTATCACCGCTCGATGAGTCAAAAAGAAATGCGTCGTGGGGTATTGCAAACCTTGGTGGCCTGTGGCACTATTGGAAAAACGAAAAAAGGACACAACGTGCGCAAACACCACTCGCTCGTCGCTGCACTCATCGCCACCTCCCTCGCGGCGGCGCCACTCACCTCCGCCGCGGCTGCCCCCCACAAGGCCGTCCACAAGGCCGTCACCCACAAGGCGCTCAAGCCCTACTCGACTTTCCTCGTCGCCCACCAGGGTGCCACGACACGTCACCTACCCGTTCACTCGATTGGCTTTACCACTCCCGTCAATTCGCTCGTCGGCCTGCTGACCCAGGTATCGACGATCTACCCCCGCCTCTCCGTTCAGTCCCTCACCATGGAGTTCGTGGGCGCGACAATCGTTGTGCACCTCACCGCGAGCGCCAATGGCGCCCCCATCGCCCTCGAGGCCCGTGTCACCAAGACATGGCATTTGCTCTCGGTGCACGTGATAGCCCTCAACCAGCCGCTCCCCCAACCCACGCCCCCACCCGCGCCACGTCCGCCACTTAATGCCGACAAGAAGCACCACGGTCACCCCCACCCACTGCCTGTTCACCGACACCACCCACCCGTGACCCCCTCGGGTCCGACCGGCGTGACCGGCGTGACCGGCATGACGGGGGCTACTGGTCCTACTGGTGATAGTGGCTCGGGAACCCCTCCTGTTGGCCCCGCCGGTGAGAGTGGTGTGTCGGGTGCCAGTGGCGCCTCGGGAGATGGCGGTGGCAACTTGCGGGTCCTGCCTCCGGGCTCTGGTATCGCGTGGGGACCCACCGGGCCAACTGGCGTGACCGACGCTCCCGTCGGTACCACCGGGACTTCTGGAGCCTCTGGGGTCACTGGTCCAACGGGTCCAACGAACTACAACCCCTTCCAGTTCGAGACGCCGTAGCCCGCGATTCTTCGCCTGTCGTGCCCCTCGCCTGAGGGTGACGTCAGTCGATCTGGCCCTTCAGATAAACAGCCAGAAAACAGTTTCACAACATCTCCCCACATTCTTCATTCCCGCTCTTTTCGGTGCGACCATGACATCACCGCAGAGAAAAGGACACCACATGAAGAACACCCGCCCCTTTACCGCAGTCATTTTGACCACCGCTATCGTGCTCGCGCCGGTTGCCGGTGCTGAAGCTGCGGTCGGCAAAAAGCCTCTCCACCTCGTGGCCCACAAGACGCACAAAGCGCACAAGGCGCACGTGACAATGCACCTCTCCTACGTGGTCACTCACCACGCTGGCGTCAAGCACCGCGTCACGGTCCACGCCGCCGCCCCGATCAACGTGCTCGGCTTCTTGTCGCACCTGTCGACACTATTTCCCAAGCTCTCGATTACCTCGATCACCATCGACACGACCGGGCCCGTCGTCATCATTCAGGTCTCGGCCACCAACGCCGGCAAGCCCATGACGCTCCAGGTGAAGTTGAACAAGAACTTCTCCATCATCGGTATCACGAAGGAGGCGTCGGCTTCCCAGTCGACGTCGTCGAACTGGACCATCGGCTTCGGCGGCCGCCCCGACCACCGCCACTCCGGCCACCACCACCCCCGACCGGTCGTCGGCCCCTACCCCCCGTACCTTCCGTTTGGTCCCACTGGAGTCACCGGAGTGACCGGCCCCACTGGCATCAGCGGCTGTATGGGCGTCTCCGGTGACTCGGGTGTTTGGGGCGCAACGGGGGTCACTGGCGTCACTGGCGTCTCCGGGTCCTCGACAATTGGTGGCCCTACTGGCGTCTCTGGCGCGGGCAGCACGAGTAACGACTGCAACGGTGGACTATGGGAGCCTTCGGGCTCGACCGGTACCGTGGGCGT
>CAIKBU010000093.1 GCA_903825765.1 uncultured Actinomycetes bacterium | reverse complement strand
TTTAGCGCTGTCCCACGATGTCGGCTCGTCGATCCAATGCCGGATTCGCGTAGGTCGACAGAACGCCGCCACCGATGGCGGTCACGGTCACGCCGGTCACGTGCGCGGCAGCCAACGCAGCCTTCAGCGCATCCGCCACTGCCGTCGCGCGCTGCTTTGAAAGAGCAAGATTCTGTGCAGGTGTTCCCTGTTTCGTTGAGTACCCCGTCACCGTTATTGCGGTGTAGCCGCCGGTGGCCAACGTGTGCGCCAGCGCCGTGATCTGCTTCGAGGTAGCCGAACCCGCCTTCACCGTCGATACACCATCGGCGAACAAGATGCTCGACGTTGTCGACGCCAAGGAGATCACCGACAACGAGCTGTCCTGGTGATTCGAAACCAGGAGCTGTTGCGGACCGAGGGTTGAGTAATACGGCACCGCTCCCGTTACGGCGTCACCGAGAACATTGCCGGTCGTGGCCGACAGAGCGTAGGTGCGCAGCGTGTCGTAGTCACTCACCCACAAGTCGTAGCCGTCGTAGGTCAATGCGTACGGGTTCGAACCAACCAGCACGGGCGTTCCAGCCGCATAAGTGGTCGGATTGAAAGGTACGACCTCGCCCACATCGGCAGAGATGTCATGAGTACCGCTCTGGTGCTGACGAATATTCGGCGTGGTTATCTTGGTTCCCGACACCCACACTTTTCCGTTGGCGTATGCCACACCGTTGACCTTCACCGATGTCGCTTCTGTTTTGACGATGGTCGCCGAGGCGGGATCAATAGCCATCAGCAATCCAATGCCCGTACCAACCCAAATCTTCCCCGCGCCATAGGCCAACGACACCGGCTGGGTCCGCGAGAAGAAGATCGTGGTCGTGGCGTACGTGGTGGGATTGATGCGGGTCACAGAACTCGTAGCCTCATTAGCGGTCCACACGTACCCGGCGGCAGCCAAAATGAAATGGTCGTCTTGTCCGACGGCCACGGTGGTAATGGTGACGCCGGTCTTGGCATTCACGATGGCCACCGTCGCACTTCCGTAGTTGCCCACATACAGACGACCGTTCGAATACGCAATCGCCCACGGCTGATTGAAGTTGGTGTTGTCAGTCAACGTGCGCAGAACCGCACCCGTTGAGGAGCTGACTTCGACGACGTTGTCATCGTCGTAGTTGGCCACCCAGTAATTCGCACCGTCGAAGGCCACTTGACCCTGATAGTCGATCGGTCCCTGATTAATAAGAAGCTTCGAAGCAATCGTTGGTGCCGGCAGCGTCAGCGACGGCGCGGCCACGGCAACTCCAGCGGACGATGCGAAAAGCGCCACGGACACGGCCCCGGTAAGAACCAGGCGACGCGACAGACGACGGTTCGGTGTCTCGATGCGAAACCTCATACAGCTCCTCACTGAGTAGACGTGCGACCGCACAGAAGTCGCGGTAGCAACAATTATTTGTATCCGAGGATAGGAGAAATCCGCGCAGATTCATGCGGCCAGGATCATGATTTCGTGATCAATCGCCGGTCCCATGCGGATCGCGTCGTCAATTGGTAGTGGCCGCCCGCATCTGAGCGGAGGGCCAAGGAACCCCACGGCGACGTCGGGTCGTCACCCCTACATATTGGATATGAGGTTCCCCACTGAAAGTGGACACATGATTAGGCGGCGCGGGCCACCCTTGCTAACGCTAGTTCGAAGCTGATCGGGCTCATGTAGCCGATCTTGGAGTACCTCCTCTCGTGGTTGTAGAAGTCCATGAACCAGGCGATGCCCTCGCGGAGCTCTTCGAGGGTGGCGAAGTTGTGGCGGTAGTAGAACTCGTGCTTGAAGATCGACCAGAACGACTCGGCGGTCGCGTGGTCGAAGCATGATCCGGTTCTCCTCATGGAGCGCACGACGCCGTTGTCGGCGCACAGCTCGACGACCGACTTGGCGGTGAATTGGCTTCCGCGGTCGGTGTGAAATGTCACGCCCTTTGCCGTGAAGTGCCGGACGAACAGCGCTGCGCTGAGCGCTTCTTCGACGAGCTCTTTTCTCATGTGATCGGCCACGGCGTAGCCGAGCACGCGTCCGGAGTGCTCGTCTCGAACGGCGCAGAGATAGGCGGGTCCGTCACCGGTCGTCATATAGGTGATGTCAGAGGTCCACACTCGATCGAGGGCCCCTTGGTCGAACACCCGGTTGACGAGGTCTGGCGGGAACTGAGCTTCGTGGTCACAGATGGTGGTCACGACTTTGAAGCTGCGTGGACTGATTCCTTCGATGCCGAGCTCGCGCATGCGTTTCGCCACGGTGTTCTCACAGACCTGTGAGGCTGCCCAGAAATAGTGGACACGGTTCATGCGGCCAAAGCGATTTGAGACATTGATAATTCGTAAGCGACGGGACTGACGTTGCCGATCGTTGAAGCGTGTAAGGATGTAAAAGGTGTAACAACAAACTTTTATGGTGTCATCATGTATGCGATGGTATCTGAAGGTGGTGTTCAGTATGAGAATTATGGTGGCAAGCAGTCAGAAACTGTTCCGATTAAAGACTGTTGGACGCCTACGCCATTCGGGGAGTAGGCATGTTGGACTGTGTTTCACTTGATTTTTTTTGGGGAGGGTGTACCATTTCTGAGGCTCATTATCGTGATTTCGACGGGGCTG
>CAIKBU010000092.1 GCA_903825765.1 uncultured Actinomycetes bacterium | reverse complement strand
GGGCCCGCTTCGTTGCCACCCTCGAGCGCGGCAATGAGGACCATTTCGCGCGCGCAAAGCGCCCGACCAAGTGCGAGATCCGTAAAGAGGAAGCATGACCAAACATTTCAACCCCACCACCTTTTGCGAGCACGACGAAGTGGAGTTGCACGACGAGTCAGGACTCGTCCTCTTCATCAGCATCCTCGACGTTGGAGCGGAGACAAGCAACCGTTACCAAGTGGCTGGCGCCGGACGCATCTTGCTGGAGACCGACGTTCTCAACCACGCTTGCGATGCTGCCAACAACATTGTGGATGGTTTCTTCCGTGCCGGATTCGAGGTCGTGAAATGAGTGAAAAACTAGGAACGTGCGACAAATGGGGCGAGCCGCATGAGCGCGTTGTGATCTTCGCGCCACAACTGGACCTTGACATTGAGAATCATTACTGCAACTGGCAACCCCTCCCCACACCCTCAGAGACACCCAGCGAGCCGGTGCTCGCACACGGCCCCCTGTGCGGCGACATCTATCCAGCGACCCGAAGTGGCTGCACTTGCGGCCACGAAAGCGGCCACGCCGGAAAGCACAAGTGCGGGGGCTGCTCGTTCGAGTGGGAGTCGCCAAATCCGATCACAGCAATGGCCGAGCCAAGCGAGCCACCCACGGACCAATTGGTGCGAGTCATTGAGTCGCTGTTCTATCGCATCGAGCGCGAGCGTTTGTGGCACGACAATCTCAGCGACGAGCAGACGCACTCAAAGTCGTTCTCGGACGGAATTATATGCGGTTTGGCAATCGCCACCGAAGAGTTGACGCCACTGGCCGAATCGTTGGCTCGTGTCCTCGCCACCCCACCAACTGACGAAACAAAGGAGGGGGAGTGAGGCGTAAGTACCTAACCGCCGACGAGATGGCCGACGTTAGAACCCTTGTGGCACGAGGCGCACCGCTGCCGACCGTCCTTGCCGAGAGGTTGCTGCACGATCACGACGCATGGTGCGACCGCGCATTTGGCCGCGCACCAACTGACGAAACTCCCACCAGTGAAGGAGAAGTGAGATGACCTATAAGGACCGACCATGCCTGACCAAATCGAGCAGTACCCAAAACAAGGAGAAATAATGGCAACGAAGCAAGTATTCACATCGAGTCACTTTGATACTGACGGCAACCCTGCCGGTGGTCACGCCGAGGGTGTCGGATTCAGCATTGACTGGCAGAACGGACCTCTCGCGGTCGATGGAGAACGCAAGGAACCGAACGGCGCGTTCGTGGAAACCATCCTCGAAGTTGTGCTGGACAGGCTGCGCTACTACCAAGAGAGCAAGTTCGCCAGTCGTGAGAACGCGCTAACAATCACCAAGATTGAGGAAGCGATCCACTGGCAGAACCACCGAACGGCAGCACGAGAGGCACGAGGCGTCGAAGGAACTCACACCGTATGACCATGACCCCTGACACCCCAAGAGAGCCAGCCCCCATACCTGACGAGCCGACCGGAACGTGCATGTTCCTGACAACTCCACACGCTCAAGGCGATCATGGTCCCGACGCACCGCTTCGGCTGAAGCCGTGTCACTGGGAAGCATTAGATGCAGAGCCGCCCAAGTGCGCGT
>CAIKBU010000091.1 GCA_903825765.1 uncultured Actinomycetes bacterium | reverse complement strand
TCCGCGAACGACTCATCGTGCTCGTGTGACACCACAGCGCTACGATCACTGATGACATTGACGCACGAGGTCACGAGTCCACCAACGAAGTCAGTCGGCTCCAAACTTCAAGGCATCAAACACAAGATTCCCGCATAACTCTGGGAAAAACGCTCAGGATCTCGTTCGACGCAACTTCCGACGGCTCTTCTCAAGAGACCACGCTGCCGGTCTAAGCGGTTCTCACCTTGCGAACCCGGACCCCGTAAACTGGGTCAGGGCTAGCTCGCAGCCCCAACGGCTTTTTCATGGAACCACTCGCTCCTGTGGATGCAGACATTACTGGCTCTTCGGATTCTGGCGGGGTCTGCCTCATCTGACGACGATCGATCCCAGGACTCGCCAATTGGGCTTGCCAGCGTAGAGAAGGACTCGTATTCGGTAGTTGGCGAAGTTGCGAAAGCCGAATCCCACCCGCTTGATGCGCTTGATGAGATTGTTCAGGGCCTCGGTGGGGGCGTTGGTGACTCGCGCAGTATGGAAATTGCAGATCTTGTCGAACCAGGTCTCGATTGTCTTTCCCAATTTCTGGATTTCGGGTGGCATCGCGCGTGACGCGCAGTGTTCCAGGAGATCTCTCAACATGGTCCTGGCCTCGCCGGAGTCGTGAGTTCGATAGAAGTCGCGAAGGCGTTCCTTGATCCCGTAGGAGATGGCCACCTCACCCTCGGGGTCGCCCATCTGCAGCAGCGACATCAGGCGATGCGCGGCTTTGTCGTCGAGTTTCTCCTCACCCATCAAGAGAACCCGTCGCACCCGGTAGAGAGGGTCGTCGCGGCGACCGCGGTGCCCGAGTTGGTCGCGTTGCACCCGACGCCTCACCGCGTCGAGGGCCCGGTTGGCCAGGGACACCACGTGATAGGGATCGACCACCTGGGCCGCCCGGGGTAGGGCCACTGAGTAGACGGCGGCGTAGGCGGGGGACATGTCGAGGGCCCCGTAGACAATGCGCTCCTTCCAGGAATCGGACTGGTTATTCACCCATTTGGCGACGTCGACGTAGTTGCGTGAGGGCAGGATCTCGATGATCTGATGGTTCTGAACGTCCGCGACGGTGGTGGCGTAGTGCGGATGCGCGTGACCGGAGTGTTTGACGAAGGAGGTCTCATCGAGGCCAATGGCCGAGGTGATAGAGAGGCGCTTGCGGGCGGCCGCGAGCAGGGCCTCGCCGTAGGTGAGGACGGCGTCATTGACGGTGTGCCAGTCGCAGCTGAGCTCGGCGGCGACTTCAGAGACCGTGCGTCCATCGCCCACCTGGCGTGTGGCCCACTTGGCCGCTCTCGTGGTGAGCAAGCAGTTCTTGGCGGCGATCCGGTGATCACTGAGCACCCACGAGCCCGTCGAGCACGCGGGGTTGACGCAGCAATATCGGTGCTTCTTCCACGAAAGTGTCATCGCTGATCCGTAGACGGGCAGATCCACGTAGGAGACGACGGGGCGCTCCTTGACGTGCGCGCGGGCCTCGCACGAGGGGCAGAGCACCTCACCGGGGGTCTGTTCGATCACCAGAGTCACCTTGGGTCCGCGGCGCTCGTAAGCCAGGACCTGAACGTCCTTGAGCCCAACGAGCGCCTCCAGAATCTCGGTATGGTTGACGAGGACGAAGGTGTTTTCAGTTTTAAGTCTCACAACTCAATCTTGAAGCACCTTCGTCTACTTCACGATGATGGCCCCCGAGGTCAATCCCCCGCTGAAATCCGAAGAGCCACATTACTTGCATTGATGCGACGGGACTGAAGCGGTTCTCTCCCTAAGGTGCGTCATAAATATCGCTATACATCCTCGATGCAGCGGCCGCACTTCAGAGAGACAGCCCATTACCTCTATCAAGGCGAGGAGGTCCGGGAAACATCTCTTGTAACAAGAACTGGACCCGAGGAAGAATGAGATCTTGGGGGTAGAAGGACTCCAGAACCGCCAGTCCCTCTTCCGCAGTTGTCAATCCGCAAATTTCGTAAAGAGTCTTGATGTCATCGGTATCACGTTCGGTTCGAGAAGCCATTAACTTCATTGCCAACAGAAACTTGGGTGAGGCCGCAGCCACGTGCAGGTTCTTCCCCTCATAGACACCTATCTGCTCTACGTCTTCACCAGGCAAGAATCCCTTCACACCGTCATTGAGCCAGTCTTCTTCGAGGCCCAATACTTCAGCCACCCTCAGAGCGGCCGTGCGTACTTCCTTCGAAGGTACGAATATGGCATCGACGTCGGTGGTCGCCCGGCGGGCGTCATAGGCCACAGCCATGGCAGCTCCTCCGACAACGAACAGATCGGCTTCGACACCCATCGTGCCCAACTCGTTATCTAACAACTCGAAGGCATTCAAAAGTTCATTGCGTCCGAGGAAGGTCATCATGCGTAGGTCAAGGCACCCTGCGTCAAAAAAACGCCTCGTCGCTTGAAAGAGATCGGGCTGTGCGCAATGGCGTCAGCGTGAAGCGACTTCATTCCGGACACGAACCAGAACTCATCGAGGAAGAATTGGGGATCATTGACCCATGCGGGCGCGAGGACCTGGTGGGTCGCACAGGCATACTCGACGATGCCAGCCAACATCGCGTCATAGTGTTTGCTGCCAGTGAAGTCTGGACGAGGCAGAACCATGCGCTCCCGGTTCGGCCAGTCGGCCTTATCGTAGAACTCAAGAAACCGAGCAATCACGCGAAATGCGGAACTGGTGTCGCCCTTTATCAGGCATTGGCTGACCTCAATCGCCACATCTTGGATATCGGGAGCCTGCCACATCGTTCACTCATCGTACGACAAGGAGATGACACTCCTGCGAAAACCTGAAAATCGCAGTCCCAACGGGATTCGAACCCGTGCCTATACCTTGAGAGGGTATTGTCCTAGGCCACTAGACGATGGGACCATGAGGTGAGAGGTTGTGGAATCAACCTCTCACTTCGCTCGGGGGCAAGGACTCGAACCCTGAATAACTGGACCAGAACCAGTTGTGTTGCCAATTACACCACCCCCGAAGGGCTTGGCAATCTTACCCGAGTGGGGCACCCGCTCGCCAGACGACCTACAGACCGTGGCGGGTCGTCAACTGACTGAGGGTGTCGTACCCGACGAGGCGACCAAGGCTAACCGCCAGTGTCTCCTTCGCGTAGAAACTCCAGAGATGCGATTTCTCATACTGATTCGCCGGCACTGGCGAGGGCTCGGGTGAGAGACCCTGCGCTGACGCGATGGCCATAGCTCGGTATTCGTGAAAGGGATCAGTCACGGTAATGACGATGTGAAGACTCCGTTGCTTCATGCGAATGATGACACTGCTGACGTTCTGCCACGTATCGTTCCCACTGCCAATAATGATGCGTGACGCCGGCACGCCACGCTGCTCGAGATACGTCGCTGAGACGCCCGCTTCGGTGTAAGCGTCACCGGGTAGATTCCCGCCCGTCACGACAACCCACGGAGCGCGATGGGCGCGGTAGACGACGAGCGCCTCGTCGAGTCGTGCCGCAAGGTCCTTCGACGGTACGCCGTTACTCTCCTCGCACCCGAACACGAGAATGGCCTGAGCGGCCCCCGTCGAGTGCGTATGCGACGTGAGCCATATTTGCGTGAAGGTCACGCCCAGGTACACGACCACGAGCGAGAAGAGGGCGCTTACTACGCGCACCAACAAACGCAGTGGGCCGAAAACTAGGCCGAACAACGCTCGAGCGCCTCGCGCAGACGGGTCAGCGTCCGCTCCCGACCCAGAAACTCGAGTGACTCAAAGAGTGGCGGTCCGACGAGTGAACCGGTCACGGCGCAGCGAATAGGGGCCTGCGCCTTGCGAAGATTTAGTCCCATGGCTTCGCCGAGCTCAACGACCGATGCGTGCAACGACGTCGCGTTCCATTCCTCTGAGGCAAATCGTTCAATCGCGGCGGCGAGGAGGGCCTGATTGAGCGGATCGTTGGCGATGGTCTTGGCGAAGTCGGCGTCGTCATAGGGGGCGGTGTCGAGAAAGAAGAAGGCGACCATCGAGGGGACTTCGCTCAGTACGGCCACGCGCTCTTGCACGAGTGGGGCCACGCGAGTGAAGAGTGCTTCGTCGAACTGCTCCTTCGTCCAAGGCACCGTGCGGTCGGTGGGCTGCCAGTTGGTGGCCCATGGTCGCACCCACGGAGCCACCGCGGCCAGGAACTCGTCGAGGGAAAGTCGACGGATGTACTCACCGTTAAAGGAGCGCATTTTCTTCACGTCGAAGAAGGCGGGGGAGTGGGAGACGTCCTCGAGTCGGAACTCATTAATCAACGTCTGTCGCGGCACGATTTCCTCATCACCGCGCGGACTCCAGCCGAGGAGGGCGAGGTAGTTGACGAAGGCTTCGGGCAAGTACCCTTCATCGCGGTACGACTCGGTCGCGACGGGATCCTTGCGCTTGGAGAGCTTCTTTCGTTGCTCGTTGACGAGCAACGGCAGGTGGGCGTAGGCCGGCAACGGCACGTCGACGCCGGTTACGGCGTTGAGTGCAGACCATAACAACATCTGCTTCGGGGCATTAGGAAGGTGCTCTTCACCACGGATGACGTGCGTGATGGCGTCGTTACGGTCGTCGGTGACGTTGGCGAGGGCGTAGAGGACGGCCCCGGATGACTTCGCCACCACGAAGTCGTCAATGACGATGTTTTGGAACTCCACGTCACCACGAATGAGGTCAGGGACGACGGTTGCGCCGGTGCGCGGTGTCGCGAATCGCAATGCGGTGCGCTCGCCACGAGCCAGACCTCGGTCCCGACAGAATCCGTCGTAGCCGGGGGTTTTGTTATCACCCTTGCGCGCCGCGACATCGTCGCCAGTGCAATCGCAGAAGTAGAGGTAGCCACCGTCGAGCAAGCGTTGGGTGGCGTCGGTGTGCGCGACGTGATTAGCACTCTGGCGAAAGGGGCCAGCGTCGAGGTCGAGTCCGAGCCAGGCCATGGCGCTGACGATACCGTCGACCCACTCCTCGCGATTGCGATCGGTGTCGGTGTCCTCGATGCGCAATATGAAAACGCCGTCGGGGGACTGGCGGGCGATAAACCAGTTAAAGAGCGCGGAGCGTGCCGAGCCGACGTGGAAGTATCCCGTGGGCGATGGCGCGAACCGGACGCGAGGTCCGTTCATGGTCTATTCCTCGATGATGATGGCGCCGTTGGGACATACGGCAGCCGCCTGGCGTACCGCAAGCTCAAGCTCGGCGCCGGGTTCGTCGGTCAGGAGATAGAGGTACCCGTCGTCGCGGACGTCAAAGACTTCGGGCGCGATGCCCATGCACACTGCGTTTGAGGAGCAACGGTCGAAATTGACACTTACTTTCATGCCTCGACCTTAGTATTTGTCGTACCTGTTCGTTAGGAAGTCTGCCGAATAGCGCGAAGGAGTTCTATGCACACCCGATCTATTGGTTCACTGACTGTTTCAGAAGTCGGCGTGGGCTGCAATAACTTTGGCGCCCGTCTCGACCAAGACCAGACAACGGCAGTGGTGCAGGGAGCGCTCGACGCTGGCGTGAATTTCTTTGATACTGCCGACATCTACGGTGGCCTCGAATCTGAGATGTTCCTCGGCCGCGCCCTCGGCACTCGCCGCCACGAGGCCGTTATTGCGTCCAAATTCGGTGTCAAGTACGACCAATCCGGATTTGATGGCTCGGCCGAGTACGTCAAGTGGGCCTGTGAACAGTCACTGACCCGCCTCGGCACCGACTACATCGATCTCTACCAGTTCCACTATCCCGTTGGCCCCACCGGCGCCCCCATCGCCGAAACAATCGGCGCCCTGCAAGAACTCGTCGCCGAGGGCAAGGTGCGCGAAATCGGTTGTTCCAACTTTTCGGCGCAGGAGCTCGCCGATGCGCAGGCCGCCGCGGGGGAGGGACCACGCTTCGTGTCAGTGCAGAGTCAGTTTTCACTGCTCTATCGTTTGCCTCAGACCGATGGCGTCCTCGACTTCTGTGACGCCAACGGCGTGGCTTTCTTGCCGTACTACCCGCTGGCCAACGGTCTGCTCACCGGCAAGGTGCAACCGGGCCAGCCCATTCCCGAGGGAACACGCCTGTCACTCATGCCGCCGGAGCGCGCGGCGCACTGGACGAGTGATGTACTGCTCGGTCGCGTCGGCGATTTGCTCAACCACGCCGACGAAATTGAGATCCCGATCTTGACCTTGGCCTTCTCCTGGCTGTTATCGCACTCGTCAGTGTCATCGGTGATTGCCGGTGCCTCAAGCCCGACGCAGGTCGTAGCGAACGTCGCTGCGGTCACGACGCTGACGAACGAGCAGATTGCCCTGCTCAACGTGCTGACCGCTTAAGTAAAAAATCCCCCTCGAGCCCGAAGGGGCCCGAGGGGGATTTTTGACGCTAGTTGGCCTTGACGGCGGCGACCAACTTGGTCAGCGTGTCCTTGGCGTCGCCGAAGACCAGCGTGGTCTTCGGGTTATAGAGCAATTCATTCTCGATGCCGGCAAATCCTGGTCGCATGGAGCGCTTGAGGAAAATGACGTTTTCGGCCAAGTCGGCGTGAATAATCGGCATACCGTAAATGGGCGAGCTCTTGTCATCCGAAGCGGCCGGATTGACGGTGTCGTTGGCGCCCACGACGAGGGCCACGTCGGCCGTCTGGAGCTCGGAGTTTGCCTCGTCAAGTTCGAGCAACTGCTCGTAGGGCACGTTGGCCTCGGCGAGAAGCACGTTCATGTGCCCGGGCATGCGACCGGCCACGGGGTGAATGGCGTAGAAGACTTCAATCCCCTTGGCCTCAAGCTGTTCGGCCAGCTCGCGTAGTACGTGCTGGGCCTGGGCCACCGCGAGGCCGTAGCCGGGGATGATGGCGACGCGCGAGGCGAAGCCCATCAAGATACCGGCGTCCTCGGGACTGCCCGAACGCACGGGGCGCTGGTCAGCACTTGCGCTTGATGACGACGTCGTCGCCGATCCGAATGCGGAGAACAGGACGTTGGCCAGTGAGCGACCCATTGCCTTACTCATCAAACGGGTGAGCAAGATGCCCGAAGCGCCAACCAACGTACCGGCCACGATGAGCAGGTTCGAACCCAAGGTAAAGCCCGAGGCCGCCACGGCCAGACCGGTAAAGGAGTTGAGGAGCGAGATGAGCACGGGGACGTCGGCACCACCAATAGGCAGGACGAAGGCGATGCCCAAGACGAAAGACAACGCCAAGAGGACCCACAGTACTGAGGTGGCGCCCGAGACCAAAATGGCCACGATGAGCCCGAGGGCCCCGAGACCAAAGATGGCGTTCAGGATCTGCTGACCGGGGTAGGTCACGGGGCGACCAGTCATAAGTTCTTGCAACTTGGCGTAGGCAATCGCCGAACCCGAGAACGACACGGTACCGATGAGGACACCCAGGAGCACTTCGAGTGTCACGTAGGTGGCGGGGTGGCTGGCGTGAATGTGACTGAACTCAGTGATGGACACCAGGGCGGCTGCGCCACCACCGACACCGTTGAAAATGGCGACGAGCTGGGGCATAGCGGTCATCTGCACGAGTCGGGCGGCGGGAACTGCCACGACGAGTCCAATCACCATGCCCAGCACAATCAGGCCCACGTGGTGCAGCGGGTGTCCGTCAATCTGCTTGAAGAACGTGGCCACGATGGCAATCACCATGCCCACGGCGGCCAGCAAGTTGCCCTGACGAGCGCGCTTCGGCGAGCCGAGTCCCTTCAGCGCGACGATAAACGTCGTCGCGGCAACCAGGTAGAGCAGGTCAATGAGTGTTTCGCGACTCATGAGGCCACCTCATCCTTCTTCGCCGCCTTCGCGGGCTTGGCCTTGAACATTTCGAGCATGCGGTCAGTGACGACGAAGCCGCCGACGACATTGAGCGTGGCCAAAATAACTGCGAGGAAGCCGAGCACCTCTTCGAGGTTGGTCGTGGCTGACCCGAGAACGAGCATCGACCCCACCAAGATCACCCCGTGAATCGCGTTGGAGCCACTCATGAGCGGCGTGTGCAAGATGCTCGGCACCTTGGCGATAATTTCAATACCGACGAAAATGCTGAGCATCAGCACCGTGGCGTACTGCAGTAGGACATTTCCCATTAGTTCTCTTCCTTTACTTCAGTAATTGCAACGTGAGGCAGACCGAGTTTTTCGGCCGTGGGTGCGTGGGCGATAGCACCATTGCGCGCCACGGTGACGCCGCGGACGACCTCGTCGTTCCAGTCGGGTGCGAGTTCGCCCTTGGTTCCAAAGAGCCCGAGCAACTTGATGACATTGTTGGCGTACATGAAACTGGCGTGGGCCCCCATCTGGGCGGGTGGGTTGGCCAGGCCCACGACGCGAACGCCGTTGTGTTCAACGACCTCCCCCACCTTGGTGAGCTCGCAGTTACCGCCGCCATCAGCGGCCATGTCGATGACTAGTGAACCTTCGCCCATGGCTTCGACCATCGCTTGCGTGAGCAAGATTGGCGCCTTGCGACCCGGTACCGCCGCGGTGGTGATCACGATGTCGGCACTCGCGACCTCGGACAAGAGCGCCGCCTGCTGCGCGAGTTTTTCTTCGTCGGTGAGTTCACGGGCGTAGCCACCCGCGGCGTCGGCGGTGACACCAAGTTTGACGAAGACCGCACCAGCGGACTCGGCTTCTTCCTTCGCGGCCGAGCGGACGTCGTAGGCGCGCACCTTGGCACCGAGTCGCTTGGCGGTGGCGATGGCCTGGAGGCCGGCCACCCCGACACCCATGACGAGCACCTTGGCCGGGCGAATGGTTCCTGCGGCCGTGGTGAGAAGTGGGAAGAAGCGGTCGAAGTGTTGCGCGCCAGCCAACGCCGCCCGGTAGCCCGACACGGTGGCCTGCGACGATAGGGCGTCCATGTACTGGGCCCGAGAAATGCGAGGAAGGAGGTCGAAGGAGCAAATGGTGATGCGTCGCTCATTCATGGCCGCCACGATGTCACTCGCGAGCAGTGGTGAGAGGAACGAGAGGTGCAGCGACCCTTCGGGAAGTCGTGCCACCTCATCGAGAGTGGGGGCATTAACCCGCACGTTTATGTCGCCGGCGGCGGCTTCAACAATGGTGGCCCCCGCCTCGACGTACCGTGCGTCGCTGTAGTGCGCGCGCTCGCCAGCACCGTGCTCGACGTCAACGGTCCAACCGTCCTTGACGAGTAGCTTGACTGCGTCGGGAGTCAAGGCGACGCGAGTTTCCCCGGGGCGCGACTCTTTGAACAATGCAATTTTCATTCTGTATTTCTAGCAGTCTTTGCGCCGGTTTTAGGCCCAGGAGGCCCGATGGGGGGCGGCGAATTTTGTTCAACGCCCCCCATCTGCCTTGTGCAGTGATGCACTAGAACAGGAGTATGGAGGTTTCCTTGCTCGCCGTTGCTTCGCCGGTTGGCCGCTGGGGTGTCCTCGGTGATGATCATGGCGTGCACCGCATTCTGATGCCGCATGAAATGGTGGGGCGCCGAATCTCCCGAATGGCACCACCTCGCGTGATTGAGACCGCGAATGAACTCGTGGACTACTTCGCCTCAAAACGTCGTCAGTTCACGCCGACGCGGGTCACTACCGCCGCCACGGCATTTCAAATGGACTGCTGGCGGGCCCTCGAGGCGATTCCGTACGGACAGGTCGTTACCTACGCCGATCTTGCCGCCTCGATTGGTCGGCCACGGGCGGCACGCGCGGTGGGCAATGCCAATCACGCCAATCCTTGGCCACTGCTGGTGCCCTGTCACCGCGTGGTCGCAGCGACGGGTCTCGGTGGCTACGGCGGTGGCATAGACGTGAAAGAGTTTCTGCTCACTCTCGAACATAACTCGATAGCGGCGCACGCGTAGATGAATCGTTGAGCCACTCTCGGTAGGGATGAACGCCGCCGAGCCACCGTGGCGACTGGTGATGTCGGCAACAATCGTGAGTCCGAGACTCGTGCCACCCGACGAGCGAGTACGCGACGAGTCCTCGCGGACGAACTGTTCAAAGTACTTGTGAGCGGTGGCGATATCGACGCCGAAATCGAGGCGGACCGAGAAACCATTGCGTTTGGGCAACATGATGTCGAGCAAGATGGCGTCGTAGTTACCGTCCATCGTGGCATCGAAGCCCGCGAGTCCGTCGCAGCGAATATCGACGAGGAACCCGGCGTCACGAAGTTGATCCGAAACCGCTTGCGCGTTGGCTTCGTCGCCTTCAACTACTAAAAGGCGTCGTTCATGGGCCAATGCGAAAAACGCTAGGCGTTGACTGTTCAGATTGGAGGAATGGGTTCAGGCGCGCCTATTGCAAGTAGAGGTTGCCCGCGTGCTCCAGAACCGTCAAGGTAGTGAGTCCATGCGATGCCGGGCCGTTTACAACGTTGCCAGTGGCGACTTCGAAGGCCGAACCGTGGCAGGGGCACACCATGAGAGAAGCGCCCTTCGACCAGCCAACCTGACAGCCAGCGTGGGGACATACTGAGTCGTACGCGACAAAAATACCGGGGGACGTGTGAAAGACAATGCCCGGATCGCCGGTGGCGGGGATGGTGAACGTCGCCGCCCCGCCGACGGGGATGGCACTAACTGCACCGATGAGGTGGCCCTTAGCGGGTGTGTCGGACGCAGTGGTGGTTGTGGTGGTATTCCCACTGGGCGGAGCGGCGGTCGGAGCAGGCGCGCCACCGATTAATTTACCCAGACCCGCCGTGGCTCCACCGACGATAAGGGCGACCGTACCGGCGGCCATCGCGGTGGCCCCGCCCAGGACCACGCGCCGACGCTCGACGGTGGCGAGTGTGACGGGCGTGGCGATCGGAGCGCTCGTTCCCAGCAGAACGGGGCAGGCGTCACTTCGACACGCCGCACCGGAGAGTGCACGGCACGTCGAGCCGGCCAAGTTGCCACAGAGTTGCTGCACCTGGGCGAAGGGGATTGCCACGAGGTCGGGGCCGGCCACGCGATGATTCGTGCGGACGATGCGCGTTAGGTAACCGTCGAGTGAGAGCTGTTGCCCCGCCCCGGCCAGCATCAACGGAAGCCACGCGAAGAAGAAGACAATATCGGCGCCGGTGTAATACGGCGACGAGTGAAAGCTCACGGCGAGGAAGAGGTTGAAGGACAAAAGGGCGCCACCGAAGGCGGCGGTCCGAGCGTAGAGGCCGAGAATGGTTCCGAGTCCAATGGCGATTTCGGCGTACGCCACAACGAGGCCGATGGTGCCGGCGTAGGGCAACATGGCGTGCAGTAAACCGTGGATGGGGCTAAAGCGAGCTGCGCCACTGAGTTGCTTTTGAATCGAAATCCCGGACGCCGCGTTGAAGAAATTGGGGTTCGCGAGTTTCTGGAGTCCCGCATACAGGAACGTGAGACCGAGGAATGCCCGCAGTGGCAATAAGGCCCATTCACTTAGTGCGAAAGCGCGAAATGGGGGCGTCCACGATAGTTTCGGGAATCGTGGGGACCACGGCATGGAGTTGGACATGACGTCATTCTAAGGATGCCCCCCATGCTTTTAATGAATTGCTCCTAAGAATGCCGTCGTCGAGCGGTGCAGCGATAAAGATAGGGGCATGCTTGATGCTTCCTTGGTTTCATTCCTCATTGGTGAATTACATAAGCTCCCGGCGACCTTGGTCTACGTGGTCGTCGGCCTCCTCGTCTTTGGTGAAGCGGCTCTCTTCGTGGGATTCGTGTTGCCGGGTGAGACGACTGTTCTCGTGGCGGGCGTAATCGCGAGCCAGGGCGGGGTCAATATTGTGGCGCTCGGTGGTCTCGTGGTCGCCGCGGCAATCATCGGTGACACAGTGGGCTACGTGGTCGGTCGCGAATTCGGACCGAGGCTGCTCGACATTGGCATGGTGCGACCGCACCGTGACAAGCTCGACTCGGCGATGGTGGCGCTGCAGCGCCGAGGCGCCACGTACGTCTTTCTCGCTCGCTTCAGTGCTTTTTTGCGTGCCGTGATGCCGGGGCTCGCCGGCATGAGTCGCATGCACTACACGCGGTTCCTCATCGCGAACAGCGTCGGTGGTTTCGTCTGGGGTGCTGGCTTTACCGCGCTCGGCTACCTCGGCGGGAAGCAACTGCCACGTATTGAAAAATACGCCAATTTCTTCAGTTACGGCATCCTCGGACTTATTTTGACCGTGGTCACGACGCTTATTGTTCGACACCAGATCAAGAAGCGGTCGGACGCCACTCCCCACTAACTCGGTGGAGTAGTGCGTTGGACCGAGCGAGTGGTCCGACGCCACCAAGAAGCGCTCGTTCCGGTTGATCAGACGAAAAGAGTGGGCGAAGCCACCCCGCGGCGGTGGCTTCGAGGACAATTCGTTGGTACGACGCTGTGACCTCGAGGGCGTCTTCGTGCGCCCGTCGTCGCCAGGGTGGTCCGCTGGAGTCGGTGTAGCCCTGCGCCAACTGGTCCGGCCGCGCGAGAAAAATAACACCATCGGCCTGGTCGCATTCGCCGGCCACGCGAGCGAGGTGCGCTGTGGCCACGGGATGGGTCCATGGCCACAGCAGCGGCTCCATCCCGAGCCACGAAGGCCACGCCCCGTCGCACGCGGCAATCTCAATGGTCAGTCCACGGGCTCGGGCGGCGTCGATGACGGATCGGTAGCGCGCGAAAGCAGCCTCGTTGATCTGACCGCGATGAGGTTCCAAGCGGGCCCACGAAACTTCGAGTCGAATGTTCCGAACCCCGACCGCTGCCGCGGCGGTGAGTACTTCTTCGTAGGTATCCCAGAGCGACAGTGCCTCGCTGGGCGGCGTCAGGCGACCAAGGGCGATGAGGGGATTGAATATGGTGGCCGGCTGGTAGCGACCATCGAGCCCACCCTCGACGGCGTAAGCGCACAACGACGCGACGAGATCGGGGGTGGGGCGCACGTCATGAGTTTTCCACGTGGCTGGGGTAGGTTGTCGCCACGAGCCTTAAGGAGGAACATGACTGAGACCGTTCTTTACGAGACCCACGGCCACGTCGCCGTGATTACGATAAATCGTCCCCAGGCGCGTAACGCAATAAATCTGGCCACTGCCCAGGGACTCGACGAGGCGTTGACGACGGCGGACAATGACGACCAGGTCCGTGTCGCGGTACTCACCGGTGCCGAGGATAAGGCGTTTTCGGCTGGCATGGACCTGAAGGCGTTCGCACAAGGTGAGATGCCCTTCACCGCCCACGGCTTCGCGGGCGTGGTGGAACATCCGTTCGCTAAGCCGCTCATCGGGGCCGCCAATGGCGCCGCCTTGGCGGGTGGTTTTGAAGTACTTCTCAGTTGTGACCTCATAATTGCGGCCGACCACGCCCTCTTTGGCATCCCCGAAGTACAGCGGGGACTCTTCGCTGGTGCCGGGGGACTGCTTCGGCTACCACGACGAATACCGCGGGCCGTGGCCGCTCAAATGGCGTTCTCGGGCGACCCCATCACTGCCCAGCGCGCCTACGAGCTCGGTCTCGTTAATGACGTGGTGCCCAGCGCCGAGGTGCTCACCGCGGCACTCACGTTGGCCACGCGCATTGCGTCCAACGCCCCGCTCGCGGTGCGCACAACCAAAGAAGTGCTCCGCGACACAATGGATGTTTCTGAGGTGGAGGGGTGGCGTCTCTCAAAAGCGGCCTTCGAGCGCATTGCGGCGAGTGAGGACGCCCTTGAGGGGGCCGTGGCATTTGCGCAAAAGCGAGCGCCCCTCTGGCGGGGGCGCTAACGCCTTAGTGCCAGTGAACGAGAAGCGCCGAGGTAAGCGCCGCACTCAGCACGACGACGGGAAAGGGCGCACGGGCGATGAGGGCTCCGATGGCAACGGCCATGCCGCCCAGGCGGTGATCAATCACCAGATGGGTCTTCGACGTCAGGCTCTGCACGGCGACGAGGGCGCTGAGTAGAACGATGGGCATGAGGGCATTGATGCGCTGCACCCGTTCATGGTGCAGCCACCGCGCAGGAATCAGATAGCCCGCCACTTTGGTGGCGAAACAGACCGCACTGGTGCCAAGCACCACTATCCAAAGTGTCATTTGTTACCTCGCCAGCCGGCGAGCACCGCAACAACGGCGCTCGCGATGATGGCCGTACCTGGGGGGAGTGCGGTCGTGGCCCCGAGAGCGAAGAGAGCAGCGCCCACGGCAATGCCGCGGGTTGATCGAGTGGTGAGGCGTGGCCATAGGAGTCCGAGGAAGGCCGCCGGAACTGCGGCGTCGAGCCCCCAGGCTGAGGGCGAGCCAATCGATTTTGCACCGAGAGCGCCCGCCAACGTGAAGATATTCCAGAACAGGTAGACCCCACCACCGGTGAGCCAGAAGCCGGCAGTAACGGCCGCTGGCCCCACCGGCTCTTGTGCGATCGCGACGTTGGTCGATTCATCAATTGTCCAGTGGGCGGCCAGAATCCGACGCCACCCCCGGAGCTGCAGGCGAGGAGCCATCTGTAGTCCGTAGAGGGCGTTTCGTGTGCCGAGCAGCCCAGCGGTTGCGATGGCGGCCGCGGCACCGCCGCCGGCGCCAACCACGCCGACCGCCGCGAACTGACTCGCACCCGTGAACGTGAGAAGCGACAATGCGCAGGTTTGGAGCACCGAGAGACCCGCGGCAACACTTGCCGCCCCACAGGCGATGCCGTAGAGGCCGACAGTGAACGACACACTGAGGGACTGGCGAAAAGTGGCGGTGGCGAGCGAGGGCACGAGTGGGTATCGTACTCAAGCGCGATACGGCTGGCTTTTTCGTGCGGTCGGGTAGATTTCTAATGGACAAGGGAGAGCAGTCATGTTGCTAGGTGCATTCGAGGGATCTGACCTCATTATCGTTGCGATTGTGCTCGTGGTCTTAGGTTTTGCGCCGAAACTCGCGCGCAACCTTGGCGCGGCCAAGAAAGAATTCGAGAAGTCCATTAAGCCGGCTGACCCGAAGTCGGTAGAAGAACCCCACGAAGGTAACTAAAACGTCCTATTGCGCCCGTGCATAGGGAGTATCAGTGCTGAAATGCCTCCCCAAGTTGGGTCGCGAAATCGAACGTCGCTAAGGTGAGACCGTGCTCAAATCAGTCCGAAATTCTGGGGATGCCCGTACTCGTGGGCGAGCGTCTCGCCGCGCTCGACGGGTCCTCGCGCTTCCGTTCGCCGCCCTCGTTCTCTCGGGCTGCACGGTGCCCGGGTTTGGCGCCTCACCCGGTGACACCACGTCGTCGCAGTCGACATTCCACCTCTGGCAAGGTTTCTCTATTGGCGCCGTGATTGTCGGTGGGCTGACCCTCGCACTCATGTTGTGGAGCATCGTCATGCACCGTCAAAAGGGTGACGCGATTCCCAAGCAGACGCAGTACAACGTGCCACTGGAAATCATCTACACCGTGATTCCAATCCTCATTGTGATTGGACTGTTCGCCGCGACGCTGGTGGTGGAGAATAAGGTCGTTGCGAACCCCAAGACGGACGTCATCGTCAATGTGAACGCGTTCCAGTGGGGCTGGGAATTCCTGTACCCCGGTCACAATGCCGTGGTGTACGGACAGACCACACAGTCACCCGTCATGGTGATCCCCGCCAACGAGAACGTCCACGTCAATCTGACGTCAACCGACGTTATTCACGGTTTTTACGTCCACGCCTTCAACTTCTCTCGCTACGCGCTACCCGGCGTCACCAATCAGTTCACCTTCCGCGCCACCAACACCGGCACGTTCTTCGGACAGTGCACACAGCTCTGTGGCCTCTACCACTCCTACATGTACTTTCGCGTCAAGGTGGTGAGCCCAGCGGACTACCAAAAGTGGCTGGCCACGTTCAATACGCCGAAGGGTGAGGCCGCGGCGAAGGCCGCCGCCGCGTCGCTCCAGCAACAGCTGTCCACCGGCGTTCCCACGCTGCCCGCAAATACGAAGTTCGGAAGGTAACAAATGACTGACGTTCTTGCACCAACGCCCACCCAACACCACGACGATCACCATGGCGACGAGCACCATGGTCCGACGGGCATCGTCAAGTGGTTGACGACGACGGACCATAAGATCATCGGGCTCTCCTACACCGTCACTTCCGTGCTCATGCTGGTAATCGGTGGATTCTTCGCCGAAATCATCCGACTCCAGTTGTCCTCACCCAACGGTTCGCTGGTCTCGCTCGCGCAGTACAACGAACTGTTCACTATGCACGGCTCGGTCATGATCTACCTGTTCGTTGGTCCTTTCGCGTTCGGTGCACTGGCCAACATCATCGTGCCAATTCAGATTGGCGCCCCCGACATGGCCTTTCCACGACTGAATGCCTTGTCGTACTGGCTCTACCTGACCGGCTCAATTACCATGCTGTCGGGCTTCTTCACCTCCGGTGGCGCCGCCAACTTCGGCTGGGTGGGCTACGCACCGCTGTCCAACTCGTTGAACACGCCGGGTGCTGGCGCAGACCTCTGGATTGGTGGCCTGTTGCTGACCGGTTTCTCGGCCATCTTCACTGGCGTGAATCTGACCGCGACGATTTTCTACCTCCGCGCGCCGGGCATGACGATGTTCCGTATGCCAATTTTCACCTGGAACTTGCTGGTTACCGGTATTTTGATTCTCCTGGCATTCCCTGTTCTGACCGCCGGTCTGATCATGTTGTACTGCGACCGACACTTCGGCACGCACATTTTCTCGAATACGGGTGGCGGTGTCCCTGTCCTTTGGCAGCATATTTTCTGGTTCTGGGGCCACCCCGAGGTGTACATCTTGGCCCTGCCGATGTTCGGTATGGTTACTGAAGTTATTGCCGTGTTCTCGAAGAAGCCCGTCTTTGGCTACAAGGGCATGATTTTCGCCACGTTGACCATTGCCGCCTTGTCTTTGGGCGTGTGGGCACACCACATGTTCACGACGGGGGTCGTGCTGCTGCCCTTCTTCTCAATCATGAGTCTGCTCATTGCCGTGCCGACGGGTATCAAAATGTTCAACTGGATTGGCACGATGTGGCGCGGACAGATTTGGTTCTCGACGGCGATGTTGATGTCGCTCGGGTTTCTCTTCACGTTCCTCATCGGTGGCCTTACGGGCATCTACTTGGCCAGCCCTCCGCTCGACTTCTTTACCCACGACACCTACTTTGTCGTCGCACACTTCCACTCCGTCGTTATGGCGCTCGTCCTTGGTGCCATGGCCGGTCTCTTTTACTGGGGCCCCAAGATCACGGGCTACATCCTCGACGAACGGCTCGGCAAGGCACAGTTCTGGTTCCTTTTCCTCGGAAGTCAGGTGTTCACCTTCCCGCAGTACCTCCTCGGTCTCTACGGTATGTCGCGACGCATGGCGGTCTATCCTGAGCAGCCGCAGTGGCAGCACCTCAATGAGCTCTCGACCCTCGGTGCCTTGATGATTGGTGTTTCGACAATCTTGTTCGTCATCAATATTGGCTACTCCTGGAAGAAGTATCCGGCGGGGGACAACCCCTGGGATGCGCAGACGTTGGAGTGGTTCACCACCTCGCCACCTCCGCACCACAACTTCTACCGCTTGCCACAAATTCGTTCTGAGCGCCCGACGTGGGACTACAACCACCCCGAGCACCGCTCGCTCGAACACGGTACTGACCACGTGGTAGGTGCTGAGACTGAGGCACACGCATGAAGGTAGAAGCCAAGATGCTGCTATTCCTCGGCTTGTTTTTCGGAGCAATGTGCGCGGTCTATTGGAACTGGAGCCTCGAAAACGCCGGTGGCGTGATGATGTTCGCGGGTATGTTGCTGT
The DNA here is from genome assembly GCA_903825765.1 of uncultured Actinomycetes bacterium. GTDB lineage: Bacteria > Actinomycetota > Acidimicrobiia > Acidimicrobiales > RAAP-2 > RAAP-2. Next base: position 49,010 of record CAIKBU010000091.1, on the reverse strand, counting down.
GCTTCTTGCCCGGTAGCTACTACTACTGGTGGAGCCGTCGAATGAAGGAGCGTCCGGAGGACAATCCCAACGCGACGCAGGCCGAGGGCGCCGGTGTCATCGACACCTTCCCCGGTTCCTCAATCTTTCCCTTCGTCTTAGGAATGGGTGCCTTCTTCACCGTCTTAGCGTTGGTGTTTGGTGTCTGGTTACTGGTACCGGGCTTGGCTCTCGCCGGATGGGCCTTCCTCGGTGGTATTGGAGAGGGTCGCCGAGGCGGCACGCACTAACGACGAGGAAGTTGTTGTAAAAGTATTTTCATGCCTCCGCCGTGGCGGGCCTTGGAGGGGTTCCATAGAATCGAACAGCGTCGAAATCGCCGTGACTGAGACGGCGGTGCACGAAGGAGACAGTGGTGTCAACAACCGAACATGCAGCCAAAGTTGTACTGGGAGGGACGCGCGGTGGACCCGACGTCGCCACCTTGCGCACGGACCGGTGGTGGCTCCAGCCCGTCATTACCGTTTCGGTGTTGACGGCCTTCATTATCTACGCGACTTGGTCGGCCTTCAACCCGCACAACTACTTCTACGAACCCGGCAGTCTCATTAGCCCGTTATACTCTCCCTGCTTGTCCAGCAGTTGCGTGGCTGGCGCGAAGTTCGGTGCGTTCACGGTGAGCCACTGGGCCTTATCGCCAGCATTCTTGATCTTGATCTTCCCCCTGGGATTTCGGATGACGTGCTACTACTACCGCCGGAGTTACTACCGCGCGTTCTGGTGGTCACCCCCCGCATGCGCCGTGTCGGACAAGCACGAGAGCTACTCGGGTGAGACGCGATTCCCACTTCTGATGCAGAACGCGCACCGCTACTTCTTTTACGCTGGTCTCGTCTTCAACGCGCTGCTTACCTACGACGCTATCCGTGCCTTTGATCTTCCTGGTTCGGGCTTCGGTGTGACGGTCGGTACCGTGGTCCTCTGCGTGAACGCGACCTTGTTGTGGCTCTATTCATTGTCGTGCCACGCCTGTCGTCACCTCTGTGGTGGCAACCTGAAGAGCTTCTCGAAGGCCCCCATCCGTTTCCGCCTCTGGAAGTTCGTGACGCCATTGAACGCGAAGCACATGAACTTCGCGTGGGCCTCACTTGTCTTTGTCGCGTTGACGGACGTCTACGTACGTCTCGTCGCCTCCGGCGCCATCACTAACTACCACATCTTCTAAGGAATGACCGTGACGAATGCGCACCACGATTACGACGTACTCATTATCGGCGCCGGTGGCGCCGGGCTTCGTGCCGCCATCGAGGCCAAGCAGAAGGGCCTGCGAGTTGCCCTGATCACCAAGTCACTGCTCGGTAAGGCACACACCGTGATGGCCGAAGGCGGTATGGCCGCTGCCCTGGGCAACGTCTACGCCGAGGACAACTGGATGGTCCACTTCCGCGACACCATGCGTGGTGGTAAGTACCTCAACAACTACCGCATGGCCGAACTCCACGCCAAGGAAGCGCCGCAGCGAGTCCTCGAGCTTGAGCAGTGGGGCGCTTTGTTCGACCGCACGAAGGATGGAAAGATCCTGCAGCGTGACTTCGGCGGTCACAAGTACGCCCGTTTGGCGCACGTTGGTGACCGTACGGGTCTGGAACTGATTCGTACCCTTCAGCAGAAGGTGGTCTCTATGGGGACCGATGTCTTCATGGAGTGCAAGGTCTTGAAGCTCGTGCACGACACCGAGGGCCGCATCGCGGGCTGTGTCGCCTACGACCGTCCCACGGGAGAGTTCCTCACGTTTGGCGCGAAGGCCATCATTCTGGCGACCGGAGGTTCGGGTAAGTCGTGGAAGTTCACGTCGAACTCGTGGGAAGGTACCGGTGACGGTCACGCGATGGCTCTCTGGGCCGGCGCTGAGCTGATCGACATGGAGTGCATTCAGTTCCACCCGACGGGTATGGTGTGGCCGCTCTCCGTTCGCGGCCTCCTGGTCACCGAAGGTGTTCGTGGTGACGGTGGTGTGTTGCGCAACAGCCTCGGCGAACGATTCATGTTCAACTACGTCGCCCCGATGTTCCGCGCCGAGACGGCCGAGTCGGAAGAAGAAGCCGACAAGTGGTACGACGACCACACCGCCGGTCGCCGCCCGCCAGAGTTGCTGCCTCGTGACGAAGTCGCACGCGCCATCAACGCTGAAGTCAAGGCCGGTCGCGGTAGCCCCCACGGTGGTGTCTATCTGGACATCGGTTCGCGCCGCTCGGCGGAATTCATTCGTCGCCGTCTGCCTTCGATGTACCACCAGTTCATGGAACTTGCCGGTGTGGACATCACGAAGGAATCGATGGAAATCGGACCGACCAACCACTACATCATGGGTGGCGTCAAGGTCGATGCCGAAACGGCCGCCACGTCAGTACCGGGTCTCTTCGCCGCCGGTGAAGTCGCCGGTGGTATGCACGGCGCCAACCGCTTGGGTGGAAACTCCCTTTCCGACCTGATCGTCTTCGGCCGCCGTGCCGGTATGGGTGCGGTGGAGTACATCGAGGCTGGCGCAGTTGCCCACACGATGAACATGGCCGAAGTAGAAGAGGCCATTGCCGGGGCCCTGGCCCCGTTCGAAAAGGAAGACGGTGAGAACCCGTACGACATCCAGCGCGACCTCCAGGAAATGATGCAGGCTAACGTCGGCATTATCCGCACCGAGAGCGAACTGGTTGACGCCATCGCCCAGCTCGACGTCTTCACTGAGCGAGTGAAGAACATCAAGGTCAAGGGTGGACGGGCGTACAACCCGGGCTGGAACCTGGCGACAGACCTGCCCGCAATGCTGACGGTGTCGAAGTGCGTGGCCCTCGGTGCGAACTTGCGCAAAGAATCTCGCGGTGGACACACTCGTGAGGACTTCCCGAAGGCCGATGACCACTTTGGTACCTTCAACCTGGCGCACTCGAGTGACGGTGGCAACTGGGACAGCCCCATCACCACGGCCGAGTCACCCCTTCTTCCAATTCCTGCCGAACTTAAGGCGCTGCTCGAGGAGGCAAAGTAATGACTGACGTAACACTGCGCGTGTGGCGAGGTGATGCGAGTGGTGGGGACTTCGAGAACTACACCACGACGCAAAACGAAGGTGAAGTGGTCCTCGACCTGATTCACCGTATCCAGGCGACCGAAGCCCCCGACTTAGCGTGCCGCTGGAACTGTAAGGCGGGCAAGTGTGGATCCTGCGCCGCGGAAATCAACGGGAAGCCTCGTCTGATGTGCATGACGCGTATGGACCAACTCCCCGAGGGCCCCGTCACCGTGACGCCAATGAAGACGTTCCCGATTATTCGCGACCTGGTGACGGACGTCTCGTTCAACTACCGGATGGCGGAAAAGGTCCCCGCTCTGTTACCACCACCGATGCCCGAGGGTGGCTACCGCATGTTCCAAGAGGACGTCGAGCGCGGTCAGGAATTCCGTAAGTGCATTGAGTGCTTCATGTGTCAGGACGTCTGTCACGTCATTCGCGACCACGAGGACAACAAGCTGAACTACGCCGGTCCACGCTTCTTTATCCGCTACGCCGAACTGGAAATGCACCCCCTCGACACCAACGACCGTCGCGATTTCATTCGTGAAGACGCTGGACTGGGCTACTGCAACATCACCAAGTGCTGCACGGAAGTCTGTCCCGAGGGTATCCACATCACGGACAACGCCATTATTCCGCTGAAGGAGCGAGTGGTGGACGCTCACTACGATCCCGTGGCGTGGCTGGGTCGCAAGATTCGTCGGAAGACGAAAGTGTCGACCGCGGCTGCCGCTGTCCAACCCGCACCCTAAATGGCGTCATTCCTCTCACCTGAGTGGTTCAGTCAGGCGGGGGAGCAACTGGCCCTAAGTCCGCCACCGGGCGCGGAGACGGTCGAACGCACGATAATGATTTCGATGACCGACGTACCAACGTCGATGGCATCAGCGTTGACGTTGACGGTGTCCCCGACTGGCGTGACACTTGACGCGACACATCGAGATGAGGCGTCAGTCGTCGTGCTCCTCTCGTATGAGGATGCCCTCGCGCTCAGCAGTGGCACTCTCGAGAGCGCCACTGCCTTGCGCGATGGTCGAATCAAAGTCCGCGGTGGTCTCGCCGCGTTGACGCCACTTGGCCCCTGGCTCCAGGTCGTCCTGGGTGGGTCGACGTCGGTAGGCGAGGACTAGGGCTTGCCGCGGAGGTCAGTTTCGGCCTCCTTGTCACCTTCGAAGAAATTGGCCACGTCGCGCTCCATCATGGCGCGCACCTTGCCACGTTCCTTCATCATGCCCTTACTGAGCGACATGAAGGCCATCGCGGTTCCGTCCGCTGACGCCTCGAAGTTTTGGATCGAGTCGGCGCTGAAACCAACGCGACCGCCCTCACGATAGGAGTCCTGGTTCGCGCCGAGGTAGACGAACGTCCACCCCTTCTTCGTGCGCTCGTCGACGAGAAGGAAGACCTTGTCCTTCGAAAATTCGCTACTGGCGTTCTCCTCTCCGTCGGTGAACGTGACGAAAATGACAGTCTCGCGACCATCCTCGACTTCAGCGCGGCGGGAGGCTTCGATAATGAGTGTTCCCATGGCGTCGAACAGGGGTGTGCCGCCGCGTGGTTCGAAGGTTCCCCTGGTGAGTGGGGAAACCGTTTCGAGTGGTGCAGCGTCGACAAGCACTTCGTGGCTGTTACCGGAGTCGAACTGCACCAGCGTCATCACGGCGTCACGGCCATCGGCGACCTGCTCTCGGAGAAACGCGTTGAAGCCGCCGATGACGTCGTCGCGCATGGACTCCATCGAACCAGAACGGTCGAGGAGAAAATAGATGTGGGTAATGGGGGTGGTCATAGTTGTGATCCCTTCTTGTTGGGCACTGCTCGGAATTTTCGCCTCACGGACGTCGAGTCCCACTCCGCCCCATGACTACGAACAGTCAACGGCGGTGACGGTTACTCGAGGGAAGCGAAAGAACCTCCTTGTCGTTAAACGAGAACACTAAAACGACTTCTCGTGGTAGCCACCGAGCGACGGTGCCATCGCGAGACGACGAACTCTATTGTGTCCACTCGGTGTGACATGGCCCAAAACACTGTGTGGCACACTGGAATCTGTAACCGACTCCTCAACCTCCGTTCGTGCTTCAGTGACGTCGCTTCGCCGCCGCTCACCCTTCTTGTTCTTCAGTCTCTTCATGTTCGTCACCGCGCTCCTTATTGCGGGGGGACTGGTGGTGCTGACGTCCGGTCGCGGCAGTGTTGCGACCCCACCGCTGTCGGCGGTGGCGTCGGGTGCCATGCGGTACTTCACTACGAACTTTCAGATCGGCGCGAAAGCGAGTGAGTACAGCGCGCACTGCGTGGCGACGTCCACCGTGCAGGGGATCGTGTCGTACACCTGTCAGGTCGTCCGTGGCACCCAGCCACCAATCAATATCACGACGGTCTTCGTGACCGAAACGCAGATTGGGAGCGGCCAGAACTTCGCCGCAACGTTCAGCTTCGTGCCGAACTAGAGGCCCAGTGCCACGTCGAGGGACGTAAAGCCGGGCGCACTCCGTTGCCACGGGTAGGCGATCTGCCACCGATCGGCCAGGGTGAGGAGTTGGGCGTCGAAGTAACGCGGCGCCGTTATTTGGAGACCGAAGGGCAGCCCATTGGCAAGGTGGCCGAAGGGTACCGACAGGGCTGGATTCCCCGTGACGTTTTGGAGGGCCGTCGAGTAGACCTCGGGCGGTAATCCGCCGAGGGGGGTTGACTCATCGAGCCGACCATCGGCCAGCCACCCGGGGCTGGCCACCGTCGGAGTGAGTAACACGGTGTCGGCGCCGAGGAATTCGTCGAACTGGCGGACGTAGGTGAATCGGCGTCGGCGAGCTGCCAGGTACTCATCAAGGGTGACCCGTCGACCAACCTCGAAGAACGCCTGCGTGGCAATGGCGAAGTCGTCAAAGTGCTCGTCGACAAAGTCGCGTCCAAGCGACGCCACGTGCTCAGCGGTCGCCACCGTAAACCAATCCAGGTCTGGGTCATCCTCGCCAAAGAGGCTGCCCGGTTCTACCCAGGTAACGGGAAGATTGAGTAAATCGGCGAAGGCCGCAACGGCGTCTTCGAAGGCGCTCGCCACGGAGGTCGCGAGCGGACCCAGGTCGGAAGTTCGGTACGCAGCGCAAAGTCGAGTTGGGGCATCGGGTGGACGCACGGCGTCGAGCATCGCGATTGTCGGCGCCGTTGGATCGCCGGCCACGGGGCCACGTTGAATCTCGTAGAGCAGGCGAAGGTCGTCGCTCGACGTCGCCAGGACACCGTCGGTGGAGTAGTCAATCCAGTCGTGCGCGGGCCAGCGCCCGACGCTGCCATTGGTTGGTTTCAGCCCGAGCAGACCGCAGAGAGCGGCAGGAATTCGCACCGAACCACCTCCATCAGTGGCGGTGGCAATGGCCACGGCACCGGCGGCCAGCGCAGCACCAGCGCCACCACTCGAACCACCGGGGGAGTACGCCACGCCCCACGGGTTACGAGTAACGCCGGTCAGTCGATTCGCGGTAAAGCCCTCGATCGCAAATTCGGGCAACGTCGATTTGCCAACGGCGATGGCGCCCGCGTCAATGAGACGCGATGGTGAGAGGGAGGTCTCAGTGGCCGCTTTTGAGGAAGTGACGAGTGATCCGTGACGGGTGGCGTGGCCCGCCCAGTGCTCACTGTCTTTGATAAGCAGCGGTGCACCAGACAATGGGCCGAGCGGTACCCGGCGCTCGTCAATGGCGTCCGCCGCGGCGAGCGCCTGGGTGGCATCGAGTTCGCTCCACGGGTTCAGTGTCGCACGACTGGCCTCGAGGGCGCTGAGCGAGAGCGTGACGACGTCACGGGCGAGCAAACGCCTCGTTCGAATGGCGGCCGCAATAGCCGTTACTGGACCGGTTCGTCCGACCTTAGGCAACGATTGGGTCACCGTTGTCAGCAATCATTTCGAGGCCGGCGTCATGCCACGCCGTCATGCCACCCTCAAGATTGACGGCAGAAAAACCGTGTTCGATGAGGAACTCCGTCGCACGAGCCGAGCGGCCACCCGAGCGGCAGACGCAGACGATTGGGCGATTCACGTCGAGTGACGACAGGTGGTCGGGTAACGAGGCAAGCGCAATCTGACGTGCGTCAGCGCTGCGGCCAGCCGCGAATTCGTCGTCCTCACGGACGTCGAGAAGGAGTGCCCCGTTCGCGATGAGTTGGTGGGCGTCGAGGGCAGTAACCATGCGAAACTCGTTTCGGTGTAGAGGGTCAGCGGGTGTCGCAAACCATCGCCCTAGACTACTTTCATGACCACAACAGGGACGATTTCCCATCTTTCGACCAACGAGTTGGTGCCCCTTCTTGACTCACCCGAGCGCCCCTTTTTGCTCGACGTGCGCGAGCCCGACGAAGTTGCGGACTGGTCCATTGAAGGAGTTGTCAATATTCCACTGGGTGGTCTGAGCGAACACCTGAGCAAGGTGCCAACGGACCAGCGCATTGTCGTGATCTGTGCCAAGGGCATGCGGGCGCAAGCGGGCGCGGAAATTCTCGCGGCCGCGGGCATTGACTCGGAGGTGCTGGACGGAGGCATGGGCGCGTGGGCCTCGACCTACGAGGTTGTCGAGCGGCTCATCGCTGGCGCGACGGTGCTGCAGATTCGCCGTCGGGGTAAGGGGTGCTTGTCCTACGTGATTGGCGCCGGTGACCGTGCGATCGTTATCGACCCTTCGTTGAACGTTGAACTCTACGCCTCTCTCGCCGCCGACCACGGATGGCAGATTACCTACGTCCTCGATACCCATCTTCACGCCGACCACCTCTCGGGAGCTCGGGCCCTCGTCGAGCGTGCGGGTGGCGAGCTGCTCTTGAGTGACGCCGATCCGTTCGGCTTTGCCTTCACGCCACTACGAGATGGTCAACGCCTTGACCTCACCGACAACGTCGGTCTGACCGTCTCTGCGGTGAGCGTGCCTGGTCACACCGAGGGATCGACGATGTACCAACTCGGCAACGAAGCCATCTTCACTGGCGACACCCTTTTCCTCGAGAGCGTCGGTCGACCCGACTTGGCTGATCACGCCGAGTCGTTCGCGCACAATCTCTACCGAAGTCTGCATGAGCGTATTTTGCCGCTGTCGTCGGAGGCACTCGTCTTCCCCGCGCATTACGGCACCGTCGTACAAGTACGTGCCGGTGAGTTGGTCACGCGTACCTTGGGTGAACTCCGGACAACACTCCCCGCACTGTTCCTGGACGAGACGGCATTCATCGACTGGGCGCTCAAGAATGTAAAGGACCGCCCGCCGAACTACCAGCGCATCGTGCGGATCAATGCGGGTGACGAGGACCTCTCGAGCGACGCAGCTGAAATGGAGCTGGGGCCGAACCGCTGTGCGGTGGCTTCCTAGTTCTTCGAAACAGCGCCGTCACGCACGGTGACGCCGAAGGTGGCGAGCGCGTCACGAATGGCGTCGGCGATGTCGTACTGGCCCTCGGCGCGGGCCTTTGCCCGCACGCTGTCGAGTGAGGCCACCAATGCTTGATCGCGCTGTTGGCGGGCGTGTTCCTCGTCGGCACTGTGCTGTACCGGTGCGGTGACCTGGACCGGGGCGAGCGCGGTAAGCGCCTGCGCGTTGGCGCCGAGTTCACTCAACGCAATGGTGGTGCCGGTGGCGAAGTCGCTTACCGAACCGTTGCTCCGCCAATGGACATCGCCTTTGCCCTGGACCGTGAGAGTCTGGGCTTCTAGGTCAATGATTGCCGCCGTGTGTTCGTCAATACCGAGAATGGAGACGCCGAGGGGCAACGTGGCCTCGAGTAGCCGTAGGCGTCGTTCACCGATGTAGCAACGGCTGGTGTCGTAGGTGCCACCTTCAGCGTTGTTGTAGTGCGGGAGCACGACACAGGAAAGTCCGATCGTGGCCATGAGATCGATGCCAGGTAGCCAGGCCAAGCCGGTGCCGGCCTTATAGATTTCGTAGACGGGGGGTGTAAAGGCACCCAACGTAAGAGCGGCGGCCGAACTGAAACACACCACACCACCGTTGGCCAGCGTCGTCGTGAGATCGACGCGAAGCTCGAGGGGGCTCCACTGGTTGAGCGCGTACGACGGCGAGCCCGGACCGGCGAAGACAAACGATGCGGCGGCGACGGCCCGCTTGAAATCTCGTCGCTCGTCGTCGGTGGCGGTGGCGTAGGAAGCCAACTTGAGATCACTCACACCGACCTGCAGCGAGGTGTCGAAGTAACTAACGAGCTTCTCGGACATCTGGGCAACGTTTTCCTGGAAACCGTAAGGGGTATTGAGGTTGACTGCGCGAACATCGTCAAGACGCTGAAAGAGTCCGCGGTGCACCTTCGTCATTCCGGGTCCAGTTTCGCCCGAGCCTAAGAGTGCAAGTATGCCGTTTGCCACGTAGCGAGCGTAGTGGGGAACGGGTACTTTGTGAGCATGGGTACCTTTGACAACGTCGGTCAGCGAGCGAAGGCGAGCGTGACCGTGCCGATGGTGGTGTGGTCGCTCGCCGTTGCGGTTGCGCTCGTGATGTGCGAGAGCGGTGGGTCACAGCACGCCAATGGTTTTGCGCTCGCTCTCGCCGCCACGACGGTTTTTGGTCTCTGGCTCGGGTGGCGTGGGCGCGTGGGCGTGGTATTTTTTGCCCCATTCGTCAGTTGGCTATTCGCGTGGCTTCCACTCCTCGTGGCGTCGATGGTGCGACACGGCATCCTTCATGGATTCGTGGTTGGTGTCTTCCTCGACACCATTGGTTGGCTGGTCATTGGCACCTGTGAATTTTTCGGCCTGATCACGGTGGTCATGATTGTTCGCGCCCTGAAAGGTCGCCCACGCGACGTCGACTTCGTGATTATTGATCCGCCATCGCACTAATGGTGGTTGCTGACTTCCTCGGGGCGCTCATCTCATGAAGTACGTCATTGTTCTGATGACCTTGTGGTTACTGCTTGCGGCGGTGACCGGGTTACGGCCCTCCAATCGTTGGCCGTTGCGGCTGGTGGCGTTTCCGGTGGGATGGGCCGCGGGTGAGTTGCCACTTCACGCCATCGTCGTGCAGGGCCTGAGTCTGGGCCTCTTGTGGTGGTGGGGTTGGCCACGTGGGTCAATGATCAGCGCACTGATTCTCGGTCTGTCGGTAGTCGTCGTGGTGGCCAACGCGATGTTGGTCGTGGCGCAGTTGCGAGTGCGACGTCTCGTGCGCATAGCAATGGCCACGAGCAGTGTGCCGCTGGTGGTCGGACGAATGTCCGACGACGTTTTTTCCTCGTGGTGGCGGACGTTCCTTCAGATTCCGTACGCTCCGTCATGGTTGCTCAGTAGTGATGACGTCGTCTACGGACCGGATCCACGACAGCGACTCGATGTGTGGCGCATGGCCACCACTCCCGTCGGGGCCCCCGTTCTGCTGTACGTGCATGGTGGCTCGTGGGCATTTGGCAACAAGCGTGACCAGAGTCGACCCATGTTGCATGAGTTCGTCGCCCAGGGATGGATTGTGGTGACGATGAACTACCGGCTCGCGCCACAGAACCGCTGGCCGGCACAAGGTGACGACGTCGAGAGCGCGCTGACGTGGGTTCGGCGTCACGTGCGAGCGTACGGTGGAGACCCGCAGCAGATCGTTGTTGCGGGGACGTCGGCGGGCGGCCACTTAGCGGCCCTCACTTCGTTGCGAGTTGAGGGCGATTCAACGGTGCGGGGGTGCATCTCCCTCTACGGCGTTCTCGAGATGACCGGGGATGAGTACTACTGGCGCGGACGCGGCAAAGGGCTGCGGTACGTGGTCGAACAACGGCTGCTGGGCGCGCAGTATGACGAGACCCCCGAACGATTCGAAGCGATTTCTCCCCTGCACCAGATCCATCCGGACGCACCGCCATTCCTCGTCATCCAGGGCAGAAACGACACGTTGGTCGATGTCAACGTCGCTCGAAGTTTCGTTGAGAAGTATCGAGCCACCGCGACGGCACCGCTGTACTACGTCGAACTGCCGCTCGCTCAGCACGCCTTTGATTTCGCGGCCTCGCCGCGCACCTCCGCGACGACGCGAGCGGCGCTGGCCTTCGCGCAGTCGGTACTGACGCGTTAGGCCTCAGCCTCGGGGGCGAGGGTTACGGTGACGCTGAGCGACTCCGCTTCGTGGTAGTTGATTGCCTCAATTGCGCCGGCATCAATGAGGTCCGCCGCGCCGTTTCGAACGCGCTCGAGGAATTCAGCCGGTGCCGCAATCGTGAGATCGCTCACGGCCCGACGTTGCGAGACCTTGGCGGTGCTCTTCTCGCGTCGCACGGCCTCGATGACCTCGTTGACTGCTTCGTAGACGCCGGTCGCCGCTGGGGCATCGCCCAATTCAGCGATGGTCGGCCAGGCCGCGCGGTGCACCGACTCGTCGTGCCACCAGCGCCACACCTCTTCAGTGACAAACGGCAACACTGGGGCGAGCAGGCGCTGTAGTGCGGAGAGCGTCAGTGACAGCGTGGCCCGAGCTGAACGACTGGCGGCATCCTCGTCGCGGTACGCGCGAGTCTTAACTAGTTCGACGTAATTGTCACAGAAGGACCAGAAGAAGCTCTCGGTTCGCTCGAGGGCGCGGGCATAGTCGAAGCGAGCAAAGGCCGCCGAGGCCTCGTTAATGACGCCCGCGAGCTGGGCGAGGAGGTCACGGTCAAGAGCGACGGTGACGTCCGCGACCGAGGTGGGCGAGTGATCGGCCAACCGACCCAGCGCAAACTTGGAAGCGTTCAGCATCTTGATGGCCAGACGGCGACCGTTCTTCATCTGGGCTTCGTCAATGGCGGTGTCGGTGCCGGGGCGACCCGACGCGGCCCAGTAGCGCAGGGCGTCGGCCCCGTGGGACTGGAGCAACGGCATTGGCGTGACGACATTGCCAACGGACTTACTCATTTTCTTGCGGTCGGGGTCGAGGACCCAGCCCGAAATCAGCGCATTGGTGAAGGGGAGCGAGTCGTGGGCGAAGTGGCTCCGCACGACGGTGGAGAACAGCCAGGTACGAATAATTTCGTGGGCCTGGGGGCGAAGGTCCATTGGGAAGACACGCTCGAAGAGGTCGGTGCCCCAGTGACCGGCGATTTGTGGCGTGAGAGAACTCGTCGCCCACGTGTCCATCACGTCGGGGTCGCCCACGAAACCACCGGGCTGATTGCGCTGATCGGCGTGGTAGCCCTCGGGAGTGTCGCTCGAGGGGTCGATCGGGAGCTCGTCGAGGCGGGGCAAAAGCGGCGTATCGAAGACAATGTCGCCGTGTTCGTCCATCGGGTACCAGGCCGGGAAGGGGACGCCGAAGAAACGCTGACGTGAAATGTTCCAGTCAACATTGAGACCTTCAACCCAGGAGCTAAAGCGGTGCTTCATGAAGTCAGGGTGCCAATGCAGCTGTTCGCCACGGGCCAAGAGTTCGTCGCGGTGTTCCAGAGTGCGTACGAACCATTGACGCGACGTCACGATTTCGAGTGGACGTTCACCCTTTTCGTAGAACTTGACGGGGTGCGTAATGGGGCGCAACTCACCAATTAAGAATCCAGCGTCGCGGAGGGAGTCGACAATCGCGGCGCGAACCTGGTTGACGGTTTTGCCCTCGAGCGTCGCGTAAAAGTCCTGCGCCGACTGAGGGTTGGTACTCGGGAACTGATCGCTCGAAAAGTCGGCGGGCAGGTACCGGCCGTCGCGGCCGATGAGTGCGCGCGTGGGGAGGTGTAGTTCGCGCCACCAGGTCACGTCGGTGGTGTCACCGAAGGTGCAAATCATGGCAATACCCGAACCCTTCTCCGGGTCGGCGAGTTCGTGGGCGAGCACGGGCACCGGCACGTGGAACAGTGGCGTGACGACCTGTCGACCGAAGTAGGGCTGATAGCGAGGGTCGTCGGGGTGGGCGACGAGAGCAACGCAGGATGGAAGCAGCTCGGGACGCGTCGTCTCAATGTCAATCGCCCCGTTGCCGTCGGCGAGGGGGAACGAAACGCGGTGGTAGTTGCCAGGCCGCTCACGATCTTCGAGTTCGGCCTGGGACACCGCCGTACGGAAGTCGACGTCCCACAGCGTCGGCGCTACCTGTGAGTAGACCTGGCCGCGCTCGAGTAAGTCAAGGAAGGCGCGCTGGGAAATGGCCTGCGCGTGGGCGGAGATGGTGGAGTATTCGAGTGACCAGTCAATGGACACGCCCAAGTGGCGCCAGAGGTCCTTGAAGACCTCCTCGTCGGCCGCCGTCAACTGGTGACAGAGCTCGACGAAATTTTTCCGTGAGATGGAAATCTTCTGCTCCGCGGGCTTCTCGGGGGCCACGAAATCAGGGTCGTAGGGGAGCGAGGGGTCGCAGCGGACGCCGAAGTAGTTCTCGACACGACGTTCGGTGGGGAGACCGTTGTCGTCCCAGCCCATCGGGTAGAACACGTGCTTGCCGGCCATGCGCTGGTAGCGGGCAATCACGTCGGCGTGAGTGTAACTAAAGACGTGACCGATGTGCAGCGAACCCGACACGGTAGGCGGAGGCGTGTCGATGGAGAAGACGTGGTCGCGAGTGGCGGTGCGATCAAAGGTGTACACGCCTTCGGCGTCCCAACGATCGATCCAAGCGGCCTCGAGGCCATCGACCGTCGGCTTGTCGGGAATGGCGCGGGGGGCAGTGTCAGTCATAGTCACGAAGTTTAGAACGACGACGATTGCGGGGGGCTCACGTTGTCTAAGTTTGAGGGGTGCTACGACTCTTTGACACTGTCCACGGTGAGATTCGCCCCCTCGTTCTGCGCGAGCCAGGACACCTCTCGATGTACGTGTGCGGACCCACGGTCTACGATCTGCCGCACCTCGGCCACGGCCGTTTCACACTCGTCTGGGACGTGGCGCGACGGTGGTTCACCTTTCAGGGGCTGACGGTTCGTTTTGTCTCCAACATCACCGACATTGACGACAACATCATTGGCCGCGCGACGCGAGAGGGCACCACGGAGTCCGCGGTGGCGGGGACCTACGAAGACGAGTGGTGGAAGGCCATGGCCGCCATTGGCGTGGCCCGTCCCGATGACGTGCCCCACGCGACCGCGTACGTCGAGGGTATGGTGGCCCTCATTGCGCAGTTCTTGGCCGATGACGTTGCCTACGTCACCAGTGACGGTCTCTACTTCGACGTGCGGCGGGTGCCCGACTACGGTCTCCTCGCCGGACAGCCACTCGAGTCACTGCGGGCCGGTGCACGCATTGAGACGAATGACGAAAAGCGTTCGCCACTCGACTTTGCTCTGTGGAAGTTCGCCAAGCCCAACGAACCTTTCTGGCCCGCTCCCTTTGGTGATGGGCGTCCGGGCTGGCACACCGAATGCGTCGTGATGTCACTCGATCTCCTCGGCGACGGCTTCGACCTGCACTGCGGCGGCTTTGATCTTAAGTTTCCCCACCACGAAAATGAGCGAGCTCAGGCGGTTGCTGCGAATCGACCGTTCGCGCAACACTGGGGCCACAATGGGTGGGTAATGGTCGGTGACCAGAAAATGAGTAAGTCCCTCGGGAACTTCACCTCGCTCACTGACATGCTCGAGCGCACCGACGCTCGCGCGTACCGCCTCCTCGTTCTTCGCTCCCACTACCGCTCGCCAATCGAAGTGTCGCCAACGACCATTGCCGACGCCGAGCGTGGCCTCGCTCGCCTCGACGCGCTGGCGAGACGCTTCAACTTGCCCGCCTTGGCGGGATCTTCATTTGTGCGACGTGACGAGTTTTCCTTCGCTGGGGCCAGTCAGGACCTGGTGAACCGCGTCGCCGACGTGCTCGACGACGATCTCAATACGCCCGTGGCCGTCGCGGAACTCTTCGAGGCCCTCTCAATCGCCAACGCCCTTGCGGACGGGGGCGATGACGATGCGGCGCAGTCCCTCGCCCAGACAATTGCTGTACTTTTCGCCAGCCTGGGTCTCGCCGTCGACGGCGCCGCCGACGTTAGTGACGACGACACGCAGGCCCTGGTGGATGCCCGTGATGAGGCTCGTGGGAGCAAAAATTGGGCTGAAGCGGACCGACTGCGAGACGTTTTGGTCGCCGAGGGCTGGATTGTGGAGGACAGTCCCACGGGAACCCTCATCCGACGCCCGTGAATTGATTTGGTAATTTCAGCGCCAGCATCTATGGTTAGGGGAGAGGTTGCCGTTGTGGTTCCCTCCGGAGCCGGCGAATTGTCGGTTGCAAAGAAACAAGGAGGCCCCAGTGGCTGTAGGAACCGTTAAGTGGTTCAATGACGAGAAGGGTTGGGGCTTCATCGCTTGCGATGGCCAGCCAGACGTCTTTGTTCACTACTCGGAGATCCAGGGTGAGGGTCGCAAGACACTCGTCGAGGGTCAGTCGGTCGAGTTTGATGTGGAGCCCGGTGACCGTGGCCCACTCGCCAAGCGCGTCGTCCTGAACTAACCATTCATTCGAATTTGAAAAGAGCCGTTGCCTTCGGGCAGCGGCTCTTTCCATTTCTCCAACGCTGTAAGTTCACTAGTACGAACAGGTGAGGTGGACCGGTGGAATCATTTTCAATGTCGCTGAACGACGAACAGCGCACCATCCAAGAGTGGGTCCACGGCTTCGCCGTGTCGGCGATGCGACCTATCGCGCACGAATGGGATGAACGAGAAGAAACCCCCTGGTCGTTCATTCGTGCCGCGGCCGACACTGGTATTTACAGTTTTGATTTCTTCGCCAACGCCTACGCCGACCCGACGGGGCTGACACTCATGGTTGCCCTCGAGGAACTGGCGTGGGGTGACGCCGGTCTGTGTATGAGCATTATGGGCTCGACGCTCGCCGTTGCGGGACTGCTGGCCGCGGGAACCCCCGAACAACAAATGGAGTGGATTCCCGCCTGCTTCGGCACGCCGAGTGACCCGCAGGTCGCGGCGTTCTGTGTCTCCGAAGCGGACGCCGGGAGCGACGTGTCGTCGCTACGAACGCGCGCCGGGTACGACGAAGCGACCGACGAGTGGGTGCTCGATGGCACCAAGACGTGGATCACGAACGGTGGTATCGCCGCCGTCCACGTCGTCGTGGCCACTGTTGATCCGTCGTTGGGTTCGCGTGGGCAGGCCTCCTTCGTCGTTCCGGCGGGTACGCCCGGACTCCGCATGGGTAGGAAGTTTCAAAAGATGGGCATTCGCGCAAGTCACACCGCTGAGGTCGTGCTCGAGGGGTGCCGGGTGCCGGGTCACTTACTGCTCGGCGGCAAAGAGCAACTCGACGAACGCTTCGCGCGAGCTCGAGAGGGGGTCCGCTCCTCCCAGCAAGCGGCCATGGCGACGTTTGAACTCTCGCGTCCCGCCGTTGGCGCCCAGGCCCTCGGTATTGCCCGCGCGGCGTACGAGTACGCGTTGGACCACGCCAAGGAGCGCGTCCAATTCGGTCGGCCAATTATTGAGAACCAGTCCATCGCATTCGCCCTGGCCGATATGGCGATTTCTATTGAGAGCGCTCGGCTACTCGTCTGGCGAGCGGCGTGGATGGCCGCGCAACGACTTCCGTTTACCAAGGGCGAAGGCTCAATGGCGAAACTGGCGGCGAGCGAGGCTGCCGTCAGCGTGACTGACAAGGCCATTCAGATTGTCGGGGGCTTCGGCTACACCCGCGACTGCCCCGTGGAACAGTGGCACCGTGACGCCAAGATTTACACCATCTTTGAGGGGACGAGTGAGATCCAGCGACTCATCATCGCCCGAAGTATTTCGGGCCTGAAGATTCGCTAGTCGCGCAGTAGGGCGCGCAGTCCACCCCACGCCAAAGTGGCGCAGTGGGCCGCCATTGTTTCGGCTTCGCCCTCCGGTGGAGTCGGCCAGCCGAGGTGTTCTTGCTGGATTAGCCAGTAGATGGCGGAGCCTTCCGCCATGCCAACGATGCCCGCCGCGAGGAGCCGACGTTGCTCGTAGTCCATACCCGAGTCGATGTAGGGGACAATGAAGGAGACGAAATTCATTTCCACTTCACGCAATTCGGCCGCTGTCTCACCGTCGTGCTCGTGCATGAAAAGGATGCGGAAGGCGTCCGAGTCGTGGACGACCATGTCGAAGTACACGTGGAACGCGGCCAGGATTTTCTCTCGAGGAAGGACCTTGGCCGAGACGGCCTCCATCATGCGGTTGATAAGAGTGGCACCGGTGGCCGCGACAATCTCGTGATAGAGCGTGCCCTTGGACGTGAAGTGCTGGTAGAGAATCGGCTTGGTGAAGCCCGCCTCACGCGCGATGTCTTCCATCGTGGTCGACTGGAAACCGCTCGAAGCAAAAACGCGCTTGGCGGTGTCTAGGAAGTATTGGCGTCGTTCGACGGTGTTTGGGCGTTCGTCGGGCAGAACCATTCGGGAAACTTTATAGGTCGAGTTGGCCAAAGTGACACTGGAGGAGTCGCTCGAGTGCCCACGGGAGTTCGGCGAGCGAGAAATGGGCACGCGCCACCGCGAGATTGGCCTCGCGTCGGGCTTCATCAGGCACGATGAGCTCACGACGCAACTCGTCGACATCATCCAGAGAGGAAAAGGAAAACCCGAACGCCAGTAGTTCGAGGGCGACGGGGTAGCGATAGAGGGCCAGCGGTCGTCGATGGGTCACTGACTCGATGACGGGGTTGCCAAACCCTTCCCACGTTGAGGCCATGATGACCAGGTCGCAGGCCGCGTAGGCGTCGTGGATGGTGACCTCGTCGGGCTTGCCCTGTAGCAGGGGCACTGTAGCCCGCTGAGCGAGCTTCGACAGTTCCTCCTCATACCCGTCCTCGGCCCCACCGAGGAGCCACAGCGCGACTCCCAGCTGCTCAGCGAGGTGCAGGGCACCGGGCAAGTTCTTTCGGGCGATGGCGCGAACGGGACAGAGGGCGAGTGGGCGTTCGCCGACGTCGAGAATTGCTCGGGTTTGCTCGCGCCGACCGGGGGGTGGATCACAGTCAAAGGTGTTGCGTAGTACTTCCGCGACAATGCCGCGTTCGGCGAGTTCCCGTCGCGAGCGATCGTTGATGGTGACGTGTGTCCACGCTTCGTCGTCGAAGGGACCATCGAGGTGGGCGAGGTGGGCGCGTTGCCAGGGTAGGTCGTGATGGTGGAGCAGGGCGGGACGACCGCGCAGCGCGGCGGCGAGCACATCGCGAGCGGCCACGTTAAGGGGAAGCGACAAGAGGTTTTCGACGATGACGAGATCAACGCCCTCGAGGGCCATGCTGAGATCGTGACGTGTGGGCGGCGTGGCGGCGTCAATGGCTAGCCCGGGCAGCAGGACGTCAACCGGCCCGGCCCCAGCGATAGTCCGAATGGAATGGCCGAGTTGAGCCAAGGCGCCGATCCATTTAGCCGCCTCAATTGAGACACCGTCATCACCGCCGAGGCGAAAACTAACAATGGCGATTGTGGCCATTACGACACCCTACTCACGACTTTTTCCCGTCACGAGTAGGATTTCTCCTCAGGCGAGACCGACGTGGTCGCTGGAGTGGAAAGGGCTCGAATGACGAAGCGCGCACTCATCACGGGCATTACGGGGCAAGATGGCTCGTACCTGGCCGAATTACTGTTGGCCGAGGGATACGAGGTCTTTGGCATCGTGCGACGCTCGTCGAGTGAAAACTTCGAACGCATTGGGCACATCCAGGACCAATTGACCTTGTTGTCGGGCGACTTGATGGATGAAGTGTCACTCATCAACGTACTCAAAGAATCAAAGCCGGACGAGGTCTACAACCTGGCCGCGCAGTCCTTCGTACAGACGTCGTGGCTCCAGCCCGTGCTCACTGGTGAGACCACCGCGCTCGGCGTTACTCGGATGCTCGACGCGATTCGAACCGTCGACCCCGAGATCCGCTTCTACCAGGCCAGTTCCTCGGAAATGTTTGGTCGAGTGAAGACGGTGCCGCAAAACGAAGACACCGATTTCTATCCGCGTTCACCCTACGGCGTGGCCAAAGTGTACGGCCACTGGATCACCGTGAACTATCGCGAGAGCTACCACCTGCACGCCAGCAGTGGCATCTTGTTTAATCACGAATCTCCCCGTCGCGGCCTCGAGTTCGTGACTCGTAAAGTCACGCACGGTGTGGCTCGTATCAAACACGGTCTCACGACGGAATTGCGTCTGGGCAATCTTGAAGCGAAGCGAGATTGGGGATACGCCGCCGACTACGTCCGCGCCATGTGGCTGATGCTGCAGCGTGACACGCCCGAAGACTTCGTTATCGCCACCGGTGAGACCCACTCGGTACGCGAACTCTGCGAGGTCGCCTTTGCCGCCGCGGGCCTCAACTGGGAGGACTACGTCGTTACCGACCCCGCCTTCCTCCGTCCCGCTGAAGTGGACCTCCTGGTGGGTGACGCGTCGAAGGCCCAGCGAGAACTGGGCTGGCGCTGCGAAACGGACTTTTACGGATTGATTGAAATGATGGTTGCGGCCGACCTCGCCTCACTCGCGAAGTAGCGACGATGTCCCCCTCAGCGGCCGAACTGCGCGACGTCGTCGCGGTGCAGCAGCAGTTTCCACTCTTGAGCGGCGTTAGTTTGTCGCTCGCCACGGGCTCGTTGACGGTGGTCACGGGGGCGAACGGATCGGGAAAGACGAGTCTGCTCCGGCTCCTGGCGGGCGTCCTTTCGGTAACGCATGGTGCCGCCACGGTGCTCGGTGTGGACCTCGTGAGTCAACATGCGGAGGTTCGCCGCCGCGTTGGTTGGCTCGGGCACGACGGTTCGTTCTATCAAGACCTCAGCGTGCGGGAGAATTTAGTCTTCGCCGCCACCGCGCTACAGCGCCCACTCGACGAGATTGCTCCCGCGCTGGAACGGGTCGGACTCGCTCACCGCAGTGACGTTCGCACGAAAGACCTCTCCGCCGGACAGCGCCGCCGGTTGAGCCTCGCCTGGCTGTTGGTGCGGCGCGCCGAACTTTGGCTCCTCGATGAGCCGTACGCGTCGCTGGATGACGAGGGGCGACGGTTTTTCGACGAACTCCTCGATGACGTGCAGCGCGGTGGGGGCACGGTGGTCATGAGTGCCCACGACGTACTTCGGTCGACGTCCCTCGAGCCCGACATTGTCGTGATGGCCGGTGGCCGCATCGTGGAGGCGTCGTGATTCGCACGGCCTGGTTGGTAACTCGTAAGGACCTTCGCATTGAAATGCGCAGTCGCGTCCTGTTGTGGCAGGTCGTGCCCTTTGGTGCGCTCGCCCTGCTGCTGTGCGGCCTCGCCCTCGGTCCCGCTGACGCGGGTCACTCACGAGCCGCGCCGGGGCTCTTCTACCTCGTCACGCTCTTCGTGGCACTCTTGATGATCAATCGCTCTCAGGCGGTGGAGCAAACGGTGGGCACCGCCGAGTCGGTGGCCACCCTCGGCCTCGATCCGGCGGGAGTCTTTTTAGGTAAAACCATGGCCCTCACCCTGGAACTGTGGGCTAGCGCGACCCTGCTGCTTGCGGGCACGGTGGTGGTCTTGCACACCTCATTGATAGGGACCGTGCACGCAGTTCCGAGCGTGCTCGTCACGCTTGGTGCGATGGCCTGCGCTGGTACGCTCTACGGAGCATTGTCCGCAGGGAACGAAGGTCCGGCAACGCTGTTGCCCATCCTGGCCCTGCCGGCCTTTGCCCCACTGTTGGTGGCGGGTGAGCGTTCCTTCAGCGCTGCCCTACACGGGGGAGCACTGTGGGAGTGGTGGGTCATTGACCTCGTCGCCCTCGCGGGCTACGTGGCCATCGGCGTTTTGCTCTACGGGGTCTTGGAGGAATAGTGAATAAAGTGACGCAACGGCTGCTCGGCCCGCTCACTCTTTTGACGTTGGTGGCGACAGTTATCCTCGGTCTCTGGGTGACGCCAAAGGCCACCATGCATGACGGCGGTGGCGACCTGGTTCGCATGCTCTACGTCCACCCCGCCTTGGCCTGGGTGGCTCTCTACGTATCATTTGGAACGACCACCATTGCCTCCGCGCTGTACTTATGGAAGCGCACGCGCTCCGACACCATGGACCGAGTGGCCTACTGCGCGATGGAAGTGAGTGTTCTCTTCATTGCGTTGACGCTCATTACTGGCTCTATCTGGGGTCGCCCCACCTGGGGGGTGTGGTGGGCCTGGGATGCTCGATTGACCTCGACGGCGATTTTGCTGGTCTTGGCCCTCGGGTATCTGGCGCTTCGTCGGGCGAACGATGATCCACAGACGCGGGCCCGCCGAAGTGCCGTGTACGGCATCTTGGTCGCCTTGAACGTGCCAATTATCCACTTCGCCGTGACCTGGTGGAAGTCCCTGCACCAGAACGCCACGGTCCTGACGGTATCGGGCAAGGTCTCGGTGCACGGCTCGATGCTGTGGACACTCCTCTTGAGTTTCATCGCGTTCACCCTCTGGTATTTCTGGCTCCTTCGAGCTCGCTATCGCCTCGAAGTGCGCAGTGACCAAGCCATGCAATCGCACCTCGCCGCGGCCGTGGTCGAGCGGCAACGAGAAGGCGCCTAATGCACTACGTCATCGCTGGCTACATCTTCGCCTTCGGGGCCCCGGCCCTCTACGGCCTCTCCCTCTGGTGGAAGGGGCGCAGTGGACGAGGGTGACCGCGTTGATCTGACGCCCGTCGTCCCCGCACCGCGCAAGCGTTCGAGCAATGGTCGAACGGTGGGCGTTCTGGTGGTTCTCGTCGGGGCCGTCGGCCTCCTCCTCAGCCAGGGTTTATTGCGCAATCTGAATTACTTCGTCACCGTCGATGAGGTGCTCGCGCAGAAGCAGCACTACGGCACGGATACCGTGCGTCTTGAAGGGATTGTGCAAAAGGGCACCATCACTCGTACCGCGGTGGGCACGTCGTTCGTGATGGATGGATCCGAAGGGGCTCGCGTGCCGGTGAACGTGACGGGCACCCCGCCGCAGTTGTTTCAGGCCAACATTCCGGTCGTCGTCGTTGGTCATTTTGTGTCGGCACGGTCGATGCACTTTGCGGGTACTCAAATACTGGTGAAACACTCGGCCAATTACATCGCCGCGCATCCCAATCGCGTGAAGGCCAAGAACGGCAGCGTTCGGTGATACTCAGTTGGATTGGACGAATCGGCCTCGACATTGCCTTCGTCGGGGCTGTCGCAGGCGCAATTAATCAATTGCGGTGCGCTCGAGGCCAACGTCGTTCCTTCGCCATGCCCGCCGCGCTCGTGTCGTTGGCTGGCATCGTCGTGGCCGTAGGGGCCATGCAAACCGCCCTGATTAGTCATAACTTCTCGCTGGCGTACGTCGCGGAGAACAACGCGACCTTTACCCCGTTGCTCTACTCAATTACCGGCATGTGGTCAGCCCTCGAGGGATCACTGCTGCTGTGGTCACTGATTCTGGGCCTACTGGTCGTGGCGGTGGTGTTTTACTACCGTCGTCAGCGAACCGATATGGTTGTCGCCTACGCGACGATGGTCCTTTTCATTGTCGCGGGATTCTTCTTGCTCCTGATGGTCGGGCCCGCCGATCCCTTCCTGCTCAATCCGGTCCACGTCTTGCAGGGCGCTGGTCCGAATGCCCTGTTGCAAGACAATCCCCTCGTCGCCATTCACCCACCGCTGCTGTATTCGGGCTTCGTCGGATTCACCGTGCCCTTCGCCTTCGCGATGGCAATGCTGCTCAGCGGTCGCGTGCACGAGCAGTGGCCCATTGAGCAGCGTCGATGGACGGTCCTGGCCTGGGGTTCGCTCAGTGTGGGTATCGTGCTCGGGTCGTGGTGGAGCTACCAAGTTCTCGGATGGGGCGGCTTTTGGGGGTGGGACCCCGTGGAGAACGCGGCCTTGTTGCCGTGGCTAACGGCGACGGCCTACATTCACTCCGTCGTCGTGCAAGACCGCAGAGGGCTGTTTCGAGTGTGGAATCTCTCGTTGGCCGTGGGCACCTTCTCGCTCACGGTACTGGGCACGTTCTTTACGAGGTCGGGCGTCCTCCAAAGCGTGCACGCGTTTTCGTCGTCGACCCTCGGCCCCGTCCTTATCGGGTTCTTCGGCCTCAGTTTGATCAGCGGACTCGGGCTTATTGCCTGGCGGGGCGACGAACTACGCACCGCCGTAGGGGTCGACAGCCCCTTCTCCCGTGAAGGGCTCTTTGTCATGAACAACATTTTGTTCGTGGGTTTCGCCCTTGTCGTACTGCTCGGGACCGCATTTCCATTGCTCTACCAAGCGATCAATGGTGTCCAAGTCACCGTCGGAACGCCCTATTTTGCCGCGGTGGCCGCTCCGGGGAGCATTGCTCTGCTCGCCCTAATGGGGATTGCTCCGCTGGTCAGTTGGCGACGCTTTGACGCCCCGACCTTGTGGCGTCGCGCGCGCGTCACGGCCTGGGTCTGCGTGGCCAGTGTGGTGTTGCTCGAACTCGCTGGAATCCGTCACTACGCGGTGTTAGCGGTGGTGTTCCTGGCCGTCGCGGCGGCCGGAGCAGCACTTAGAACCCTAACCAACAACGTGACCGCAGCGCGTCGTCGGGGTGACGTATGGTCGGTACTTCGCTCACCCTCGACGGCCGGCATGGTGGTGCACCTCGGTGTCGTCATTCTCGCGGTCGGCATCGTTGTTTCGACCTCCTACACGTCACGCACGGAGGTCACGTTGTCGCCACATCAACGCACCGTGGTCGATGGTCACACGATCAGCTTCAGCGGTTTTGCGCAGCGCACAACCGCTCTCGAGAAGCAAACGTTGGTACGCGTAACGGTTGATGGCACCCCCCTGCAACCCGCTATTACGACGTTCAACGGACGAAGTCAGGCCGTGGGGACGCCCGCGATTTCTTCGAACGTTCTGCGCGACGTGTACATCACCTTCGACGCGGTGGGGCAGGGAGGCTCGACGTCGGGAGCGCAAGTGCAGACCAACGTTCCGGTGGGAGCGGTCGTACTCGGCGTCACCGTTGAACCGTTGCTCTCGTGGCTCTGGATTGGTGGGTTGATCATTGGGTTGGGGAGTGCACTGACACTCGGGCGTCGCCGCTCGAGCGATGAGGCCACCACGTGAGGCGTCGGACGATAGCCCTCGTGGCGCTGGTGCTCGTCGTGCTGGTCATTGGCTTCACGCTCCTCCTCGCGACACGACCACCCATTGACGCCACCGCGGTGCACTCGCCGCTGCTGGGCACCCTGGCCCCTGACTTCACGGCGACATCGATCGACGGCGGGAGGGTCTCGCTGCACAACGAGCGCGGAAACATCGTGGTACTCAATTTCTGGGCGTCGTGGTGTGCGCCGTGCAAACAGGAGTCACCGAACCTCTCCTCCTTCGCCTGGGCGCATCGAGGTCAGCACGTAAAGGTTGTTGGCGTGGTCTACAACGACACCGTGGCCTCCGCACGGTCGTTTGCCCGCTACTACGGCGCACTGTTCCCCTCCGTCGCCGATCCACAAGGTGCCATTGCTTTCCACTACGGGGTCACCGCCCCGCCGACCACGTTCGTCATTGACCGCAGTGGACGCGTCGTCGCGACGCTGGTGGGCCCAGCCTCGCAGGGTCAACTGAACGCGATTGTTTCGAGAGTGTCATGACCTTGCTTTCGTCGTTTCGCTTCTGGTGTCTCGCCCTGGTGCTGGTCGTTGGCTCGGTCATCGTGACCCCCTCGGCGCCGAGCACGTGGCAGACCCGAGTGGCCCACCTCGAGACATTGGTGAAGTGCCCTAGTTGTGACAATCTCTCCGTGGCCCAGAGCACCGCGGCGAGCTCATTGGCGGTACGGGCGCAAATTACCGCCATGGTGCGTGCGGGTGACTCCGATACCCAGGTGTTCACCGCGATTGAGCGCGCCTATGGACCAACGGTGCTCCTGACGCCGCCCGACGGTGGTCTGACCACTGTGTTGTGGGTAGCTCCCCTCGCACTGCTGGTTGTCGCCTTGGCAATCGTGGCTCGATTGAGGCGACGATGAACTCGCAACGCCTGCGCGACGAAATCGCTCTCCGGGAGGCCTCGCTCACCGATGCACATCGAGAGTTCGACGCGGGGGAACTCGATGAGGCCACCTTCGATGCCATTGTTGCTCGTGAGGAGGCGGCGCTTCGTCGGGCTCGAGAAGCGCTCCCCAAGGTCGCCGAACCGGTGGCGAAGGTCCGTCGTCGTCGCACCTCACGGCTCGTGGTCGCACTCAGTTGTTTCGCGTTCGCGGCGGTGGGGCTCGTTTGGATCAATGTTTCCCTGCGCCAAGCCGGTACGTCGCAAACCGGCGGGGTCGTGGTGAACCGTGCGCAACAGATTTCGCAACTGTTGAACGAAGGACAAGCGGACGTGTCAACGGGGAACGACATCGCGGCCCTCGCCGCCTACGCGAAGGTGCTCACGCTCGATCCTCACAACCCCGTCGCCCTTACCGAAACGGGATGGCTGGACTTCTCCGCGGGGAGTGCGTCACGCTCGTCGGCGGTCGTGGCCCAGGCCCTGAGTCTCCTGCGCTCTGCCGTGCACTACGGACCGAACGATCCGGCGACCCACCTCTACTACGCGATTGTGGCGACGGTGACTCCTCACAACGAGGCCCTCGCACGACAACAGTTTCGCCTTTTCTTGACCTTGCACCCGAGTCAGGTGCAACGGGCCGTTGCCGCACCCTATCTTCGTGCGCTGCGGGTGAAGAGTTAGACCGGCAGGAACGTGGCGCTGAGCGCCCCGAGGGCCGCGGCGAGTACGAGAGGGTACACACTCGAGCCCTTTTTCCAGCCCAACCAGAGCGCCGCCGCAAGCAAGAGGGGCAGTTGCCACAGGTGGGCGAGCAAGAGCCCCAATGGCAGCGCCGAACCGGCAATGGCTCCGATGACGCTGGGCCCGGCGCCCGCCAGAAAGGCTTTTGCAGTCGGGTTGTTGCGTAGCGCTTCGAAGTGACGTGCCCCTCCGAGGATGAACAAGAAGGAGGGGCCGAACGCCACCAGCGTGGCGATCAGGCTGCCCACGACGCCGTGGACGGCGTAGCCAACGGCGGCCGTGGTGAGCACGACGGGTCCGGGGGTAATTTGCCCGAGGGCCACGACGTTCAAGAACTGCACGCCGGTCATCCAGTGGTAGACCGACACCACGTCGTGTTGCATGAGCGGAATAATGACGAAGCCCCCACCGTAGGAGAGGGCACCAACTTTGAAGGCGACTAACGCGAGGGCCCCGAGTCCACCGACAGCCGCAACGTGCGCCGTGCCGAGGAGACCTCCGGCCATCACCGAAGGAGCGGCTGGCCGGCGACTAACGATTTCGACAAGTCCGCAGACGAGCAACGTGACGACGACGAACTGGGCCGCGACGATGGACGTGACGCTACCGGCGACGAGGTAACACCCCCAGCGTGCCAGGCGGGCGCGGTCCGCGCGTACCTGCTTCACACTTCCCGGCATCATCTGTGCCGCAGTGGTGAGGGCAATTGCGGGCACCACTGCTCCTGAACCGAGCGCCGCCCCAAGGAGAAACTTCGAGGGGTGATGGGCGAGGAAGAGGGCCGAGAGCGCAACAATCATGATCAGACCAGGAACGATGAAGCACACGCCACCAAGGAGGGCGCCACGCCAGCCCCGTAACCGCCAGGCGCAGTAGATGGCGAGCTGCGTCGATGCCGGCCCCGGCAACATGCCCGTGGTCGCAATGGCGTGTTCGAATTCGTCCGCCGAGAGCCATTGGTGGTCGACCACACAGAGCGTGCGCAGCATGGCGATGTGCGCGGGTGGGCCACCAAATCCGAGGATGCCGAGTCGTCCCCAGTGGCGGAAGATTTGCGCGAAGGTCACGTTTGAGGGCACCGCCGTACGTTAGATGAACCCTGCGGGCGAGGTTGACGATTCGTCGCCGTTACACGTTAAATCTTCGCAACCGGTGTGGCGTCTCGCTTAGGCCGTGATCCGACAGTCGTCGTCACCTCGCGCTTTGGAGGTCAACGTCACGTTGGTGCGCGGTGCCCCCATGCCCTCAAGCATGCCGGTGATGAGTCCGCGATCAACGGCGCAGAGCACTGGGTGTGTTTGTGCGGCGGCGCCGAAGGGGCAGTTGTCAGCGACGACCGAATGACCGGCGTTGTCTTCTTCGGCTCGCGCGGCGAACCCGTGAGCCGTCAGCACGCCAGCGATTGAGGCCATGGCGGTGCGCACCGTTGGTCCCTCTGCTCCCGTGCCAGCAACCGCGATGCTGCGACCGTACTCAATGCCCACGTCGTGCGCCAGCACTTCGGCGGCGTCGGGGCCCAGGCGTTCGAGAGCCATCTCCAACAGCGCCACCAGGAGAGCGTCGCGTCGTAGTGAGCCTCCAATTGTGGCGCTGGTATCGGAGACGCGGTAGCCCTTGGCCGGCCGCCCGGCGGTGGTCTTGTGGACGCTGAGGTAGGTGACGTACCCACCAGCGGTCAATTTTTCGAGGTGATGACGGACCACGTTGGGATGAACGTGACAATGCTCCGCCAGTGCCGATGCGGTGGATCCGGGATTCTCTCGAAGGAAGAGAAAAATCTTGCGACGAGTGTTGTCGCCAAACGAGTGCGCCAGACTGGTCACCGTTGCGGTGAACAGGGCTGGGTCGAGATCACGATCGTTCGAAGTTGTTCCCACGTAGACGAGTGTATTGGCAAGAAGAGCGAGTGTGGCCGTGTGGGGGAGCCGGTAGCCTTTTGGCGTCCCCTACAGATTTGAGCCCATGTCGTCTTCACCCATTTCACCACTGAGCGATATTCGCGATCCGCAGTTGCTGCGCACATTGGGGGAGCTCTCGTTTCTCGAAGAATCGGTGAATGCCGATAGCCTCCTCCGTGTCACGCTGGTCCTGCCAGTGCTCAACTGGCCACAGCGTGAGTACCTCGAGGCAGAAATCGCTCGTCTGGCTCCCGACGCGACACTCTCGGTGCGCGTGATGAGCGAGGAAGAACGCTTTGCCCTTCGGAACTATCTCCGCGGAGGAATGGGTGGCGACGCCAAGCCTGCCTTCTTGGAACGCGGGTCCAAGACGCGGGTATTGGGTATCTCATCGGGAAAGGGGGGCGTCGGTAAATCGAGCGTCACCATCAACCTCGCCATTGCCCTCGCCCAGGCTGGTTTCGCTGTTGGCGTGCTGGACGCCGACGTCTACGGCTTCTCGCTCCCCAAGATGCTGGGGGCGGCCACCGACCCAATCATCCTGGGCGATCTCGTCATTCCGACGTTGGCGCACGGGGTTCGATGCATTTCGATGGGCTATTTCGTTCCCGACGACCAGCCAGTCATTTGGCGCGGCCCCATGTTGCACAAGGCCATCGAACAACTGGTCACTGAAGCATGGTGGGACGAGCCCGACTTTCTCCTCATCGACATGCCACCGGGCACCGGTGACGTGGCGCTCACCCTTTCTGAAGTGGTGCCCCGCATCGAGATGTACGTGGTGACCACGCCGCAACCGGCTGCGCAGCGCGTCGCACAGCGTTCGGCCTACGCGGCGAAGAAACTCAAGTTGTCGGTCCGTGGCGTAATTGAAAACATGAGTTGGTTCATGGGTGATGACGGCACGCGGTACGAACTCTTTGGTGCCGGTGGTGGCGCCACGCTGGCCAGTGAACTCGGCATTACCTTGCTCGGTCAGATTCCCCTCGAACCAGCGTTGCGCGCGGGTGGGGACGTGGGAACGCCACTTATGGTGAGCAGTCCGACGAGCCCCGCGGCGCGGGCCATTACCGCGTTGGCTGCGCGGATCGCCGCTCAGGGTCCGGCGCGGGTCTACCGGCAGGAATTGACGATTCGCTAGCGGTCGATGCCGTTCGGCAGTTGGTCAATCGGCCAGTCGAGCAACGTCACGGCACTGCGACACGCGAAGCGGTCAGTCATGCCCGCCACGTAGGCGACGCTCTGGGCGAGCGCCGACGACGATGAGGCGACGTCCTCGCTGAATGCACCGTCCCCAGGCAAGAGATTCGGGTGTGCCCCGTAGTGCTCGACCAGTCCGCGCAACATACCCACCACTCGTTGTGCCTGTCGTCGAGAGGCGTCGCGCATGTAGATGGCGGCGTAGTTGAAGGCGCGAAAGCTCGCCAGTGCTTCGGCGGTGCGGGGGTCCATGCCAATTTGTCCCGTGGTCTGCGTCGTCGTGATCATGGCCCGAATGAACGTGCCCAGTTGCTCGCCGCGGCTACTGCCGCAACGGTCACGGACAATCGCCGGTAGGTCGTCAGCTGCGACGAGCCCGGCCGACACGGCGTCTTCGAAGTCGTGGCAGACGTACGCGATGCGGTCGGCCCACGAGACAACTTCGCCCTCGGGCGTGCTGGGGGCCGGACGTGACCACGAGTGATTACGAATCCCGTCGAGCGTCTCGACACACAGGTTGAGATGCAGAAGTGACACGTTGGCGCCCCAGGTGGCGTGATCGAATCCGCCATCGACGTAGGGGTCCAGGGCCTCTTCGCTGGCGTGGCCGCCGGGTCCGTGGCCACAGTCGTGCCCGAGGGCGATGGCCTCCGTCAGCGCGGTATTGAGGCCAACGGCCCGGGCGACACTCACCGCCACTTGGGCAACCTCAAGAGCGTGCGTGAGTCGCGTGCGCATGTGATCTTCTGGGAAGACGAAGACCTGTGTCTTCCCGCTCAGCCGACGAAAGGACGAGGAGTGCAAGATGCGGTCACGGTCTCGTTCGAAGCAGGTCCGATACGGATCGGGCTCTTCGGCCCGCACGCGAGAACCCGCCGCGTGGGAGGGGGTAGCGCCGACGGCGAGTGAGGCGTCGATGAGTTCCTCTCTCGCTACCCGGGGCAAGGTGCCGGCCACGGAGGCGGGCAACACCTCAATGGCGGCCACGGAATTTTTGTGGGCGCGCACGACATCGTCGGCGAGGAAGCCCTCCATCGTGGCGGCCCATTGACGATTACGTTCGGAGTGGTCGTCGCTGGTCACGTCACTAGTCTGCCCCATCGCCGTAACATGAGTGCACGTTGAACTAAGGAGCAGTATGCAGATTCGCATTGGCATTGTGCAGTCCATGAAGGACCTCGAACTCGAAGTCGCCGCTGGTACCAGCGCCGCCGACCTCCAGGCGCAGGTGGCTACCGCTCTGGAAAACGACACGGTGCTGTGGCTCACGGACGTAAAGGGTCGCACCGTTGGTGTTCCGGCGGCGCGCATTTCCTACGTCGAAATGGCCAAACCCACCGAACGATCAGTCGGTTTCGGCTCCTAACGTTCGGTGCTCGATTACCACTTGCACCTCTGGCCGCACGACGAGTCGTCGGTCTCGTATCGTCTAGACCAACTCGCCAGGTACTGTGAAGAAGCGGCACGAAATGGTGTCAGCGAGTTAGCTCTCACCGAACACGCCTTTCGCTTCCGCGATGTTCGTGCCGTGGTCGGCTCCTTTTGGGATAAGTGGGGGCACGAACCAACGAGTCCATTGATGGCCTCGTACTTTGATTTTCACGCCCGAAACGCCCTCGATGAGTACGTGAACTTCGCCCTGGCGGCCAAATCGTCGGGTCTGCCCGTGAAAGTCGGACTCGAAGTTGACTACTACCCCGGACAAATGG
Source organism: uncultured Actinomycetes bacterium (assembly GCA_903825765.1). Taxonomy (GTDB): domain Bacteria; phylum Actinomycetota; class Acidimicrobiia; order Acidimicrobiales; family RAAP-2; genus RAAP-2. The sequence continues at coordinate 18,541 of CAIKBU010000091.1, read as the reverse complement.
ATGCGGTGGGGGCGTTGCTCGCGCAGTACCCCTTCGACGTCTTAATTGGCTCGGTGCACTGGCTCGGTTCATGGCAGTTTGACGATCTCGACAACGCCGAGCAGATGGCGCAATGGGAATCGCGAGACGTCAGCGACGTGTGGGCGGCGTACGCCGAAGCGTTCGACGGACTCACGAGCAGTGGTGCGGTTGACGTCGTCGCCCACCCTGATGTCATCAAGGTCGCGGGCCACCGCCCTTCGGCTATTGCTGGCTACTGGGATGCGATGGCCGCCAGTGCCGCGACCGCCAACGTGGCCGTTGAGTGTTCGTCCGCCGGTTGGTTTAAACCGGTGGGGGAGCAGTATCCCGAAGGCGGGCTCCTCGATCGTTTTGTGGCCGCGGGTCTCGCCTTTACGACGGCGAGTGATGCCCATCGTCACGAACGAGTGGGCGCCCGCAACGCCGATCTAGTTGCTTTGCTTCTGCAACGGGGGGTGAGCGAACTCGCGAGCTTTGAAGCGCGTCAGCGCGTCATGGTGCCGCTCGTTCACTAAAGGGGTGCTTCGAGCTCGACTGAAATGCCGAGTCGAGCCAAGAGACCCATGCCCATCACCGCGCCCTCACAGCCAATCGCCTCGAGTGCGCTGAGATCATCTTCGTCGCGAACCCCGCCGGCGGCGACGACTGCGATACCACTGGCACAGACCGTGCGATACAGGTCGAGATCGGGACCCTTCATCATGCCGTCGCGCGCGATTGCGGTGACGTGGAGTCGGCGAACACCGACGGCAACGCAGCGCCGCAGGGCTTCATCAACGGTGAGGGCGCTGTCGTGTCGCCAGCCCCGCACGGCCAAGGTGCCGTCTCGCACATCGAGGGCGACCACGAGTTGTTCACCCAGGGCTTGACTGAAGGTCGCCAAGGAATTGTCCGTGGCCCAGACGGCCGTGCCCATAATGATGCGCGAAACGCCGCTGTTCAGGATGGTGTGCGCGTCGTCGAGTGAGCGGATGCCACCCGAAAACTGGATGGGGGTCGTACCGGCCCGAGCCACGACTCGCTGGGCCATGTCGGGGCGCACCGTGCCCGAGCGGGCCGCTTCGAGGTCAACCACGTGAACGAGTGGGGGATCGGTCGCCAAGACGTGCTCGAGAAACGTGTCGATATTCTCGCGAAAGAGGACGCGGTCGTAGTCACCTTGTTGCAGGCGAACAGCGTCGTGGCCGAGGAGGTCGAGGGCGGGGATGAGTTGCATAGCAGCGTGTTAGTACGTTAGCATAGTGACATGAACAGCGAGCGCTTCAATCAGCAGTTCACCGAGCTGGTGAGCGCCTTCGTGGCCATTACGTCGCCCGACGCCATGGTGGCCTTTCTCCACGATCTCTGCACCACCGCTGAACTCGGTGCCATGGGGCAACGATTTGAGGTTGCCCGCCTGGTACGAGAGGGTCTTTCGTATCAGGAGATTTCAAGACTCACGGGTGCGTCGACCGCCACGGTTACTCGGGTGGCTCACGCACTCAAATACGGCGAGGGTGGCTACGGCACCGTCTTGAAGGAGGAGGTCCAATGACCCAACGACTGACTATGGCATTGCCATCGAAGGGTCGTTTGCGCGAACCATCGTGGGCACTGCTCGAAGCCACTGGTGTTGAGCCACTCGCTCCCGGCGAGCGGGTCCTGCAGTCGACGTGTCGCAACGCGGACATTGATCTGCTGTTTCTTCGCGCAGATGATGTACCTGAGTACGTCCAAGACGGCGTCGTGGACTGTGGGATTACCGGTCTTGACTTGGTCCAAGAGCACAACTTCGATGTTGACGTGCTGTTGGAGCTCGGGTACGGTCGTTGCTCCTTACAGGCTGCGGTATCCCTGGAAGACACCGCCACCACCCTGGCCGACCTCAATGGTCGCCGCATTGCCACGTCGCACCCGAATCTCACCAAGCGACTCCTCGAAGCCCAGGGCATCACCGCTTCCATCGTGCGCATTAGTGGCTCAGTGGAAATTGCCCCCCGACTCGGTCTGGCCGACGCCATTGTTGACTTGGTGTCGACTGGCTCGACCCTACGTACCAATGGTTTGCGTTCGCTCGGGGTGCTCTTCGAAAGCCAAGCGGTGCTGGTGGGGCGTCGCGGTGCCGAGGCGAGTGAATCGCGTGAAGTGCTGACGACGTTGCTCGGGTCAGTGTTGCGGGCACGGTCGAGCCGCTACCTCTTGATGAACGTGCGCACCAGTGAACTGGACGCCGTGCTGGCCGTTTTGCCCGCGGCCGGATCGCCGACGATCGTGCCACTCGCGACCGAGGGGCTCGTGGCCATCCACGCCCTCGTCCCCGCCAGCGACGTGTGGTCGCTGCTGCCAAAACTCCAAGCGTGCGGCGCGACCGCAATCTTGACCTTGCCCGTAGAAAGGTTGTTGTCATGACAAATGAATTTGAACAGTCCATCGCGGACATCATCGCCGACGTGCGTGAACGCGGTGACGTTGCCGTTGCCGAGTGGTCGCGTCGCTACGACGGCACTACCAGTGATCTGCCGGAACGGGCGCAGCCCTACGGTGACGTGCCAACGGCAGCCATCTTGGCGGCCGCCGAAAACGTTCGAACGTGGCACGCCGCGCAGCGACCCGCCGACCTCATGCTCGAGGTCACGCCGGGCGTCACCCTGGAGCGTCGCTGGACCCCGCTACGTTCCGTTGGTCTCTACGTACCAAAGAATCTCGTTTCATCACTCATCATGTCGGGCATTCCAGCGCAGGTCGCCGGCGTCGAGCGCATTGTCGTTTGTACGCCACCGAGCGGGGCGGGTCTCGTGGCCGCCGCCGCCGCACTGCTCGGAATCGACGAAGTGTGGGCCATTGGTGGCGCACAGGCGATCGCGGCCATGGCGTACGGCACGGACTCGATTAAGCCCGTGGACAAGATTTTCGGACCGGGATCGGCCGCCGTCAACATCGCCAAGCTCATTGTGAGCCGCGACGTCGCAATTGACCTCCCCGCCGGTCCAAGTGAAATTGTCGTGGCTGCCGACCTGGGCTTTGACGAAGCAATTATTCAGCAAGAGATTGCGGCCCAGATGGAACACGGCCCCGACTCACGTGGCTTCGTTGTTCGCGTCGGGGACGACCTCGAGGCCGCACTCGCCGAAATCGAGGGGTACGCGGCCGAACACGTCGCGTTGTTGGGCGAGCGGGCCGAGTCCCTCGCGCCCCGTATTCGTAACGCTGGCGCAGTGTTCGTGGGCCCGTATGCACCAGTGCCCGCCGGCGATTACGCCACGGGTGGGAATCACGTCCTGCCCACCGGCGGCTGGTCGCGTTCGACGGGTGGTTTAGGCCTTGAGGGCTTTATGAAGACCGTCACCGTCCAGCGCGTGTCGAAGGAGGGTCTCGAGCAACTCGCGCCCACAATCGAAGCCCTGGCCGACATCGAAGGTATGGCCGCGCACAAGGCCACGGCCCGCCGATGAGCACGCCGACACCTCTCGAGGCCTACCAGTGGCCTACGTCGACCCCCGACTTGGCCGAGCGACTCGGACTTAACGTCAGCGAGATCCTGCGCTTTGACGGCAACACCCCCGCGCAGCCACCGGTGACCGCCCGGCCCGCGGCCGTGGCGAAAGCCCTCGCCGACATTAATGACTATGACCGTGGTCGCTACGAACCACTGCGGGCGGCCATTGCCGCACTGCACGACGTCACCATTGATCAGGTCTGCCTCGGCGCTGGGAGTGACGAGTTCATTGTCCTCCTCGCAGCGATGTACGCCTCGGGCGGGACTGTCGCCACCGTGCCGAGTGACTCGTATTCCATGTATCGCTTCGCCGCCAGCATGGCGGGGGCCACCCTCACTGATGATGTCGCCAGTGCGGACCTCGTCTTTGTCTGTCGACCCAATAACCCCACCGGTGAACTTCCCGAAATCCCCGAAGGTATTCGTGGTCAGCTCGTCCTTGACGAGGCCTACGCCCAGTACGCGGGGATCGATGGCACGCCCTATATCAACGAGGGCGCCATTGTGCTGCGGACCTTTTCGAAGGCCTACGGTCTCGCCGGTGCTCGGGTGGGCTACGCCCTCGCCTCTACGGACACGGCGGCGCTGATTCACGCCCGCCAAGCGCCACTGTCGGTGTCGGGCCCCTCCGCCGCTCTGGCGCTCGCCGCCGTGACAACGCCACTTGATGTCACCGCTCAGAACGCCGAGCGTGACCGAGTGGCTGCGGCCCTAACGGCGATGAACCTCACCCCACTGGCGTCGCACGCCAACTTCCTCTTCATTCCGATGGACAATCCGCAGGCACTCGTCGATCGACTGTTGCCGTACGGCATTGTCTTACGCGCGTACCGCGCCGGACTGCGGATATCGATCCGCGACGAAGTTGACGACGACCGCATGCTCGAGTGTCTTCGCGCTGAACTCTTTGGTGAACCACTCTCCCCGGGCTATCGCCTGTTCCGTCGTGCGACCGCGGAAACGACACTGTCGTGTCGCCTGCGCATTCCCGGTCAGGGTCGCGTGTACATCAACACGGGGGAGGGTTTCTACGATCACATGCTGCAGCAACTGGCATTCCACGGTGGCCTCGACCTGCGTATGGAAGGTCACGGTGACCTCGAAACGGGTGACCACCACCTCGTCGAAGACACCTTCCGCACCTTCGGTGAGGCCCTCGATCAGACCCTCGGCGCCCGGGTGGGTCTCGCCCGTTACGGTGAGTCTCGCGTCCCCATGGATGAGGCGCTCGCGCATGCCGTCGTCGACCTGTCGGGTCGCGCCAAGGCCACCCTCAACATTTCACCCGACCCCGGCATGGCGGCCCACGCGCTGGAGTCGCTGGCGCAGACTGCTCGCATCACGTTGCACGTGACGGCGACGGGCGAGAATGCCCACCACGTGGCCGAAGCCGCCTTTAAGGCAGTTGGTCGGGCGATGCGTCAGGCCTTGGTGAAGAGTGAAACAACGGTGCAGTCGACCAAGGGATCATTGTGACCACCGTCATTGTCGTGGACTACGGCGCGGGGAACACTCGTTCCGTGCGCGCCGCTTTGACGACGCTGGGCCACACCAGCGAGGTCAGTGCGGATCCGACGGCGATTAGTGAGGCGCCGTTTGTCGTGCTGCCGGGCGTCGGCGCGGCGCGTCAGGCGATGGAACACTTGAACGAGACGGGCGCGGCCGACGCCCTGCGCCAACGCGTGACCGCCGCTAAACCAGTGCTCGGTATCTGCCTCGGTATGCAGTTAGCGCTCGAAGCCAGTCAAGAAGATGGTGGCGTCAAGGGACTCGGTATTGTCGAAGGCTTCGTCGTTCGCCTCGACGCACCGCGCATCCCCCGGCTCGGCTGGGCCGACGTGGACCCGTGGGGTCAGTCGTTCTACTTCGCTCACTCCTACGTGGCCGAATCGACATGGAGCGTGGCGACGTCGGAAGGCGTCTGCGCAGTCATTGAGAAAGGTTCTTTCCTCGGCGTGCAATTTCACCCTGAAAAAAGCGGAGGCGCCGGTTTGGCGTTTTTGGAACGATGCCTCTCCCTCGTCTAATTCCCTGCCTCGATGTCGCCAATGGCCGCGTGGTCAAAGGCATCCAGTTTGAGCAGCTCCGTGACGTCGGTGACCCCGTGGCACTCGCCCAGGCGTACAGTGACGGCGGTGCGGACGAACTCGTCTTCCTCGACATCACGGCGACGCCATCGGGCGCGGCCACGATGGTCGAGGTAGTGCGGCGAGTGGCTGACGTGGTCACGATTCCGTTCACGGTGGGTGGTGGTATTCGTAGCGTCGAGGACGCGGCGCGCATCATCGAAAGTGGTGCCGACCGCGTGGCGCTGAACTCGGCCGCACTCGCCACGCCCGAACTCATTTCGGCGGTGGCCGCACGATTTGGTTCACAGGCCGTGGTCGTGTCCATCGACGCCAAGGATGACGTCGTTTACTCGCACGGTGGTCGCACGCCGACGGCGTTTCGCACCGTACCCTGGGCCGTCGAGGTCGCGGCTCGCGGCGCGGGGGAGATTCTGCTCACCAGCATTAACCGAGATGGTGGACGCCAGGGGTACGACCTCACCTTGACGCAGCAGGTGCGCGACGCAGTCGACATTGCGGTTATCGCTTCGGGAGGCGCGGGCAGCGTCGCCGACGTCGTTGCTGCGCTTCGCATCACTGACGCCGCCCTCATCGCCTCAATTGTGCACGACGATCCGACCAGCATCGTTGGCTTGCGCGAGGAACTCAAAGCGGCGGGGATTTCCCTGCGCTCGGTGGTGCAACGATGAGTGACCTTCGCGCCGCCATTGTGGTCGATGACGCCACCGATCGTGTCTTGATGCTGGGCTGGATGGACGATGAGGCGCTCGCCACAACCAAGGAAACCGGTCTGGTCACCTTCTTCTCTCGGTCACGCCAGCAGCAGTGGACGAAGGGGGAGTCGTCTGGGAACTTCCTTCACCTCGTTGAGATTCGTCCCGACTGTGATGATGACGCCCTCTTGATTCGTGCGCACGCCGACGGACCAACCTGTCACGACGGATCGACGACCTGCTTCACCCCGTGGCTCTGGCGCACGATACTTCAGCGGCAGGCCGCCGGTGATACAGCGTCGTACGTGGCTCGCTCGCTCGAGCGCGGGACCGCCTACGTGGCACAAAAAGTGGGGGAGGAAGCGACCGAAGTGGTCGTGGCGGCCCTCGCCGAGTCCGACGAGCGCCTCGTGTCGGAGGCGGCGGACCTGTGGTTTCATCTCCTCCTCGTACTACGAAGCCGTGGACTCGACATCGCCGACGTGGAAGATGAGCTCCTTCGGCGCAATCGTGCACCACGTCGCGAGGCAACCTCGTAACATTCGTGGCGTAGACCATGGAGGTGGTGCATGAGCACCGTGCTTGAAAATGCCGAGCAGCGCACGACGCTCACCGGTCCCGCTATTGACCACATTCTGCGACTAACGGCGTCGTGGTCGCTACTGGCTGACCTCTCGTTCTCCGACATGGTGCTGCTCGTGCCCGATCGAGACCGAGAACACTTTGTCGTACTTGGTCAGGTCCGGCCCAATAATCGTTCCACGCTGATTGCGCAGGACGTCCTCGGCACGGTCCAGCCGATGGCTACCTGGCAAGTTGCCCGTGAGGCCCTCCTCTCAGAGCAGCGAGTCATCGGAAGCGTCACCCTCGACGAAGAAACTGGCGAAATGGCTGTCTGGTGTCTGCCCGTCCGCTTCGACGGCAAGGTCATTGGTGTGCTGGTGCGACTGCAGGGGCAGTTGCGCGGACCAGCGTCGCTCTATGAGCAGGTCTATCTCTCGATTTTTGATCGACTGTGCACAATGGTGTCCGACGCCACGTTTCCCTTTCGCGAAGACACGGTGGCCGGCCCGGGGATGCCCCGAGTCGGTGACGGCATCATTTTGCTCAATGGACTTGGTCAGATTGAATTTGCGACGCCAAATGCGACCAATGCTCTGCACCGACTCGGCCTCTACAGTTCGTTTGAGGGATTGACCTTCAGTGACCTCGGGCTCAGTATTCGAGTGGTTGATCGGGCCCTCGAGTACGGCATACCGGCTATGGAGGATGTCGACGGCGGCCGCGACGTAGCCATCACCTTTCACTGCGTCCCACTCTTTAACCACGGCCTCGTGACGGGGGTGGTCATTTTGCTCCGTGACGTGTCCGACGTGCGCCAGCTCAATCGCATGGTGCTGAACAAGGAAGCGGCAGTTCGTGAAGTGCACCACCGGGTGAAAAACAACCTGCAGACGATTTCCTCACTGCTCCGCTTACAGGGCCGTCGCACTGACGAGATTGAGACCCGCATCGCTCTGCAAGAGGCGGAGCGGCGCGTTCGTTCGATTGCCGTGGTCCACGAAGTGTTATCTCGCGAACCGGGTGAAGAGGTTGACTTCGATCAGATCACGGAATCGATTGTGGCGCTCGTGGAGGACACCGTCCTCGCGCTGCACCCTATTGAAATTGTCGTCAATGGCGGGCTCGGCCTGTTGTCGAGCGAACTGGCGACGCCGTTCGCTCTCGCGCTTACTGAACTTCTCACCAATGCGGTGGAGCATGGCTTCATCGGCTTCGGCGGCGCGGCCAATGATCACGTCGGTGTGGTGACACTCAATCTCTGGCTCGAGAAGGATACCGCGGTGGCTCAAATTCGAGACAATGGCCGAGGCCTCGACCCCACCTTTTCCCTCGAGACCGCCACGAGCCTTGGACTTTCTATTGTCCGAGATCTCGTGGGAAGTCAATTAGGTGGGTCAATCAGTATGACAACCGTGCCCTACGCCAATGGTGGGGGCACTGAGGTACTGGTGCGCGTCCCGACGGGGCGCGATCGCTAGTTAGAGCTGCGAGCGACGGCGAGCGGCGAGCCACTGCTTGCGCAGCTTGCGACGCTCATCTTCGGTCGTACCACCCCAAACGCCCGATTCCTGGTTGGTAGCCAGAGCGAATTCGAGGCAGGCCTTCTTGGCGTCGCAGGTGGTGCAGACGCGCTTGGCGGACTCAATTTGGTCCGTCGCCATGCCAGTTGTGCCAACTGGGAAGAAAAGCTCTGGTTCGGTGTCGCGACAGGCTGCCACTGAGCGCCAGTCGGAGTCGTCCCAGGCATGGGTACGGTTCCACATAAGTGACATAAACAAGGTCCTTCAGAATGAAAATTTTTCATACAACGAACAGTCATATGACCCAGTGGCAGGAAAAATATTCTAAACAATGGCGCGTTCAATATCAAGAGGACTTTTGATGTTGAACTACATCAATGTCAGTGATAGCGATTGTCGAGCCCTAGATTGAGTCGGTGCACATTGTCGTCTGCGTAAAACAGATTCCTGACCCCTCCGCCCCCGCGGCGCTCAACGCCGACCTGCGCCTCGATCGAAGCGGCAAGGTACTCCTCGATGAGGCCGATACGTACGGCGTTGAACTCGCGCTCCAGGTCGGTGAAGCCCACGGCGAAAGTCGGGTGACCCTCATCTCCATGGGCGACGCGACCGACCTGTCCGGACTGCGGAGCGCCCTCGCCATGGGGGCCGACGCGGCGATTATCGTCAGCGACCCAGCGCTCAGCGGAGCCGACAGCTTGACCACGGCCAAGGTCCTGGCCGCGGTCACGAACGACTTGCAGCCCGATCTCGTCATTGCGGCCACCGAATCGTCTGATGGGTACACCGGCACAATGCCCGCCCAGTTAGCCGAGCTCCTATCCCTGCCCGCGTTGACGTTTGCGAAGGCGGTACGAGTTACTGCCTCGAATGTCTCGATTGATCGCCAAACCGACACGGGGTACGACGTGGTCACCAGTTCGTTGCCCGCCCTCGTGACGGTGACCGCCGGCGCGGTGGAACCCCGGTACGCCAACTTTAAGGGCATTATGGCCGCAAAGTCGAAGCGAATCGACGTTCTGACCCTCACCGACCTCGGCCTCAGTGCGCTCGCGGGCTCTTGGGCCCAGCGTGTGGTGTCGCTGGATGATGCACCGCAACGCCAGTCGGGTGCCACCCTCGTTGATGACGGGACCGCCGCCCAGGCCCTCGTCGACTATTTCGTGTCAATCAAGGTCTTGTAGGAGTTGGTATGAGTGCATTGACGTGGTGGATCATCGCCGAGCCCAACGCGAGCGGCATGACGAACGCAACCAAAGAATTGATCAGCGAGGCCGTCCGTCAGGGCGGTGATGTGTCGGTTGTCACCTGGGGTGACACCAGTGCCGAGTTGGTCGACGGCGCGGGGCGCTACGGCGCGCGGGCGGTGCTCCAACTCGACGTGTCGACGGGGTTTGTTCCTGGGGCACCGGTGGCGGCCGCAGTGGCCGCACTGTGCGCGGCGCGCTCGCCCGACGTCATTCTCCTTCCCTCTTCCTACGACGGACGCGATATTGCCGGTCATCTGTCAGCCCGACTCGATCGGCCCGTGCTCACGAACGTCACCGCTCTTTCGGTGGACGATGACGTGGTGACGCAGCACCAGATTTTCGGTGGCACCAAGATTGCGAGTGCCCGCATTACCTCCGACGGCGTTGCCCTCATCGTCGTCCGGCCCAAGTCATTCACCGCCGTCGAGGAGCCTCGCGATGTGACGCTGGAACGGATTGACGCCGCTCCGTCCCCAGTGACGCCAGTGGTGATTACCGAGTCGCACCTTGACGAGAGAACGGGGCCGGCGCTCGGTGACGCCGACGTCGTAGTGGCCGGTGGTCGCGGTCTCGGTGGCGTGGAGGCGTTCGCGAACGTGGCCACCCTGGCCACACTCCTCGGCGGTGCACCGGCCGCGAGTCGCGCCATCGTTGACGCGGGTTGGGTCCCGTACGCGTACCAGGTCGGTCAGACCGGCCAGACGGTCAAGCCAACCCTCTACGTCGCGTGCGGTATTTCTGGCGCAACCCAGCACTTGGTTGGTATGAAGGGTGCGCAGTACATCGTGGCCATCAACAAAGACGCCGCGGCGCCCATTTTCAGTGTCGCCGACTTCGGCATCGTTGGTGATGTCAACACAGTGCTTCCAGCGCTCAATGCTTTAGTGCGGTCGCGCACTGCGTGACGCAAGAACCTCGCCTGGTGCCCAGAATTCTTTAGGCTGGAGGGCAATGAACGCCAAAACGACGAACGCACGATGGGTGGCCCTCGGCGCACTCAGTCTGACCCAGCTCATCGTCAGCCTTGGCGTGACCATCGTCAACAGTGCGCTGCCCAAAGTGCAGGCCACGCTCGGCTTCTCCAATGGGGATCGCCAGTGGCTCGTTACCGCCTACGCCCTCGCCTTTGGCTCCCTGCTTCTCCTTGGCGGCCGCCTCAGTGACTACTGGGGGCATCGTCGAACGCTGATCGTTGGTCTGACCGGCTTCGCCGCGGCCTCGGTGGGCTGTGGTGTGGCGACCAACTACGTCACCCTGGTTTCCGCACGGGCCGCGCAAGGGATCTTCGGTGCCCTGGTGGCGCCCGCGGCCCTGGCGGCCCTGGCGATGACATTTCGAGAGCCGCGGGCTCGCGCGCAGGCCTTCTCCTTCTACGGGGCTATTGGGGGATCCGGTGTCGCCGTCGGACTCGTCGTGGGCGGCGTTCTCACCCAATGGTTGACCTGGCGGTGGTGTCTCGGCATGAGCGCCATCGTGGCCATGATGGCCTTATTCGGTGTCATCGTGAGCGTGCCCCATGACGAGGGCGACCATGGCGTTCGCATTGACGGTATCGGGGCGTTATTGACCAGCGTCAGTCTCTTTGGCCTGGTATTCGGATTCGCCCACGCAGTGTCGAATGGGTGGACCAACGTTGGCACCTGGGGCTCGCTCGTCGGGAGTGGTGTCGTGGGGCTGATCTTCTGGCGTTGGAGAGCCGACACCGCCGTGCCACTCGTGCCCCACCGCATGCTGCGTCACCGGACCCGGACCGGATCGTTAGTCGCACTGTTGACGACCTCGATGGGCATTTACGGTGTCGTTCTGGTACTCACGTACTACTTCGAAAACGTGCTGCACGAAACGCCAATGCGGACCGGACTGTATTTCGTCCCGCTCGTCGTGGCCTTGGCCGTGAGCGCGACGGTGGCCAGTGCACGGCTGCTGTCGTCTGTCGGACCTCGCCCGCTGGTGCCGGTCGGCATGGTGCTGTCGATGATGGGAATGGTGCTCTTCACGCGCCTCAGCCCGACCGCCAGCTACGCCAGTGCCATCATGCCGGGACTCGTACTCGTGGGTCTGGGACTAGGCCTCATTCTCGCACCAGCGATCGCGAGCGTTACCGCCGGCACGACGCCGAGTGTCGTTGGGGCGGCGTCGGGTCTCGTCACTACGGCGCAACAAATTGGTGCCTCCATTGGTACCGCCCTGCTCAACACCATTGCCCTGACGACGGCGGGGCGCTACGTACGCACGCACGGTGGCAGCACGACTGACGTGCTGCTTCGGGGCACCTTGCACGGCGACGCCGTCGCCTTTTGGTGGGCGGCCGGATTTTTCGGCGTTGGCGCAGTGGTCTCGTTCTTCTTCTTAGAAACCGGCGCCAACGAATTAGGGCAAGACGCCTAAATCAGGGGCCAGGGGTAGGGAGGGTAGTCACCCTCTTCATCAGGGAGAGGGTAGGACTCGAGCACCAGCAGCGAGGCGGCGCGGTCGCTCACGCTGGTGACTTCCTCGCCCGTGAGGAAGTACCCCAGGGTGCCCATCTCACCTCGACTCAAGCGTTCGAGGCGAGCCGTCCACACTTGGGGGAGGTCAAGGCCGGCGTAGTCCCAGATCACGGTGCGCAGCTTGTCCTCCTCGTGGAAGGTCAGGCCGTTGTCGATAGCCCAGCAGCGTTCGCCATCGTAGAGAACGTGACCGGCCTTGCGATCAGTGTTGTTAGCCAACACGTCAAAGAGGGCGAGGTCGCCAAACCACGCGGTGAGATCCTCCTTGTCACGCAGAGTGAAGTAGTGGTCGTCGGTGGCGTCGTCAATCCACCACTGCAGTGAACCGGGCCCGAACGGCAAGTCATCGCGGGCAATCGTCGTAGGCACCAAGTCGGTACCCAGGAGGTCGTCGAGAACGCCGGCGGCCACCTCACGGCGCCAGAGTCCGTCGGGAAAATCCCACAGTGGTCGTTCGCCAGCTTCCGCCTTGTAACAGGCCCGTGCGGTGGTGCCCTCGTGGGTTACCGTCACGAGGAGGGCTTGATTCGACGACGCCATGATGCGACCTTCGACTTCGATGGTGCCATGGGTGAGGACTTCTCGCTGGAACTCGCGGGGGGTGCTCACTGCTACCGGATGGGCGGACGGTGTCCGTTCGTCCGCGGGCAGTCGTGACCTCGGGGGTCGAGTGGGCCTGCGCAGAGTGGGCAGGGCGGGCGACCCGCGTCAATGAGCCGCGTCATGGCAATGGCTAACCCGCCGGCCCATTCCTTCGTCAACGTGACCACTGCTTCGTGTTCGTCGTTCATGTCGGTGAAGGTCGCGTCAATAACGCCGGCTTCCTCATCGATGGCCAGAGCAATGTCACCAACGGCGAAGTCGATCTCGTATTCGGGCTCGAGCGTGAAGTCATCGGGCAAATGGCCGGGGCGTCCAAGCGACGCGATCACTTGTCCGAGCCACTGCGCCATCTGCGTGACCTGCATCTTTTCGAGCTTCAGAATAAGGAGACGACGTTCTTGGCGAAACTGCAGGAGGAAGAGTCGATTACCGACCTCTCCACGAGTGCCGACCATGACTTTGTCGGGGGCATTGAACACGTAGTTCATGAGGGGCGCAGCTCCTTCAAGGTAGCGGTGTTATTGACACTGAGCACCAGGGGCGTGCCGCCACCGAGTTGCAGGGCACTTACCGAGCACGTCGAGATGACGGTGCGCTGAAAGAGGTCGAGTGGCACGCCTTGGGCGAACGTCACGGCGGCCTTGATGGGGTCGGCGTGCGAGACGGCGACCACGAGTTCACCAGGGTGCTTGGCGGTGATGTCTTCGAGAGCGGCCCAGATACGCTGCTGCATCTCGTTGAAGGACTCACCGTTGGGGAAGCGAAAGGTACTCGGGGCCTGCTGCACGATCTTCCAGGCCGGCAGCTTCGACAGCGCCGCGAGTGACTGACCCGTCCAGTCGCCAAAGTCACACTCGAGCAGTCCCTTGTGGACCAGGGCCTTGAGACCCAGTGCGCTGGCAATCGGTGCGGCCGTCTCTCGGGTCCGTTCGAGTGGCGATACGTAGAGCGCCGTTGGGTGCGCACTCAGCGAACCGATGCGCTCCGCCACCACCGAGGCCTGACGTTTTCCTTCGTCGGAAAGGTGGAGTCCCGCAGCGCGACCCGGGAGCACTTTGCCAGTGGAGCCGGTGACGCCGTGACGGACGAAAAGAATTGTTGTGGTCGTGGAGGGCTTGGCCATCGTGACGTCTAGGAGAGAACGACGGGCACGCGCTGCGGGCCGGGCGTGGCCGTTTCGGGCCAGCGCTTTCGCGAAAGTCGAGCGAGCTTGTGCAGCAGCGCAACGGCACCCGGGTCATCGTCACCGGGACGAGTTTCGATCAGGCCCGCGTCGACGAGGGCGGACACGAGTTCGCGGCCCTGGTCGGTGCGGACGATAACGAGCGTCCAGTCGCCAAAGGCGCCGATACCACCGGCCGAGATATCGGCGTGTTCGGCGGCGAAGTCGGGGCAGGCGTTGCAACCGTCACGGGTGAAGGGGTGTGCCTCCTTCAAGGGGACCTCGTGGAACGCACCGTCGCGCGTCCAAATCTGGAAAACACCCTTGATGTTCATCTTGATGATGTCCGCGCGGAGCAGGCCGTACTTGGCCTCGAACAAGTCTTCAAAGATTCGGTCGTCGAAGGTCTTGGAGCACAAGAGTCCAATGGTGAGGCCGAGACGACGGGCAATCTTGCCGGCCTTGCGACTCTGCATGGCACCAGGGGCCGAGGCCATGCACCCCATACCGACGAGCGCGATGCGCTCGGCGCCACCCTCGATAGCCTTCGGGTAGGCGAGCAAGTTCGGGCTGTAGGTGTAGCGAGACTTGGCGGTGTCGAGGACTTCCTCACGCGTTCGCGCGACGCGCGGTTCGGCGCGCCACGTCGATCCATCGCCCTCGAGGCCACTCACCAGAGCGGCGTCGATACGGTCGTTCTCGAGAGCGTAAATCAGGAGAGTCGAAATGAAGCCGCCGTCTTGTCCGTTCTCGATGAGCGAGGGGTCGCTCGAGCGGGCCAAGAAGACGTCACCGATACCGAAGACTTCCTCTTCCTCGCGGTCACGGGCGAACTTGTGCTGATTGATCTCGCTCTCCCAGTTTCGAAAGCGCGGGCACGCGCGGGTGCACATCGTGCAGCCCTTCTCGCCGTGGGTGCAATCGGCCGTGCCACCGTCGATGTCGAGGTGGAAGGGCTTGTAGGCACCCTCGGTCGACTTGTAGTCGAGAACGTCGTGGGGGCAGGCCACCACGCACGCGGCGCAGCCAGTGCACAATCCCGACGTCACCACTTCGGTGAAGAGTTCTTTCCAGTGTGGTTTTTCCAGAGCCATGCATCAACCCTACCTTTCATTGGAGAAAGCCACTAGGGTGCCCCTGTGCCAGAAGTCCTCGAAGTTGAGTCCTATCGTCGCCTCGCCGATCAGATCGTGGGCGCCACCGTTACGAAGGCCTGGGCCGACCCCTACGCCGCAAAGAAGCTCACGAGTACCGCACAGTGGGCCAAAGTCGTTCGAGGTCTCACGATTACCGGCACGGGCCGTCGTGGCAAGTTGATGCTGCTCGAGACGTCGGGCGTGCCCCTGGGCATGCGCTTCGGTATGACCGGCGTATTACTCATTGACGCCGCCGCCGGCATCGAGGGTTTGTTCTACGGTCCTCACACCTTCCGATCCGACTGGATTCGAGCGGGGATGGCCTTTGACGACGGTCGTCAACTACTCCTGCACGACCCTCGCCGACTGGCCCGGGTGGAAATTGATCCGTCCCTCGACGAACTCGGCCCCGACGCGTTGTCCCTGACGCGCCCGGAGTTCAACGGCATCGTCTCAATTAATCGCGGCGAGGGTCCGGCCATCAAGGCACGTCTACTGGACCAGTCGGTCGTTGCGGGGGTGGGCAATCTGCTCGGTGACGAAATGTTGTTCCGCGCCGGGATTGACCCCCGCACCCCGACCGGGCGACTGACGGGCGAACAGCAGGCCGCGCTGTACACCGCCTTCAAAACCACCATGAAGACGTTGCTTCGCCGAGGGGGGTCGCACCTGGGTGACCACATGCCCGGACGCGCCCCGGGGGGTCTCTGCCCGCGCGATGGCGGAGCGATGCGCAGTGCCACCATTGGGGGCCGCACGACGTACTGGTGCTCCCTGCACCAACACTAAGTTTCCGTTAAAACGCCACAATTATTCGGCGGCCATGGGTGAGAATGGTCGGATGCAATCAATTATCGCTCACTATGGCTACTTTGCTCTCTTCGTCACGGCCCTGCTCACCTCGGCCTGCATCCCACTGCCCTCGGAGGCGCTCTTTGGGTACGCCGGGGCCTTCTGCACCGTGGCCGTCGGGGGCGCCCACCCCTTCAACATCTGGCTGGTCATCATTATTGGCACCCTCGGTTCGGTGGCCGGATCAATCCTGACCTACGAAGTTGGTCGCACCGCGGGACGCACCATTGTTGACCGCTACGGCAAGTGGATTTTGTTGAGCCACAAGGACCTCGACCGCTCGGAAGTCTGGTTCAAGAAGTACGGCACCATCTCGGTCTTCCTTGGTCGCATGGTCCCCGTCATTCGTGCCGTCATCTCGCTGCCCGCTGGCCTGGCCGAAATGAAGCGTGGACCGTTCATCGTCCTTTCCACGGTGGGTTGCTTCATCTGGACGGCCATTTTGGCATTCCTCGGTAAGGCGGCGGGCGCCAACTGGCGCAACGTGTCGAATGACTTCCACAAGGCGCAACTGCCGATTCTCGCCATCTGCGTCCTGGTCGTCGGTGCCTTCATTTGGCACCGCCTGCGCTCAATGCGCAACCAGCACTAGTTGACTAGGAAAGCGCCTTGCGGACACGGGCGGCGTGACCCTCGGTCTTGATGCCGTACCAGGCGTGTTCGATGACACCGTCGGGTGAAATCACGAAGGTCGAACGAATCACCCCCATAATGGTTTTGCCGTAGTTGAGTTTTTCCCCGTACGCACCATACGCCGCCATAACGCCCTTTTCGGGATCGCTCAACAGTGGGAAGGTGAGTCCATAGGCCGCGCGGAACGCTTGGTGTGACGCCGCACCATCGGGGGAGACCCCGTATATGGCGACGCCCAGATCAGCCAAGGCTGCGCGCTCGTCATTGAATTGACAGGCTTCACGGGTGCACCCGGGGGTGTCGTCTTCGGGGTAAAAGTACAGCACAACGCGCTGGCCACGAAGCGAGCGAGCGGTGACTTCGTTTCCGTCGTGGTCGAGAAGGCAAAAGTCGGGGGCGAGGTCGCCGGGGTGCAGGCGGGACACTGGTTCTCCAATTCGGCTACTGAGGTATACGTCCCCCCTAGACTAGGACCGAAGCTCGAGAACTGAGCTTGGGCCCACTTTCCTTTCGCCGGTTCCGGGTCCAACCGAGAAATGAATTACGCCCGTGAGCACCGACTCTCCACTGGTGGCCGACCCCGCCGACCAATACGAAACTACGAAGACCTTCGCCGAACTCGGCGTTGTCCCCGCCCTCGCTGACGCGCTGGCGGCCAAGGGGATTCTGATGGCCTTCCCTATTCAGGCCATGACCATTCACGACGCCCTGGCCGGTCGCGACGTCTGCGGTAAGGCCAAGACTGGTTCGGGCAAAACGCTCGGGTTCGGCCTGCCAATGCTCCAGCGCGTGGCCAGCGACGAAACCTACGTTCGCGTCACTGATGGCCCAGCCCGCCCTCGCGGCCTCGTGCTGCTCCCGACTCGTGAACTCGCGGTCCAGGTGCATGAAGTGCTCGAACCGCTGGGCGCGGCCCTCGGCCTGCACGTTAACGCCGTCTACGGTGGCGCCGACATTGAAAAGCAGATCAAGTCACTTCGCAAGGGGTGCGACATCATTATCGCCACTCCCGGTCGTTTGATTGACCTCGGTGACCGCGGTGAATTGCAGGTCGAGGGTCTCGATGTCCTCGTCCTTGACGAAGCCGACCGAATGGCCGACATGGGCTTTATGCCCCAGGTTGAATGGGTCCTGCGTCGTATCGCGGAGCGCCCGCACCAGACCTTGCTGTTCTCGGCGACCCTCGATGGCGCCATTGACCGTTTGGTCAAGCGCTACCTCACCGACCCGGTCTTCCACGAAGTTGCCTCCGACACCCAGACGGTGTCGCTCATGGTGCACCACTTCTTGACCGTCCATCAGATGGACCGCATCAAGGTGACGGCCACAATCTGTCGCTCGTTCGATAAGACGATCATCTTCTGTCGCACGAAACGGGGTGCCGACCGCCTCGTGGAGCAGCTCGAAAAAGAGGGCGTCCACGCGGCCGCGATTCACGGTGACCTTCGCCAGAGCCAGCGCGAGAAAGCATTGGCCGACTTTGGTGCCGATAAGTTGCCCGTTTTGGTCGCGACCGACGTCGCCGCACGCGGACTGCACATCGACGGCGTTGACTGCGTCATCCACTTCGACCCACCAGAGGACCACAAGGCGTACCTGCACCGTTCGGGCCGCACCGCCCGCGCTGGTTCGACCGGTGTCGTGGTCTCGCTGTTGTTGTGGAATCAGACCATTGAGGCCGAAATTATTATGAAGCGCATCGCCCTCAAGCGCCCGATTGTCGAGGTGTTCTCGAACAATCCCCACCTCAAAGACTTGGCGAACTGGGACCCTACGGAGTCGGCATGATTGACGGCGCCACATTGTTCGTTCCCGACGGGACCATCAAGCGCGCCCTCTTTGTTGTGGCGCACCCCGATGACATTGACTTTGGCTCAGCCGGAACAGTGGCGACGCTGACGGCGGCGGGTGTTGCGGTGTCGTACTGTCTCGTGACCTCGGGTGACGCGGGTGGCGATGGCTCCACCCACACCAAACAAGAGCGCGCCGAGATTCGAGAGCGCGAACAGCGCGCCGCCGCGGCCGTAGTGGGGGTCGCGGATTTGACGTTCCTC
>CAIKBU010000090.1 GCA_903825765.1 uncultured Actinomycetes bacterium | reverse complement strand
CGACTCGGACCGAAGTAGTCCCTAGGCCAGATCGCGGCGACAAAAGTGCACGGCACCGACGACGCCACCAATCACCCCAATGCCCGTCAAGAGTGACAGGCCCGTCCAGTCCGGTGATTGCAGCGGCACCGCTCGCAAGTAGTGAAAAGGCGAAAGGGCGAGGAGCCACTCGGGCCAGTGCAGCACCGGCCCCAGTGCGGTGACAATAAAGACGCAGCTCAGACCCGATGTCAGGACGGCGAACGCGCCACGGGGCACAAAGGCGATGAGGGCCACACTCAGTCCAATGACGAACGGCATGACGCCGAGGACGGACAACATTGACTGCAGCACCATGGACAGCGCCAGCGATGAGCCGCTGACCACGATACCCAGCCACAGCACGAGGGAACAGATGACGTCGGTGAGCACGACGGCGACCACGACGGTTGTCACCACTCCCGCGAGCCACACGGCCCGACGGATCCCCATGGCGAACGGCATATCGAGGCGACCACGGAGTTCGTCAGTCGCAATCTGCGTCACCCACGCCGCGGCGAAAATTGCGAAGGTGAACGAAAAGTCCACGCTGGCCTGCGTGATGAATCCGACACCGCGCACCATCGCGTGCAGCCCCCAGTGATTGAGGAGCGCCACGAATCGCTTGTCGGTGTGTGCGAGCACGATGAGTGCGTGGGTGAGGTACCCAATGGTGAAGCTCAAAATAACGAAACCAACCATCCAGACCTGCCAATTCGTGCGCCGTTCGCGAAGCGCGAACGTCCACGAGGTGCGGAGCAACACGGTCGAAGCGCGGTGCTCTTCCTGGTGATGCCACAGGGCTCGGCCGACGTCGCGACGCTGTTGCACCACGTACGCCACCACCGCGAGTGCCACCGGCACACCGAGACTTGGCACCAGCGCCAGCCAGTGCGGTCGGTCAAATGCGCCCGCGTCTTCGATCCAGCCAAAGAAGGTGAAGGCCCGCCACCACTCAGTACTCGTCGCGCCGTCGGCCACAATGCGGACCAGCGAGAAGATCATCACGGTACTCATGGCCACTTGAGATGCGCTCCGACGAGGGGCGACAATCTGGGCGCTCACCAAACCAATCGCGGCCCCCATCCAAAGGGCCGCGATGACGTCGAGGGCGAACATGGCGCTCGGCGCCAGTGTTTGACCACTCGCGACGAGCAACACCCCGACGAGACCGCCTACCAGCAGACCCGTTTGTGCCAGGACAACAATGGTGTCAACGAGGACGCGACCTCGACTCGGTCCACCCAACACCAGTTGATCCCACGAGCCGTCATCTTCCGATAGACGGGTGAGTCGGGTGGCGGTCAACGCCCCCCACGAGGCAACACCGAGCAAAATAAACGTCTCCATCTTCCACACAATGAAGGCCCCGGCCGTATTCAGCGACGAAATGCGGCCCTCCAGAGCGGCGACGGCGGGATTGAGCAGAAGTGGTGCAATAGGTGCCATGCCGCGTGCGCCGCCACTGGCGTTGTAGGCACGGAGTCCAATCTCCACGACGAGCAACACCACCGCCGTCATCACCAGCGTGGTCGTACGCGCAACACGCCACTGCAGTCGAAATGGCGAACGCATTAGGCCGGTGTCTCTCCGTAGTGGGCGAGAAAGATCTCCTCGAGGGACGACTCACGACTCGTCAGGCCCGTCACCCCTTGACGACTCAAGGAGGCGAAAAATGCCGTCAGATCACCCGCGACCTTCACTCGAAGGCCGCCGCTCAGCGACGAGACGATCGTGACGCCCTCAACGTCGGCGAACGACAACGATGAGCCAAACACGTCGAACTCGGTTCCGATGCGGTCCCGTAGTTCGCTAATCTTCGCGACGCTGACCAATCGCCCGCCCCGAATCATGGCGACGTCGCTGCAGAGCTGGTCCACCTCACTCAAAATGTGCGAACTGAGAAACACGGCCTGACCACGTTGGGCGGCCTCTTCCACACACTGACGAAAGACGAGGTCCATGAGTGGATCGAGACCCGAGGTCGGCTCGTCGAGCAGCAACAGAGGGGCCTGTGTCGCAAAGGCCGCCACGAGTGCGACCTTCTGACGATTGCCCTTCGAGTAAGCGCGCAAGCGCTTGCGGGGATTGAGTTCAAATCGCTCAATGAGCTCGTCACGATAGGTGTCGTTTTTCGTACCGTGCAGCGTGAGGAGAAAGTTGATGGTCTCCTCGCCGGTGAGTTGTGGCCACATCGTCACGTCACCGGGCACGTATGCCGTTGCCGCCCGGGCCGCATCGCTACCGGCCGGGTGACCCAGCACCGTCGCCGTGCCGGCCGTGGGGCGAAGGAGCCCTAGGGCCAGCCGAAGAGTCGTTGTCTTTCCGGCCCCGTTGGGTCCGAGGAAGCCGACGACCTGGCCGGCGTTAACTTCGAGAGAAACATCACGTACCGCAACGGTGGTATCGAAATTTTTGGTGAGACTTTGGAGTGAGAGGACGGCAGACACCTCAGCAAACTACCCACCGAGACCCCGTGACGAAACGGCGTTCAGGTGGTGTGTACCGCCACGAGCGTCAAAGTAGAGGCCAGCGTTAAAATTTCCGCGGGTCCGCCATATTGTCGAAGCGCGCGAATTCGCCACGCCACGTCAACCTGGCCGTATCCGTGGGACCGTTTCGGTTCTTGGCCACGATTACCTCGGCTTCGGACTTCTCGTTATTCGGCACCTCTCCGGCGTACACCTCGCTTCGGTAGAGAAAGAGCACCACGTCGGCGTCCTGCTCGAGGGAGCCAGACTCACGGAGGTCGCTCATCATGGGTCGCTTATCAGCACGCCCCTCGAGCGCTCGTGACAACTGTGACAGGGCGATGACCGGACACGAGAGCTCGCGGGCGAGAATCTTCAACGCACGACTCATCTCTGCCACTTCGACCTGACGGTTTTCGGCTTTCCCGCGATTGGACATCAACTGCAGGTAGTCAACAATGACCACACCCAAGTCACCGTTTTGTTGCTTGACGCGACGGGCCCGTGAACGGATATCCATCACCGTCAACATGGGGTTATCGTCAATGAAGATTTTGGCGGACTGCAGGTAGGTAAAGGCGTCCTGCGCACGGCTCCAGTCCGATTCACTCAGGTCACCGGTACGCAACTTCGACGAGTCAATACGAGCCGTCGACGCGAGGATGCGCTCGGCGAGCTCCTGCTTGCCCATTTCGAGCGAGAAGAAGAGGGCGGGACGCTTCACGACGGCACCGACGTGGGTCAAGATACCAAGGGCGAAGGCTGTCTTACCCATCGCCGGTCGCGCGCCGACGATGGTGAGCGCGTGCGGCTGAAGCCCCTGGAGAATCTGGTCGAGCGAGGTGTACCCGGTCTCGAGACCGTTGAACTGGCCGCGGGTCTCACCGCGGAGTTCAAGAATGTTGGCCTCTTCAATTAACAGTTTCTGGAGAGGGGCCACAGTTTCAGCCTTCGATCCGTCACCAATCTTGTTGATTTTGCTCTCTGACTCGTCGATGAGGGCGACCACGTCGTCCGTCGGCTTGTAGGAATCGTCGGCAATCTCCGTCGAGACGGCAATCAGGCGGCGCTGCTGGGCCTTGTCGTGCACCAGCTGTGCGTAATGTGCCGCGTTGTTAACTGATGGCGTGTTTACCGACAGCGAGGACAAGAGACCGAGGTCGATGGCGACCACGCCCTGCTCTTGCAACTTGGCCTGCACCGTCACGAGGTCGACGGGCTCCCCACCGTTGGTGAGCGCGAGGATAGCGGTGTAGATCTGGCCATGCAAAGGGCGGTAAAAGTCCTCGGGGGACACTTTCTCGCTCGCGTCCGACACGGCATCGGGCGAGAGCAGCATGGCGCCAATGAGTGACTCTTCGGCCTCGAGGGCGTGAGGCGGCACTCGCATGGGGGCGGGGGCATTCGAACTGCGCCCGTTATCAAATTCATTCTGTGACATAAGAACCCAACGTTCGTCGATTTCAGCTGTGGAACACAAGAACAACAACGTGTGGAAATTCCTGTGCGGAAAGTCTCACATCGCGGTGTGACATGACGAGAGGCCGGGGCTCACGCCCCGGCCTCTCGTACAAACTGCGGAAATTACTTAGCGACGACTTCGACGGTAACCGTCGCAACCACGCCTGGGAACAAGTTCGCCTGGACGGTGGCGGTGCCGACTTCCTTCAGGTGCTCGCTCATCACAATGGCGTGACGGTCCAGCGACACTGAGGTTGCGGTCCGAATGGCGTTGACGATGTCGGCCTCAGTGACCGAACCGAAGAGACGTCCGTTCGCACCGGCACGAGCGGCCACAGTGATCGTGGCCTTCTCGATGACCTCACGCTGCGTTTCGGCGGCGGCACGAGTCGCGGCGTCGCGCAGGTCGCGCGCCTTGCGCATCGAGGCAGCCTGCTGCTCCATGGCGGGGTTGGCTTCGAGGCCAACACCGTTGGGGAGAAGGAAGTTACGGAAGTACCCCTTCTTGACGTCGACGATGTCGCCACGACGGCCGACACCCTTTACATCGTTGCGGAGAAGAACTTTCATTCGCCGGCCTCCTCAACCATGACGTCCTCGTACGACGCGGCATCGATGCCGGCATCCTCGACGATCTCTTCGTTCTCGGCACTCGCAACGGCGTCACGGTCGGGGCGTGGGCCACGGCCGCGGTCGTCACGTCCACCACGGCCGCCAGTGCGACGCTCGGTGACGGTGCGCTGCGTGTAGGGCAAGAGAGCCAGTTCACGAGCGGTCTTGATCGAGTCAGTGACGTCGCGCTGGTGCTGCTGGCAGTTGCCCGAGACCTTACGGCCACGGATCTTGCCGCGGTCCGAGATGTACTTGCGCAACTGGGCCAAGTCCTTGTAGTCAACGGCACCGACGGCGTGCTGACAGAAGGAGCAGGGCTTCTTCTTGGCACCGCGACGGGTGTCAATCTTTGGTGCCCGCTTGGGCAGCGTGGGCATATTCTTACGTGGCATTAGAAAGGCTCCTCATCAAAAGGTTGGGGGGTAGGTGGGTTGGACGTCTGCGGGCCGCCTTGACTGAAGTTGCCACCAGCGTAGGAAGTGCCGCCCTCAGCACGTGGGTTACGGTCAATTTTTGCGGTGGCCCATCGAAGTGATGGGGCAATCTCGTCAGCGACGATCTCAAAGGCGTAGGCCTTCTTGCCTTCAGGGGTGTCCCAGGAGCGCTGCTCCATGCGACCGGTGACGACAACGCGCATCCCCTTTTGCAGCGAGTTCGCGGTGTTCTCGGCCATCGCGCCGTAGGCCTGGACATCAAAGTATGACGTCTGCTCCTGCTGCTCGTTGGTCTGACGATTCGTCCATTTACGACTCACCGCAATCGCGAGACGCAACGCGGCCTGACCGCTGTTGAGAAACTTGAGTTCTGGGTCGCGGGTTAAGTTACCCACGACGGTGATGGTGTTATCAGCCATGTCTTCTCCTAGTTGGTCGAGCGTCCGAACCTAGGCTTCGGCCGTGACACGGCGAGTCTTGGCTCGTTCATTGCGACGAAGAATCTTGAATCGAAGGACTTCGTCTGACAGGGTCAAAATACGGTCGAGCTCGTCAACAGTGACGGGCACACCGGCAAACTCCACCAGAACGTAGTAGCCCTCTTTGCGCTTCTTGATTTCGTACGCCAAGGGACGCTTGCCCCAACGGTCGATAGATCCGGGCTCGCCACCATTGTTTCGAATGGTGTCGAGCGCACGGTCAAGGGCAACCTGAATGGACTGTGCATCAACGGTGGTGTCAAAAACCACCATGGTTTCATAAGGCCTCATGGCCACTTTCCTTTCCCTCTGGTCCGACGAATCGGGCTCTGCGGAAGACAGAGCAGGGTGTGTGGGTACTTCCCCGCACTCGCGGGACTACAACCTTAGCCCACCAGGAGCGAAATCGCTAATGGGCTGGGTCGGACGTTGGTGCGTAGGTCTCGCTGGCACCCGGAAAACTGCCATTGCGCACGTCAGCAGCGTAGGAACTGATAGCCGAGGTAATAATTCTGCCGACGTCGGCATACTGACGGACAAATTTGGCCGGTGCCGTAGCGGTGAGCCCAAGAATGTCGTGAAATACCAGTACCTGCCCGTCGGTATCAGCCCCCGCACCAATACCAATAGTGGCGATTGTCAGTGCGGCGGTAACGGCTGCGCCGACGTTGGCCGGCACGGCCTCAAGGACCAGGGCACTAATGCCGGCCGCTTCCAGGGCGAGGGCATCCTCGAGTAATCGCTCAGCGGCGTCAACTGTCTTTGCCTGGACGCGGAACCCCCCGAGGGCGAGGACGCTCTGTGGGGTCAGTCCGAGATGACCGATTACCGGAATTTCCGCGTCAACCAGCGCGTGGACAACGGCCAGGCGGTTTCGCCCACCTTCGATCTTCACCGCCTGCGCACCGGCGCGGATCAACACCCCCGCATTGGCCACGGCGTCAGCCGTAGTGCCGTGATAACTCAACCACGGCATGTCGGCCACGATCATGGCCGACGGTCGAGCGGCGGCGACCGCCGCCACGTGATGCGCCATCACCTCAACACTGACGTGCAGCGTGTCGGCATGACCCAAGACCACGTTGGCAACCGAGTCGCCAACGAGAAGAAGGTCAACGGAAGCGGCGTCGGCGAGTCGCGCCGAGGGTTCGTCGTAGGCGGTCAGCATGACCAGTGGTGCCTTGCCGTTGCGTCGCTTGTGCGTTTGGAGTTGGGGTGCGTTCATTTCTGCGCCCGACGCTGACCGCGAGCAACGCGACCACCCGCGGCCCACTTACGGACGAGGTGGTGAAACTTGCAATTCGTGCAGACCTCGACGGCGTAGCACTGAACTGGTTCGGCACGACGTTCAAGCTTCAACAGTTCCGACCTGGTGAGCGGACAGGTGCCGCCTGCGGGAAGACGGGCGCCAAACACGTAGGTGACTTCAACGAGTTCACGTTCCTCACACACGGGGCACGCTTCACCGGAGGTGCGACCAATGTTGTTGGCGGCACGGAGGAGTTCGGGGTGGGCATCACAGATGTCTTCACGACGGAGCGCACCGGATTTAATCTTCGACAAGAGGGCGTGACGAACTAATCCGTACTCAACGACGGCGCCGTCGGCAGTCGTAGAACGCGTCTCTTTTTTCATTGGTATGGACTTTATCGCCCTTGTCTCACTTGAAATCCGGCGTTTATGTCGAACTGATGTATCGAAGCGATAGTATGGAACCTATGTTGGACCTCGCCATTCTCGGCTTACTCATGGACCGTGACCACCACGGCTACGAGATTCGTACCCAGGTGCGTGACCGACTGGGTGTCTCGAGCAACCTCTCCTTTGGTTCCATCTACCCCGCCCTGGCTCGCCTCGAGCGCCAGGGGCTCGTCGAAGTGGCCGCTGTGGCTGACGCCAAGCCCTCGGCGCTGTCCACCGGATCGCTGAGTGGCGAGCGCGCCTCGCTGCGGGCGCTGCGGGCCACCCAATCACTTGGTCGTCGTGGTCGCAAGGTCTATTCCATTACGCCACTCGGTCGCCAGAACTTCGTCGCCCTGCTTTCCGACCCCGCCACGGTCGACGATGGCCGAAACTTCTCACTTCGCATGGCGCTCGCGCGCTACCTCACCCCCTCCTTGCGCGTGGTGCTCTTAGAGCGCCGCCGCACCGATCTTGTTGAGCGCCTCGCTGAAATGCAGGCCGGGGCTCACAATGAACAACTCGACTCATACGCCCGCAGCGTCATGGCGCACACGGCGAAGGCAGTCGAGTTGGACCTCGAGTGGATCGACACCTTGTTGTCCACCGAACGAAATAACCAGCAAACCTTCGCCCCGAGGGCGAAGTAGGAAAGGAGTCCCATGGAGAAGATTCGTGTGGCTATTGCCGGCGTCGGAAACTGCGCCAGTTCACTCGTGCAGGGTGTGACGTACTACAAGGATGCCCCAGACGGCGAAAGCGTTCCGGGCCTGATGCACGTCCGCCTCGGCGGCTTCCACGTCTCGGACCTCGAGTTCGTGGCCGCCTTCGACGTTGACGCCTCCAAGGTGGGTGCCGACCTAAGTAAGGCGATTGAAGGTGGCATGAATAACACCATCAAGTTCGCCGACGTGCCCGACCTGGGTGTTACCGTCCAGCGCGGCCCCTCACTCGACGGCCTGAACAAGTACTACCACGCCGTTATTGACGAGTCACCCGCTGCGCCCGTCGACGTTGCGCAGGCCCTGCGTGACGCCCGTGCCGAGGTCCTCGTCTCGTACTTGCCCGTCGGCTCGGAAGACGCCCAGCGGTACTACGCCCAGGCCGCCCTCGACGCTGGCTGTGCCTTCGTCAACGCCATCCCGGTCTTTATTGCTTCGGACCCCGTCTGGGCGAAGAAGTTCGCTGACGCCGGCGTGCCAATCATTGGTGATGACATCAAGAGCCAGGTCGGCGCCACGATCGTGCACCGCGTCCTCGCCCGTCTGTTCGAAGACCGCGGTCTGGCCCTCGACCACACCTACCAGCTCAACGTCGGTGGCAACATGGACTTCAAGAACATGCTCGACCGTGAGCGCCTCGAGTCCAAGAAGGTCTCGAAGACGCAGGCCGTGACCTCGCAGCTCGAGAACTACACCCTCGACGCCGACGACGTCCACATCGGACCAAGCGACCACGTGCCATGGCTGAAGGACCGTAAGTGGGCCTACATCCGCATGGAGGGACGCAACTTCGGCAACGTGCCGCTCAACGTCGAACTCAAGCTCGAGGTCTGGGACTCCCCCAACTCGGCCGGTGTCATCATCGACGCCGTTCGCTGCGCCAAGGTGGCCCTCGACCGCGGCATTGGTGGCCCGATCCTCGGCCCGAGTGCCTACTTCATGAAGTCCCCCCCTGTGCAGTTCCACGATGACGTGGCCAACGCCATGGTCGAAGACTTCGCCAACGGTGGCGAGAACCCCGTCTGGCCGTAGTTCCCCCCGCAGTAGCAAACGCGCCCCGGTCGCTCGACCGGGGCGCGTTTGTCTTAATTCGTCGGTAAGTTTGGAGCACCTCGACACAGGTACAAGGTGACGACCAACCAAGGAGCTTGTATGAACGTGCGGACCACCCTTATCGCTTCCCTTCTGCTCAGTACCGTGGCAGTGCCACTCTCAGCGTCGCTGCCTACCGCCGCCTTCGGGGTCGGCGTTGCCCCGTGCACTGGGGCGCAACTGCGCGTGTCATTCGGTCACCCCGACGGCACGGCCGGCACGATCTACTACTCGCTCACGTTCACCAATACTGGTGAACGTTGCTCGCTCTCGGGTGTCCCGTCCGTTCAGCCCGTGGCGGACAGTGTCGTGCTACTCCCCATCGGCCCCGCCGCCCGCAACATGTCCATGGGGCAGATGGGTGTACTGCATATGTTGTCCAAGGGCCAGTCGACGAGTGCCTCGATTGGTTTTATCGAAACGGGAAACTACACGCCCTCAACCTGTCGGCCATCCACCATTATTTTCATCGTGACCTCGCTGGGTGCCGTAACGAACCGTCGCGTGGGGACCGGCCCGCTCTCAGTCTGCACGAAGCGTTCCTCGGTAACGACTCGCCTGCTGGGAGCCGTCCACTAAGTACCGTCGAGTAGTTACTCGTAGAGGTCCTGCTCGCAGCGGCCTTCTTCGTGCCACGGTACGAGGACGTCGCGCACGGTATCTTCATCGATTTCATCCTCATCGACCTCGTCAAGGAGGACGTAGAGGGCCTTGCCAATAAGCGCGCACTTGAGGGGTCGAAGCGTATCCGATACCAGTGCCCTGAGGGGCCAGGCTTCACGAAGTCGGAAGGTGGCCTCCGCCTTTGATACTTCACCTTCGGCGTGCCGCAGGGCGAGCAAGTAGTCGAGCGCCACACCAACGTCACGACTCGGCGCAAGGCCGAGGAGGTCCATCACTTCTTGGCCGTCGAGGGCGGGGCGCTGGTTGTCGACGTCTTCTTGTTTGCGAAGTTCGTCGATGCGAACTTCGAGGCTGTCCATCCGCTTCGACAACTCCGCCGCCTTGCGTGCGTTGCGCGTGGTGCAGTCACAGCGCGTGAGTTCGTTGAGGTCCTCGAGCAAGTGCCCCGCGTCGCGAACGTAGCGACGCACGGCGGCGTCACTCCACCCCAGTTTGTAGGTGTGAAAGCGCAGGTGGAGTTCGACCAGCAGGCTCACGTCGTCAATCATCTGCGTGGAGTACTTCAGGGCCGTCATGCGTTTGCGCGTCATCTTCGCCCCGACAACTTCGTGGAAACGGAACGTCACCCCGTCGGTGGTGATTTCTCGCGTCGGCGGCTTGCCGATGTCGTGAAAGAGGGCCGCCAGCCGCAGGACGAGTCGTGGTGAGGTCTTGTCGACCACGGCCCAGGTGTGCTTGAGCACATCTTTGTGGTGGTGAATGGGGTCTTGTTCGAGCTGAAGCATGGGGAGCTCGGGAAAGAAATGGGCGGCGAGGCCGGTGCGGACTATGAAGTCGAGGCCAATTGAGGGCATCTCAGTCATCATGAGGAGATCGAGCTCACCCTGAATACGTTCGGAGCTCACAATGGCTATTTTCGGAGCGAGCGCCACGGCGGCGGCCTCTAAGTCGGGATCAATGGAAAGGTAGAAGCGGGCGGCGAAGCGGGCGGCGCGCAACATGCGCAGTGGGTCATCCGAAAACAACACCATTGGATCAATCGGCGCTCGCAGGCGCTTGTAACTCAGGTCAGCCGTGCCGAAGAAGGGGTCGGTGAGAAAGTCGAAGGGGGCGGTGTCTCCGTTGGCCTGCGCCAGTCCGATGACATCGAGGGCCATCGCGTTGATAGTGAAGTCACGACGCGAAAGGTCCGCCTCGAGCGAATCACCCCACACCACCGCGGGCTTACGCGAGTGGTCAACGTAGGCCTCGGAGCGGAACGTCGTAATTTCGGCCTTGAGTCCATTCTCTCGGAGAATGCCGCCAATGGTGCCGAACTCCCGTCCCTGCTCCCATAATCCGGTGCAGAGCGGCTTCATTAAACGAGCAATGTCGTCGGGGCGTGCGTTGGTGGTGAAGTCGATTTCGAAGTCGTCCTTCGTCACGCCCAGCATTGCGTCACGCACCGAGCCGCCCACGGCGTAGAGGGAGAACCCCTCAGCGGCGAAGGCGTCAGCGAGGGGACGCGACCACGTCGCTAGTCCCGACAAGCGAGTGGAGATTTCTTCGAGCACCGTCACGTCAAACCAAGGCTAGCGTTCGGCCACTTGACCAGTAGCCGAGGGGTAGCCTAGGTGGCGTGTTCCACCGACATTCTTCTTGGTGGCGGGCGCTTGGCGTCGTACTCCTCGGCCTCGCAACGACGACGTGGCCCTCGGCCTCGTCCGCTTCGCCCACCCCTGCGCTCACCTTCGTGCACCAGGACGCCTCCACCACATTGTCCGCCAGCGGCGTCGCCACCTTCGGCGTCGCCCTACGAGCACCGGCCGGGGCCGTGGTGACGCTCTCGCTCTACCCACACCTCTTTAACCGAGGTCAAATCACTCAACTCCTGCGCGGAGGTGGCGTTGGCGACAGTGCCGTGAGCCAGACGACACTGCTGTCACCGCAGTGCCCTCGTAACCAAACAAGCCACACGGTGACACTGACCACCAGCGCGATCAGCGCTCCGCCCTGCGGACCGGCGCAGCTCCGGCTCCCATGCCAATTGGCCGCGTGTGACGGCGTCTACCCCTTGCGCTACACGATGCTGATTGGCGGTCGTGCGTCGTCGACGTGGTCAATGGTCGCCTTGCGCTCGAGCGCGATTCACACGCCGCTGCGTCTCGCGCTTCTCGTTGACGTCACTGACGAAACGTGGGCCAATGCGCCGGCGGCCTATCGAACGCTCAACGCATTAGCCACGGCGGCCTCCGTTCCCTTGACGGTGGCCACGTCGTACCACCCACTCGCTCAGGTCGCTTTCGCAACGTCGAGTCGTGCGTCGCACTGGCGACACCTCTTTAGCGCTCTCCTCTCGAGCCCCCAGCATCAGGCCATCGTCACGGTGCCGGCCGGTGCCGACCTCGGGTCCTTGGCCGCACTCGGCTTGCGCAGTGAGGTCACGACCCAACTGCAGCTCAGCAGTGCATTGATTCGACAAATCAGTGGTCGCTACTCCGCGGG
>CAIKBU010000089.1 GCA_903825765.1 uncultured Actinomycetes bacterium | reverse complement strand
TTTAGAACTCTAAAGTTAATCTACACACAACTTTATCCACAGGTTGGGTATAACTTTAGGGATAGGGTTAACTTGAAGGTTGAAGGTTCTCAGCGGGAAATTGGCCTTCGTCCACGGCGATGCCGTCTATCCGCCAGGTTTCGACAGTTGCTGGGAGCGCCTTACTTGTTTTGACTAATGGCGATATAGATGCGCTCAAGGTCATCAAGGTCGGCAAAGTCAACAATGATCCGTCCATTACGACCCTTAAGGTCAACGTGCACTCGTGTGTTGAGATAGTCCTCAAGGAGTTGCTCGAGTTCCGCCACACTCGCGTCGGGCACGGGTCGAAGACGTGGTTTTCCCGATACATCGGAAGGCGTCGTACCGGTTGGCCCAAGTGGTCGGGGCTCGGAGTAGATCTTGACGGCCTCTTCGGTCGAACGCACTGACATTTCATTCTTGATAATGCGCTGGACCATCTCGGCCTGTGCGCTCGGGTCAGAAATAACCAGGAGGCTCTTCGCGTGTCCCGCTGAAATCTGTGATGATGCGAGTGCCACCTGGGCTGCTTCACCCAGCTGCAGTAGTCGAAGAGTATTCGTAATACTGGTACGAGCCTTGCCGACTCGCTGTGAGACTTGCTCGTGGGTGAGATTGAACTCGTCAATAAGTTGCTGATAGGCGGCGGCCTCTTCCAGCGGGTGCAGATCAACACGGTGCAGGTTCTCAACGACCGCCTGTTCGAGGGAGAGTCGGTCATTGACGGCGTCTTGCACAAGTACGGGCACTGACGTCAGGCCAGCGATAGTGGCGGCGCGCCACCGTCGTTCACCAGCAATCAACTCATAGGACCCCTCGATGGTCTCGTGAGGTCGCACGATGATGGGCTGGAGCACGCCGAGCTCAGCGATCGAGGATGCCAGCGACTGCAAGCTTTCACTATTGAATGACTTGCGTGGCTGAAACTGATTCGGGGTAATGAGATTGATTGCCACTTGACGAAGTGGTCCAGTATTGACGACCTCTTCTTCCTCGTTGGCACTGCCGCCATCGGGGATAAGCGCGCCGAGGCCTTTTCCGAGTCCAGACTTTCTAACCATTCATAATCTCCTGTGCTAGTGCCCGGTATGCCTTGGCGCCACGGGAGGTGGGGTCAAAGGTGGTGATGGGCTGACCGTGTGAGGGTGCTTCCGCCAATCGAACCGTCCGGGGGATCTTGGTGTTACACAGCTCTTCGGGGAAATGCCGTCGAACCTCAATAGCGACATCTTGCGCCAGAGTGTTTCTTGAATCGTACATAGTCAACACCACCTTCGAAATGTGAAGGGTCGGGTTTATGTTTCGACGCACCAACTCAATGATGTTCCGCAACTGAGTGAGTCCCTCAAGAGCGTAGAACTCGGTCTGCACTGGCACCATGATGTCGGTAGCGGCCGCGAACGCATTGATGGTAATCAGGCCGAGCGAAGGGGGGCAGTCAATAAAGATGTAGTCGAAATCACCCTCGACAGAATCTAGGGCACGCTTTAGTCGAAGTTCACGAGAAATTACGGTGGTGAGCTCTTGCTCCACGCCAGCGAGATCGAGGGTGGCGGGGGCCACAAAGAGATTTGGGAAGCCAGTGGGCTCGACAATGTCCACCATGGGAATGTCGTTGAGGAGGACATCGTAAACAGAGCGTTCAAATCGGTGGCTATCGACACCAAGGCCAGTTGTTGCGTTTCCCTGGGGGTCGAGGTCGACAATGAGCACCCGCTTGCCAGCTTCAGCCAAGGCTGCGCCCAGCGAAGTGGTGGTCGTGGTCTTACCCACGCCGCCTTTCTGATTTGCGACGGCGAAAATCCTCATTCCGTTGGCGTCTGCCATGTGCCTCTTCCCAACTTGCGAACTTCCGACACCGCGTCGAACCCCTGCCATTCAACTCGGTTTTCGGCGTTTCGTCAAGTACTGATGTTTCACGTGGAACAATTAAGAGCGCATCGCCGACTCGGCGTTCCCATTGTTTCACGTGGAACATAACCCATTCATCCATCGATGCGCCACGGAACAGAGATTTGTTCACTTCGTTCCAACCTCCGACCCCACTACAAGACCCAGCGACCGTACGCAGCGTGGCCTCACGCGCAAATTGGGCCCATTACCGCCAACGTGGGCTCCCTCGGTTCCCCACCCCTGCCGATAGCGAACAAGTCGGTCCTCACCATCCATACACGCACCGGTTTGACCCCGACAGAGCCTGGACCACACACGTCGTACTGAGGCA
This sequence comes from uncultured Actinomycetes bacterium, assembly GCA_903825765.1. Taxonomy (GTDB): domain Bacteria; phylum Actinomycetota; class Acidimicrobiia; order Acidimicrobiales; family RAAP-2; genus RAAP-2. Next base: position 12,123 of record CAIKBU010000089.1, on the reverse strand, counting down.
GAAGCGCGCCAGATAGAGCATCGGTTGCACACCTGCACCACATCGACCGTTCGACGTAGGACGTGGGAACGAAAAACCAATTGGTCGTGGAATATCCATTCTGGCGAATTCGGGGCCCACTAGCGAACTGTGCCAAAAGATGTCGATGAGATCTTAAACTGAACCCAACGAGAATCTTGCCCTGCCGATGCGCTCGTGCAACGACTACTGAGCGACAATTCTTTCCTTGGCGATGAGGTCGCTGATCCAACCCAGTACTAGTCGCGGTTGTGGGGGGCGGATCGTTGAGCACTGCCCCCAAAACCAATGGAATGGTTGGCTTGTCGCAAGTACCAGTGGTGCAACGTCTTCGAGCACCGAATGCCCGACTTGCCAGATGGATTCAAGTCCGAGGGCATGCATAGTTGTCGTCGATCTGCTTCGATCGTCCATCACACCAGTTGTCCTTCGGATTCGACATATCGGAGACTTGGGTATCTCGTGCGAGTGAGCAAACCCCGTCTGTCCACGACAAACATAGGGTGAGAAGAGGCAGTCTTCTCTTCGTCTGTGTTCCACGTGGAACATTCCGACGTATCCACTTCAGCCCTTCAATGTTTCACGTGGAACATCCACTCTCACCCTGACGGGCACAGGCGGGTCTCTATCGAGGGCCACTCGATATCCCTACACTCAAGCAACAGTGCTTGGCAGACTTCACGCAGAGTTGGCGTGTTGTGATTCCCACGCTGACTCCGGATCGGATTTGAGCAGTTGTCAAACGATATCTGCGTGCCCTTATCGAGCTGGTAGTGTCCCAGACGCGGAGGGGGACTCCATCTTTGGCTGTGTGAAGGACGTGTGGTTCAGTGGCACTTGAACTTATGCTCGCACCCTGAGGCGCAGTGCTACTGGATATTTCATGCCAACCAACATGTCGCAGAGGTGGGGCATTGGTGCCAAGTGAATGACTAAGCCAAACTGAGGGGGGGCTTCTACGGCCTCTCCCCAACACCTTCAATTGTGTCTAAGGAAAGCTCCGGGGCCGCTTTGGGGCGGGGGCTCCCATGCGGGTGCACTCGTTCGTTTAATCAACGTGGAGTAAACAATGTTTCACGTGGAACATCTCCAATCACAACACGCCGTCTCTTCCGCCATTCAAAGAGTGGCACTCACGACTTGTTCCACGTGAAACATTAAAACAAGGGGGACTTCCCGGGTACGCCAACCTCACGTGGAAAGCGGTCTGGAGTCGCTCGTACCTTCTTCAGAATTTGGTAGGCGGCACCATGGCGTACTCGCTGGATGACATGAAGTCCCAGTTGCCCAACGGCGTCTGGCTTCCACCGGCTTGCCGAATCGTCATTTGGTGGCTCTGACACGATGAGGTAGCCCCCAACCTTCAAGAAACGAGTGGCGCATTCGGCCGCCACGGCCGGCGGGCCAAATGAGCGCGCGGTCACGAGATCAAATGACTCATTGAGTCGAGGGGTTCTGGCCAAGGCCTCGGCCCGACCCGTTTCGACGTGGCCGCCCTCAGGAGCACCGTCCCAAAGCAGTACCTCACGGAGGAACGCGGTGCGCTTCTCCATTGAATCGAGAAATGTTGCCTGGCAGCGCCATAGATCGAAGAGGACGAGACCGGGTAAGCCACCACCACTTCCGAGATCAAGGAAGCTCGTTGGCACCCCCTCAGCAACGTCACTCCATGCTTGGGCAAAGCCAGTTGCGTGTTCAATCTGTTGTTCAAACGGCACTGGGCCTAAAAAGTCACGCGCCCTCGATTCCTCGAGGGCGCGCAACAACCATTGATTTGTCATGGATAAATTATGCCGGAGCGATTACCACAAAGCGGCGAGGCTCTTCGCCCTCAGAGCGCGTCACGATCGAACTGTTCTCGGTCAACGAGTCGTGAATTGCCTTGCGGTCAGCGGCTGACATGGGCTCAAGAGCGCGCTCTTCACCAGTTTCAATCACTTCCGTCGCAACCTGGGCGGCAAAGCGACCGAGGGCGGCAACGCGGCGCTCACGGTACTGAGCGACATCAACCAAGATACGGTCGGTCTTACCTGGGCTCTTTGCCTGCACCACTGTGCGCGTTACTTCCTGCAACGCCTGAAGGGTCGCACCGCGAGGTCCAACCAAAACGCCCAGCTCGGTGGGTGGGTTGGCATTAACTGCGATTTCAATGGTCTCGGCGTCGATCTCACGGGTCGTGACGTCGGCGGTGATGTTCATTGAGGCGAGCAGGCCAATCATGAATTCTTTGGCGATAATGCCCTGGTCTTGCAACGAAATACTTTCGGCCATGCTGTTCTCCTTTGATGAATCCTGTTCACGACGAGGTGCCTTCTTGCCCTCGTTCGGCTTGGTACGTCCCGATTCGCGTGGTTCGCGTGGGGGTCGGGGCTCGCGTGGCGGACGAGATTCGTCTGACGCTGCCGGCTTCGATCCCTTTGGACGGTCATTGGCTGGACGGTCCTCGCGCCCGCCAGATCGGCGCGAGCGCTTCGGGCGAGGCCCAACGGGAAGGACCCGAGCGCGAACTCGAGCCTCACCGCGGGTGCGGCCAAAGAGCCCCGACTTAGGCTCCTCCAGAATCTCCACTTCGGCGTCAGTGCGAGCGACGCCTAAGTGTGCGAGGGCGCGCTCAGTCGCCTCATCAATATTTTTACCGGTTGTTTCTACCCAATCCATGGTTACCGATCCTTTCTTTTGCGCTTTCCATTTGCGCGGTTCTGTGCTGCATTTGACTTTAAGGTTGAAGGTTTCGACTTTTCGGAGTCGTTTTTACCCTCGCTACCAGGAACTTCACGCTCAACTTCTTTCGTGCCCCCAGTGTGCTTGTGTGGGTTCGAAACGCCCGTAGCAAACAAGGCGTATTGCGTGATAATGCGAATGATGGTGGAGGCGATCATGTACAAAACGACGGCGGCAGGAATAATCACGTAGAAGTAAAAGAAAACAAGAGGCAAAATTCGCTGCATCGTCTGCTGCTGTGCCGGAATTGGCTGACCCGTCTTCTTGTTTCGGTTGTTAACTTGCGCCATCTGGAAGTACTGAAGACCCACCGCGATCAATACCAGGACAAAGAAGGGCAGTTGGGTGTAGATAGACGAGTGATGGCTGAACGTTTTGAGGCTCAAATCCATGCCAAATACCTTGATTTGCCCGTGCGCAGCCACCAGGTTTCCGTACATCTTCGACGATGTGGGGATATATCGAGGAGCGGCGAGTCCGTGTGCATTCACCGCCGACAAGCCTTTGATGACACTGTAGAGAATGAACAGGAAGGGTGCCTGGAGCATCACAGGGAGGCAGCCACCAACAGGGTTAACGCCCTCTTCCTTGTAGAGCTTCATCAACTCTTCGTTCAGGACCTGCCGATTTTCTGTTCCCTTGTACTTCTGCTGCAACTTCTTAATTTCTGGCTGCAGCTTGGACATTGCGACCATGGACTTCGTGCTTTTTACCGTAAATGGCGTCAACACACCCATAATGACAATGGTGAGCATGATGATAGCGAAGGCGTAATTCGGCACTACGCCATAGAAGAAGGCCAGAATTACACCAAAGAGGTGAAATATGGGCTGAAAAATCTGCCCAATTGGGTGAGTAATTGAATTCATACGTAACTACCTGACTTTCTTTCGTTCGGGAACAAGGTCCACACCGTGTGAACTAAAGGGGCGACACCGAAGGATGCGCCGAAAAGCGAGCCACACACCGCGACCAACACCATGCTGTTCCACGGCTTCTATGGCGTAGGAGGAACAGCTGGGGTAAAAACGACACGGTGAGACGCGCCCCATCCGGGCGAGTTGGTACCAACGAAGCGAGCGAACTGCTGCGCGTTGGGCGCGAGAGAGGTCAGCGACCATTGGCTCTGCTGACTGCGTGAGTGAGGTGGCGATGAAGTTCGTCATAGGAGAGCTCTTTCGTCCCAATTGCGCACTTGATCAGGTAAATTCCTGGCAAGGGAGCGGGACTAAGTCCATCCATTGCTGCCCGGAGCCGCCGGCGAATACGGTTACGATGAACCGCATTCGCGACCTTTCGGCTTATTGCGTAGGCCACACCCAAGGTTGAATCGGTGGGATGAGCAACGAACACCACTCGAAGTGGTCCACTGCTTCCCCGCCCCGTTGGTGACAAGAACTCCGCAAACTGCCGTCGGGATACAACCCGACCGGGCATGCGAGGATCAGACCGTCAGCTGGTGACGGCCCTTGTCACGACGGGCCTTCAAAATGGCGCGACCGGCGCGAGTGCTCATACGGGCACGGAAACCGTGCGTCTTCGCTCGCTTGCGCTGATTTGGCTGGTAGGTACGCTTCACAAAAACCTCTTCTCAAACTCTTTTTACAGGCAACGCGGTACCCCCGGGGGGTCGCTGTTGCCCTGTGGGTTCCTATCCTAGCCGAAATTCGTCTCGTTTTGAAAAGAAGATGAGACAGCGTGTAAGGTGTCGTTCCCACCCCCCGGGAAATCGTATTTTTTCCGTGTACCACCCTGTGGATAAGTGTGGTTTTTGCCTGTGGAGGAGCGTTGTGATGAATAGTGAAGGACTCTGGAGTGCGCTCCGAGAGGCTTTACGAAATAAAGCTTCTGAGGCCATGTGGGCGGCCGGCCTCAGCTCGTTGCGCCTTGTGGATTACTCGAACGGCGTTTTGACCATCTCCCTGCCCAACCAGATCCAGTTGATACGGGTTCAACAGAAGTATCTGCCGTTTATCACCGCGGAGGCGCAGCTGATTTCTGGTCAACCTACGGTGATTTCATTAGTGGTCAGCGCCGAATCGGCTGTAAGCACACCAACCGTCGACGTCGCAGAGGTCGCGCCCGTCGAGGAGACTGGGCAGGAGACTTCGCCAGTTGTGACCAGTGCATCAGATCGCCCACTTCGCCTCAACAAGAACATGACATTCGACTCCTTCGTCGAGGGTCCATCAAACCGCTTGGCTCGGGCCGCAGCAATCGCGGCAGCCGAAACACCAGGTCGTGCTTACAACCCGCTGATGATGTACGGCAACTCTGGTCTCGGGAAGACACACCTTCTTCACGCCATCGGTAATTACATCCAAGAGAACTACCCCTACCGCAAGGTCCTCTACGTCTCTACGGAAACGTTCTTGAATGACTTCATTCGGGCTATTCAGACCCGCACACAACTCGCCCTCCATGAGCGCTACCGCGAGATCGATGTCCTCTTGATCGACGACATTCAGTTCATGGAGCAGCGCGGTGAGACGTTCCACGAGGAAATCTTTCATACCTACAACACACTGCACTCTGAGGGAAAACAGATTGTCTTGACCTCAGATCGTTCACCGAAGGACCTTGGCGGACTCCAGGACCGATTCCGTAGTCGTCTCCTTCAGGGACTCGTAACCGAAATTGACCGACCCGACCTCGAGACGCGCATCGCAATTTTGATGGCCAAAGCTGAACGAGAGCAACTGGACCTGCCGTCTGATATCGCGGAGTGGATTGCTCACCGTGTCCGAGACAACATCCGCGAACTTGAAGGCTCTATCACCATGTTGCGGGCCCATGCCGCCTTGCGCCAGGAGCCCGTCTCGCTCGAGCTCGCCAAGGCCCACCTCACGAACTTGGGTCACGAACAGGTGGTGTTGAAGCCAGAAGTCATTATCGATACCGTGTCAGCGTTCTACGGGCTCAAACCAGATGATGTCCGTGGTGGAAAGCGACTCCGTCCAATGGTTCACGCTCGCCACGTCGCGATGTTTTTGATCCGCAACCTCCTCCACGACTACAGCTACCCGATGATTGCGCGCATGTTCGATAACCGCAATCACACCACCGTGATCAGCGCTGTTGAGAAGGTCAATCAGCAACTCGCAACAAACCCCGAGCTCCTCGCTCAAATAAACGAACTCAAGCGCAAGCTCTGGGCGAACACTAGGACTGTGGAAAAGTAGTGGACAGGGATGTGGGTGTGCTGTCGTCAACTGAGGCAAAATCCACATCACGTGAAGGTTGAAGCCAAGAGGTTGAAGGAATTATGCACACGTCTGTGGGAAAACTAGGCTTCGACAAATAGTTTCTAATCAGGGAAAACGTATCTTTAGACACAAAGACACAGCCCTACTACTACTAAACATCCATAACAATTTTAAAACACACGTAATCTCAGTAGGAACGAAAGGCCAACACATGAAGTTCAAATCCGAACGCGACATTCTGGTTGAAGCACTGAGCGCAGCGAGCCGCGTCGTTGCCACCCGACTGATTGGTGCTTCTTCCGGAATTCTCCTCTCACTCAGCGGCAACCAGTTGACGGTGACCGGTACGGACCTCGATATCACGATCCGTACCACCGTCGACGTCATTGGTCTCGCCGATGGTGCCACTGTGGTACCGGCTCGACTGATTGTTGACGCCGTGCGGTCACTCGAGGCGGGTGCGGTCACCATCGCGAGTGCAGAGGACACAGTGGAAGTGTCTCTCGGTCGCGCGAAGTTCTCACTACGCACCTTCGCCGTCATGGATTACCCAAACCTTCCACCAGTGACTGGTGCCTTGACGACCGTGCCAGCGCTGGACCTCGTGCAGGGACTAAACCAGGTGGTGCGAGCAGCGGCATCTGATGATGCCCGTCCACTCTTGACCGGTGTTCTGTTCACCCAACACGAGGGTACGCTTCGACTTATCGCGACCGACTCCTACCGCTTGGCAGTCCGTGATGTCCCTGATGTTCCCGGAATTGGAAGCGGGCAAGATCTACTCGTCCCCGCTCGTGCCCTGCAAGAGCTTCAGCGAGTGGCCTCGTCATTGCCCGCCGACGCAGAGATTGGCGTAACACTGACCGACGCAGAAATCTGCTTCGTTGTTGGTAAGTCCACAATCGCTTCACGGTTGATCGATGGAAACTACCCCTCGGTGCTGCAGTTGATTCCAGCGAGCTACCCAAATCAGCTCCGTGTCGCCAAGGACACATTGATGACATCGTTGCGCCGTGCCAAGTTGCTCGCCAAGGACTCAACGTCTTCGGTGCGCCTCACGGCCCGTGACAAGGGACTCGAGATTCGGACTCAAAGTCACGACACCGGCGACATTGAAGATGACGTTGATGCCGACTACCAGGGCGAAGAGATCACCATTGCCTTCAACCCCAGTTTTCTCATCGAAGGTATCGAAGCGGTACCTGGCGACGAGGTGGTGTTGGAGATTACCGACGCCGTGCGTCCCGCCATGGTGCACGCTGTTGATGATGTGCGATTCCGGTATCTGCTGATGCCGGTGCGCGTTCAGTAGCCCTCCACTGACGTGGGGCTTCACGAGCTCACCCTTCGAAATTTTCGCCTCTTCACGGAGTGTGTCTTTCGCCCGGATCCGGCCGCGGTGACAGTTCTACTTTCACCCAATGGATCAGGGAAAACATCCATACTTGAAGCGGTGTACGCGCTGGCTACCGCCTCGAGTTTTCGCACGACGACTGCCGTGGACATGGTTCGCACGGCGAGCGACGTCGCCGAAGTTCACGGCGTTATATTTCAACAAGAGCGACGTATCCAGGTCGACCTCACCCTCACGAAGGGGGTGCGAGCAGTCTCGAAGCGGATGTTGGTGAACGGGCAACGACCGACCTCACGCGCCGCGCTTTCAGCGGTGCTCCCCATCACAATTTTCACCCCCGAGGGGGTTGATGTCGTCCGTCGTGGACCAGAACATCGGCGCGTCTTTTTGACGACCCTGCTCACCGACGCCGACTTATCAACCGGCGAGGTGATTGAGCGGTATGCGCGAGTTTTGCAACAACGCAACGCCCTTCTCAAACAGTGGCAGGGGCAACGACTACCACCGTCAGTTGATGGTGAGCTCGCCGTCTGGAATGGTGAGTTTTGTGCGGCGGCGGAACAGTTGCTCGCCGCTCGAGAAGCCCTTTTAGTGGCCCTGTCACCACTTGTTGCGATGTACTACCAGGATTTAGCGCAAAATACGTTGCCGGTAACGTTGACCTATGAGCGATCGTGGACCGGTGAATTGATGACAGCACTCCAGCGGTCACTCCACGACGACCTCCACCGTGGGTATTCGACTATTGGTCCCCACCGTGACGACGTGGCACTTCACCTCGCCGGTCGCGACGCACGCCGCCAGGCGTCGCAGGGGGAGCAACGCTCATTCGCCCTCGCTCTGCGTTTGGCTGGTCACGCTGTCGTTCGTCAGCAACGAGGGATTGACCCACTACTCCTGCTCGACGACGTCTTTAGTGAGCTCGATCCAATTCGCTCCGATCGACTCCTCCACCTCCTTCCCGTGGGTCAAACGCTCGTGACAACGGCATCACCGTTGCCGAGTGGCATGACCCCCGCCGCCATCGTCGACATATCGAGCCTCGCGTGAGGCGTCGCGTCGATCACCCGGTCGTGATTAGCGACATCCTCCAGGTGGTGGCCAAGCGGGTTCGTCGTGTCGATCTCGCGGTTATTGAAGAGATTCGAGTGCTGTGGCCAACACTGGTTGATGCCGTCCTCGCCGAGCGCTGCCGACCTGAAATAGTGAAGAATGGCGTCTTGTTGGTGGCAGTCCCTTCCGGGGCCTTCGCCCAGCGAGTCTTGGAAGATCACGACGCGATTTTGACCGGCCTGGGGGTTCTCGGCGAACGCGCCCCAACGTCGCTGCGGCCCCTCATCTCTCCCTCGCACTAAACCCTTATTAATAAGGGTTTTACCGTTGTAATGCAACCGTTGTGTCGCACCCCAACGAGTAGGATTTAGGTGTTCCTTACGGGGGCGTGGTGGCATTGTTTGCTCCAGAATTTTTGCATTGAAAGGATTACTTCGTGGCTGAAAAGTCCAAGGGGTCGGCGAGCTACGGCGCGAGCGACATCACGGTTCTCGAAGGCCTTGAGCCGGTCCGAGTTCGTCCAGGTATGTATATCGGATCAACCGGTCCCGCCGGTCTCCACCACCTCATTTGGGAGGTAGTGGACAACGCGGTTGATGAAGCAATGGCGGGGTACGCCACCAAGATTGACGTCACAATTCTCAAGGATGGCAGCTGTCGCGTTGTCGACGATGGTCGTGGTATCCCAGTCGACGAACACCCGCAATACCCAGGTAAGTCGGCGGCGGAAATCGTGCTGACCGTTCTCCACGCCGGAGGAAAATTCGGCGGTGAGGGCTACAAGGTTTCCGGTGGCCTTCACGGTGTTGGTGTTTCCGTGGTTAATGCCCTCTCAACATCCCTCAAGCTGGAGATTGACCGCAACGGGAAGCGTCACGAACTGAACTTCGCCGATGGTGGTAAGCCCCAGGGTCCAATCAAGGTCACGGGTGACGCTCCCCGTGGTCGAAACGGCACAACGGTGACGTTTGCTCCAGACCCGACCATTTTTGAAGAAGTCGACTTCCGTGCGCAGACCGTGCTCGAACGACTCCAGATCATGGCCTTCTTGAACAAGGGCCTCGAGATTCGATTCGAAGACCAGCGAACTGGCCGCGAGGCCAAAGAGACGTTTAAGTACAACGGCGGCATCGTTGACTACGTTCGCCACCTCAATAACGCGAAAGAGTCACTGTTTCGTAAGGTGGGCTCCTACGAGCAGTCCGAAGAGGGTCAAGAAGTTGAGGTGGCCTTCCAGTGGAACACCGGGTACTACGAGAGTATTCACTCCTTCGCGAATGGTATCTCCACCATTGAGGGTGGTATGCACGAGGAAGGATTCCGCAAAGCGATTACGAACGTCTTGAACCGTTACGCCCGCAAGCGGAACCTCCTGAAGGAGAAGGAAGACAACCTCACGGGTGACGATATCCGTGAAGGGCTGACGGCGATCATTTCCGTGCACTTGGCCGAGCCTCAGTTTGAGGGCCAGACCAAGGGCAAGCTCGGCAATGTCTCAATGCGTTCACTAGTGGAACGCGCCACGAACGAGAAGCTGGCTGAGTGGCTGGAGGAGAACCCCAAAGAGGGTGGGCAGATTATTGCAAAGGCCATCCAGGCGTCACGAGCTCGTATGGCCGCGCGTCAAGCCCGTGACCTGACGCGTCGCAAGACCGCGCTTGATGGAGCGGGCCTCCCCGGCAAGCTCGTCGACTGCTCGTCCAAGGATCCCCGAGAGAGTGAACTCTTTATCGTTGAAGGAAACTCGGCCGGTGGTTCAGCCAAGGACGCTCGCAACCCCCGGAACCAGGCCATTTTGCCGATCCGCGGAAAGATTTTGAACGTTGAAAAGGCGCGATCGGACAAAATTCTGAAGAACACCGAAATTCAGGCGCTCATCTCGGCCATTGGGGCCGGTGTTGAGGCTGATTTTGACGTGACCAAGACCCGGTACGACAAGATCATCTTGCTCGCTGACGCCGACGTTGACGGGAGCCATATTCGTACCCTGCTCCTCACGTTCTTCTTCCGTCAGATGACGGAGTTGGTGAACAACGGACACGTGTACGTGGCGCAACCACCGTTGTACTCCACGCTGGTTGGAAAAGAGAAGGTCTACCTGCGCGACGACGCCGCTAAGGAAACCTTCCTTCGGGAAAACCCGAACCACAAGAACGACTTCCAACGCCTCAAGGGTCTTGGTGAGATGGACTTCGATGAACTTCGTGACACCACCATGGACCCCACGAAGCGTGCACTACTCCAGATCACCGTTGAGCAGGCCGCCCTCGCCGACGAAGTCTGCTCAATCCTGATGGGTGATGACGTTCCGCAACGCCGTCACTTCATTCAAACCAACGCAAAGGATGTCCGTTTCCTCGACATCTAATCGAGAAGGAAAACCACTATGGCCCGCACCCCAAAGACCCCCAGCACCAGTGATGGCGACGAAGTATTCGGCTACATCGAACCAATTGAAATCAACCTCGAAATGGAGCGCTCCTTCCTGGAGTACTCCATGTCGGTCATTGTGTCCCGTGCCCTGCCCGACGCGCGAGACGGTCTAAAGCCGGTTCACCGTCGTATCTTGTATTCCATGTTTGACCAGGGACTTCGCCCTGATCGCCCCCACACCAAGTGCGCCAAGGTGGTGGGTGAAGTGATGGGTACCTATCACCCCCACGGTGACAGCGCTATCTACGACGCCCTGGTCCGCATGGTGCAGGACTTTGCGATGCGCCACCCACTTATTAGTGGCCACGGCAACTTTGGTGGTACCGGACCAGACGAAGGTGCGGCCGCTATGCGCTACACCGAATGTCGCTTGGCCCCACTCGCCCTCGAGTTGTTGGATTCAATTGACGAAGAGACGGTTGACTTCGAGCCGAACTACGACAACTCAACCCAGCAACCCACGGTACTCCCCGCGCGCTTTCCCAACCTTTTGGTAAATGGCTCGCAGGGCATTGCGGTCGGAATGGCGACCAAGATTCCGCCTCACAACTTGGGTGAAACCATCAATGCTGTGCTTCACCTGCTGGCGCACCCCGACGCCACTCCCGACGACCTGATGGCGTTCGTCAAGGGACCCGACTTCCCCACTGGCGCGCAGATTCTCGGCCGCCAGGGAATCCTCGACGCGATTCGCACTGGTCGTGGATCGATCAAGATGCGTGCCGTCGCCGAGATTGAAGAGACCTCGAAGGACACCCGCATTGTGGTGACGGAGTTCCCCTACGAAGTCTCGGTTGAATCAGTCGAAGAGAAGATTTACGAGCTCGTCAAGAACAACGAAATCGACGGTATCGCTGAGGTCCAGAACGACTCAGCTGGTCGACAGGCCCGTCTCGTTATCCGCCTCAAGCGTGACGCGAACGCCAATGTGATCTTGAACAAGTTGTTCAAAAACACCACGCTGCAGACAACATTCGCGGTGAACCAGTTGGCACTCGTCGATGGCGTCCCTCGTACATTGAACTTGGCGCAGGCGCTCGGTCACTACATTGACCACCAGGTCGATGTGGTCACGCGCCGCACCCAATTCCGTCTCCGCAAGGCCCAAGCCCGCGCACACATCGTCGAAGGCCTGCTGAAGGCCATCGACATGCTCGACGCCGTTATTGCGACCATTCGCAACTCGGACGACCGTGGGGCGGCCCGCCAATCACTTATGGCGAGCCCCTTCGACTTTTCCGAAGAGCAGGCCAATCACATTTTGGATATGACCCTTGGTCGTTTGACCCGACTAGGCCGTCATGAACTCGAAGAAGAGATGGCCAAACTTCGCGCACT
>CAIKBU010000088.1 GCA_903825765.1 uncultured Actinomycetes bacterium | reverse complement strand
TTGTTCTTGAGGCCGAAATGGTGAGCCTCGAAGCGCAGCCGCAGTGGCGACCCTTGGCGATATGGGCGTCGTCTCTCTTCAGGGGAAATCTGATTTGGGACAGTTCCGCGAACATTCGCATTCAACCACCACCGCTTGCCACTCTGCGAGTGTGGATTGATACCTATCCAGACGTGTTCACCCCGCACCCTTCTGCTTCACAACTCGTTGCTGGGTGGAATCAAGCGTTGGGCGCCTACCATCTGCCGCTGCCCTTGTCGAATGACGTCCTCGGGGAGGTTGGCATTATGGCGCAGGATGGTTCGTACGCGCACCCATGGAAATATCAGCAGGTGTCAACTTATAGCCTATCGGTACAGCGTAAGTGGGACGAGGCCGCGTGTACGTACGGCGTTCAACATAGGTACCGCGGTATTTATTTTTGGTCGATTGCCTTTGGTTCGAGCGTTCCCTCACTGGTCAGACCTACGCCGTGGAGCCCGATGTTGATTCAACCCGCTGGTTTCGCCGCTATTCGGGCCTGCTTCGCCGCGCACTAGGTGCGCCACTCGAAGTTGCTTCGAAAAGTACGTAGCGGGCAACATCGTCAAACTACGCTGAAGTGTCGGCTTCGCATGATTGTGTGCGGAGCCCGCTGGTGGCGAACATCAGAAGCAACTGCCGCGTGGCGTTAGTTTGAAGAGGGAAGGAGGTCGAACGTTATGGCACGAGCCCTCGTAATTGTTGAATCGGTCGCCAAGGCCACCCGTATTCAGGGCATGCTCGGCTCTGACTACATCGTCAAGCCCTCCATTGGTCACATCCGGGACCTTCCCCAGAGTGCCGCAGACATTCCAGCGGACATCAAAAAAGAGCGGTGGTCCCGTCTCGGCATCAATGTTGACGATCACTTCAAGCCCGTCTACGTCATTTCGCCTGATCGCAAGAAGGTCGTAGCGGAACTAAAAGCGGCGCTCAAGCAAGTCGACGAGGTCTATCTGGCCAGCGATGAAGACCGCGAGGGGGAGGCTATTGCGTGGCACCTCCTCGAGGTGCTTAAGCCAAAGGTCCCGGTTAAGCGGATGGTGTTCCACGAAATCACCCCAGCCGCGATCACCAAAGCGGTGAACGATACTCGTGAAATCAATATGCAGCTCGTCGACGCGCAAGAGGGTCGTCGATTCCTCGACCGTCTCGTTGGCTACGAAGTCTCGCCGGTGCTCTGGCGAGTCGTTGATAAAGCGCGCTCCGCCGGACGTGTCCAGTCGGTGGCTATCAGACTGGTGTGTGAGCGCGAGCGCGAGCGCATGGCGTTCTCGTCAGCCACCTGGTTTGACGTCACCGCCACCCTGGGGGCCGCCACGTCATTCGAGGCCATCGTCGAGGCCATCAATGGTGTCGCCTTAGCCTCGGGCAAGAACTTTGACGCGCAGGGTCGCCTCGACGCGAAGGGGCCAGTGGAAGTGCTGACCGCCAATTCGGCCAACGCCATTGCCGCGGTCCTGAGAGGCGCCGACGTCACCATTTCCTCAATTACGTCGACACCTCGTACCCAGCGTCCCCAACCGCCGTTCATGACGTCGTCGCTGCAGATTGAGGCCAACCGTAAACTTCGCTTCGACCCCGAACGCACGATGCGCGCGGCCCAGCGCCTCTACGAACAGGGTTGGATTACCTACATGCGTACCGACTCGACGACCCTGTCGAATGAGGCCCTGACGGCCGCGAGACGGATGGCCGCCGACATGTTTGGTGACGACTACGTCGCCGACAGCCCCCGCCGCTACGACCGCAAGGTCAAAAACGCCCAGGAAGCGCACGAAGCAATTCGTCCCGCTGGTGAGAGTTTCCGCACCCTGGATGAAGCGCAGGCCGGCTTGGGTGGCGATGAGCTCGCGGTCTATGACCTCATCTGGAAGCGCACTATTGCCTCACAAATGGTCGACGCGCGCCTCACCCAAGATCGCGTCCGGCTCGAAGCAGCGCTGGGTCACGTTGATGGCTTTACGACGCCAGTGACCGCTTCACTCGTCGCGACCGGCATGCGCATTGAGTTCGCGGGCTTTCGCCGCGCCTACGTCGAGGGCACCGACGACCCTGAGGCCGAACTGGCCGACCAAGAACGATTGCTCCCACCACTCGTCGAGGGGGCCTCAGTGCCGGTCCTCGAGGTCGCCATGAAGAGTCACGACACGCAGCCGCCCGACCGCTACAACGAAGCCACGCTGATCAAGAAGCTCGAAGACTTGGGCATTGGTCGCCCTTCCACCTACGCCAGCGTCATGAAGACGATCGATAAGCGAGGCTACGTCTGGAAGAAGGGGAAGTCCCTCGTCCCGGCCTTCCGGGCCTTCGCCGTCGTCAATCTCCTCGAAGCGCACTTCGCCGACCTCGTGGACTACCAGTTCACGGCGGACATGGAGGACCAGCTCGACGAAATTGCCGAAGGTCGTCAGCAACTCGAGCCGTGGTTGCGCAAGTTCTACTTCGGCGACGAGTCGGCCACGACGGAGTTCGCCAAGCGCGGACTCGAGCAGATGACGCACTCGGAGATCGAGTTCGACTTCGCCGCGATTAACTCAATCACCCTCGGGACGGCCCCGGACGGCCTCACGGTAACCGTGCGCGCCGGGCGCTACGGTCCGTACTTGTCGCACGGTGAGGAGCGCGTCTCGATTCCCGAATCAACCGAACCAGACTCGCTGACCGTGGAGCGAGCCCTCGAACTCCTTTCGGCCCCGAGTGGCGACCGCGAACTCGGTACCGACGCCGCGACCGGACTGCCCGTCTTCGTCAAGGCCGGCCGGTACGGTCCGTACGTGCAGGTGGGCGAAGTTGCGGACGTCAAGGACGGGGAAAAGCCCAAGACTGCCTCACTCCTTTCGAGCATGGACCCCGCCACCTTGACGTTTGAACAGGCCGAACAGCTTCTCTCGCTCCCTCGGGCTGTCGGAGCACACCCGCTCGATGGCGAGATGATTTTTGCGCAAAATGGCCGCTACGGCCCCTACTTAACGTGGGGAAAAGAGAACCGCACCCTCGATGACGAGGCGGCCCTCTTCACGGTCACTGTCGACCAAGCAGTCACAATTCTTGCGCAGCCGAAGACCCGAGGTCGTCGCGTGGCGGCCGGTCCGTTGAAGGACCTTGGCTATGACCCCGTCACGAAGTTGCACGTCGTGGTCAAGACCGGGAAATTCGGGAATTACGTGACTGACGGTGAAGTCAACGCCACCTTGCGCACCGGTGACGCGGTGGAGTTGTTGACGCTCGATCGTGCGTGTGAACTCCTCGCCGAAAAGCGCGGGGCCGAACCGTCAACTCGTCCGCGAAAGGCGCCCGCCAAAAAGTCGGCCGCTAAGAAGTCGACGGCGAAGAAGGCAACGGCCAGTAAGGGTGTAGCGAAACGAACGGCCACGGCGAAAGGCGCCAAAGCGAACGCCGCCTTGATTTCCAAAGCCACGGTCGACAACGAGTTCTAGTGGTCGGTCGTTTCATTGTGTTCGAAGGCATTGACGCCTCCGGGAAGAGCACCCAGGCCCGCCACCTCGCGCAACAGTGCCAGGGGCTCTTCACCTTTGAGCCGGGGGACACGGCGCTCGGGGGAGAACTTCGCCGTTGGCTGTTGGATGCGGCGACGCCCATGACGCCCGAGACGGAGGCCCTCCTCATGTTGGCCGACCGCAGCCATCACGTGGCCACCGTTATTGCCCCCACGCTGGCTTCTGGCCGCCACGTGATCGCCGACCGCTTTTCGGCCTCCACGCTGGCCTACCAGGGCTTCGGACGTGGCGTCGATCGGGAGAAACTGCGCGTCGCGACCGAACTGGCGATCGGTGATTGTCGTCCCGACCTCACGTTGCTCATCGACATAGATATCGAAACGGCGAACGAGCGTCGGGCTCGTAACCATGAGGACCGATTTGAGTCGGGCGATGCGGCATTTCACGAACGACTTCGGCAGGGCTATTTAGCGATGGCCGCCACGGAGGAGCGCTGGTGTGTCATCGACGGGCGTGGCACCTTCGACGACGTGAGTGCGGCGATTACCGCCGCAGTGGCACCACTATGGTGAGCGACATTTTCGACGCCCTCGTCGGTCAAGAAAAGTCCGTGAGGGCATTGCGAGAGTACGCCCGTCATCCCGTTCACGCGTACCTGATCTCGGGTCCCTCGGGGGCGCCCGTGGCGGAAACGGCCCGACGGCTGTCGGCGGCGCTGGTCTGTGCCGAACACGGGTGCGGTAGCTGTGCCAGGTGTCGTCGAGTGCTCGAGGGAAACGAACCGGACGTGCACGTGGCGCAGCGACTGGGTGCCTCGTGGTCGGTCGAAGACATCCACGAGATTGAGCGTGTCGCGAGACGACGGCCGCTCGCCGCACCCTTCAATGTCGTCGTGCTCGAAGACGTTGAGTTGACGGTGTCGTCAGGATCGCCGAGCGCCCCCGCGCTACTCAAGACGCTCGAAGAGCCAGCGACCAAGACAATTTTTATTCTTACCGCCGAAGAGCTCCCCGAAGAACTCGTCACCATCGAATCTCGCTGTGTCTCAATTGCCCTGCAGGGTCTCAGCGTTGATGAAATCACGCACGTCCTCGTGCGCGATGGCGCCGCGGAGGCCCTCGCCCGATCAGCGGCCGAAGCCTCAGCGGGCAACCTTCGCCGCGCCACGGTACTGGTCAATGACCCGTCCCTGGCGCAGCGACTCGCGCTGTGGCGTCAAGCGCCAGAACGCTTTAATGGCACGGCCTCCTCGGTGGGGGCCATCGTGGCCGACGTCACCGCGGCCATCTCCGCCGCGCTCGCCCCCCTCGTCGCCCTGCAAGAACACGAACTCGAGCGCCTCGCCGCCGAGGCCAAGACCATGGGTCTGCGAAGCGTTCCCGGTCGCGCCAAGCTGGAACAACAGCACAAACGTGAACAACGCCGGTTTCGACTCGACGAACTGCGCTTTGGCGTCAGTGTGTTAACGGGCGTCTACCGCGAGCGACTCCACGAGCTCGTCTCGGCCGGGGGCGCTAATCACCACGCGCTGCATCAGACCCTTCAGGCCGTCGACATCTTGACGGAGGCCTACCCGCGCCTCGCCACGACCGTTGACGAAGGTTTGCTGCTGCACGACATCTTGCTCTCCCTGATTCGCCTCTAGACAGGGCACAAAATTCGGGTAGGCTGGGCATTCGCGCCTGGGTAGCTCAGCCGGCAGAGCAGCTCATTCGTAATGAGCAGGTCAGGGGTTCGATTCCCCTCCCAGGCTCCACTCAGTGGAGTCCCTTCGTTGCCGCAAGCGCCGCAACACACGCGACGAAGTCCTCACTGCGTTCGAGCCAGTTGGTGTAGCGGTCAAAACTTGGTGCGGCTGGCGAGAAGAGGACGACACCACCCTCGCGCAGTGCTTCGCTCCCCGCTTTTACCGCGTCGGTCATGGTGAGCACCGCGATGACTCGAACCTGGGGACTATGCCGAACGACGTCGGCAATACGCTCGCCCGCCGGACCCATCACGACCAGAGTGGTGGGCCGGGTTCGTGACGCCAATGCCTCTCCCAGCGGCGCGTAGTCAACCCCGCGGTCAAAACCGCCACACAGCAGGGCCACCGGCTCGTTGGCGAAGACGTCGAGGGCCGCAATGGTGGGCAGTGCCGACGTGGCGAGTCCATCGTCGACGAACGCAACCCCATCAACGGTACCGACCGGGGTGAGTCGACCGCGAAGAGGCACGAAGGTTGCGGCCGACCGACGCATTGCCGCCTCGACCTCCTCTCGCGTCAGCCCGGTGGCGTGGGCCACCACGGCAATGGCGAGGGCGACGTTCGAGCGAGAGTGATCGCCGAGAAGATGCAGGTCGGCCGCGAGCGTCGAGTGGTCGGGACCCACGTAGCGCACGTCGTCGCCGAGGGCGTCGTGGGAGTCGCGCAGCAGTGCACTGTCGGCCACGAAGGTGTGGTGTGGTTGTGGGAGGCGGGTGACCGAGAGTTTGTCGTGTCGGTAGGCGTCGAGTGACCCGTGCCAATCGAGATGGTCGCTGCCGAGCGCGGTCACGACGATGCGTGCCGGTGCCACGGTGAGGTCAACACTCTGAAAACTTGAGAGTTCGAGCACGAGCCATCCACCTTCGTCTACGAACGCCGGGTCATACGGTGGGTGCCCAATATTGCCGACACCCTGCGCGACCTCGCCGAGGGCGTGGAGGGCGAAGGTAATGAGGGAGGTTGTCGTTGACTTTCCCTTCGTGCCCGTCACCGCGATGACCCGGTGGCGCCGATCGTCAGTGCACCAGAGGTTGAGCGCCGACGTCACTAGAAGGCCCGCCTCGCGGAGCGATTGCACGCTCGCCAGGAGCGGCGAGATGCCGGGGCTCTTGATGACGACGTCGCAGGTGAGCAGGGCGTCGAGCCCGCCCTGATTCGTCGTGAGGGCGTCGGGCGGGCCCAGCACGTCATCGACGGCGACGACGTCGTTGGTCACGGTGGCGAGCCGCGCCAGCGTGGCCCGCCCTTCAATGCCAATCCCGTAGACGCCTACTCGGCGGCCGGCGAGGTCATCGAAGCCACGAGGTTGGAACACGACTCACCCCCTGTGGTTCGAGCAACGCACGAAGGGTGGGCTTAGTTGGCAATTCGGCGGCCAGTTGGTGAATCGCCGAGACGTCCGACCACTGAGGGTGCGCCGCCACGGCAATGAGCGCCGCGGCGCACTCGCTGGGGTCACCGACGCACTCGAAGGGCTTGTCGTTGACCCCTCGCCCCACCAACGTTTCGAGTTGGCCCCAAAGAGTCGGATTGGCGAGTGGCTCGCTCTCGAAGATGGCGGAGAGGACGGCTCGGTCCATGAAGGGGGCGAGCACGAGATTGATGAAGAGACACTTGTCGCAACTGCCGCACCACGTGACCGCCCGGGTGGCCTGCTCTTGGGTGAAGGCTCGATTGCAGGAGCGAAAGAGGGGGTGAAAATGCGTGAGTGTCGAAAATTCGCGGGCGACCCATAGCTCGGAGCGATCGCGCAAAAAGCTCGCTACGGTGAAGCCGTTTCCCACCCGTTCCGCCACGGCGTTGGCGATGAGGAGTTCCGCTTCCGCCGATTTCGACCACTGGTGATTGATGGCGCGTCCGTTCGTCACCACGTTGGGGACTGACGACGAGTGTTCGTTGCTCATGACGACGGCGCCGTGGCCATCGCTGAGGGCTCGCACGCAGGCGAGCAGGGTGACCATGGCGGTCACGGGCACGTGACCATTGAAGCGACTATGGGAGCGCAGTGCCTCAAGATCTAACTGACGAGTGACGCGCGCCACCGGTAGTCCGGTGACGGCCGCCGCCTCCTCGAGTGGCGCGAAGGTGGCGTGGGCGGGACTCATCACGAAGAGCGTTCGAGGCAGGTGACTGAGGGCGTCGACCGTGACGCACGAGTCAATGCCGCCGCCGAACGGAATGAGCACACTCTCGCTGGCCGGGGCCACGACGGGCGCGCGAAGGGGCGAATCTCCCGTGAAGGTGATGTCGTCCAGATTGAGCCCGTTTCGATAGGCAAACTCACCGAGCCCATCGATGTACGCGGCGCGCACCAGGGCCATACCGTGTTCCCCCACCTGGTGACCGGCGAAGTCGACGATGAGCGGTGCGCCCGTTTTGTAGTAACTCAAGCCCGCAATCAAGTACCAGAGTTCAATAATGGCGTCAACGGCGGGATCGGCGAGGTCGGCGTCGGGCACGGACACTCGTTCGTGAAAGACCAGTCCGTCGAGTTCGTACGTGGCCGTAATGGTTGACCCGTTGCTCTGGTACCCACGGTAGGTGAAGCGCTGCGCTCGGTTCATTCGTGGCCTTTCACCGCATAATGGTAGGGCGAGCGCCGAGCGACGAGTGCGAACCGCCCACACGGGCGCTGCGCGCGGTCCGAAAAAAAGCGCTGGCCGGTGTCGGTGCTCGCGGCAAAGCCGTGCACCTGCGCATCGGGCACGCCGGCGAGGCGAAGTTGGTGTCGCGCGACGAGTGCCAAATCGAGGCGCCACTTTTCGGGGGTCGCATCGGCAACGACCGCCCCGTCAACGTGGCGAAAGTGCTGCGCCACGTCGTCACCAACTGGGTAGGCCGCTTGGGAAATACACGGGCCGAGCACGACGTGGGTGGTGTTCGGGCTGAGGTGCTCCATGGACCGGCCGAGAACGCCCGCTTCGAGCCCACGCCATCCGGCGTGAATAACACCGATGGTCGAGGTTGCCGTGTCGACCACGAGCAGGGGAAGGCAGTCGGCGGCCATGATCATGAGAGCGACGTCGTCGCGGGTGGTGAGCAGAGCGTCGCCCACGGCGCGGTCGTGGGTGTTCGTCACCACGGTGACGTGATTGCCGTGGACCTGCTCGGTGGTGATGAGATTGTCAATGGGCACACCGCTCGCGGCGGCCACCAGCCGTCGATTGGTCGCTACGTCCTCAGGGGCATCACCGACGTGGAGGGCCACATTGAGGGTGTCGTAAGGGGCGCGGCTCACGCCACCGTCGCGGGTCGTGACGTACGCGTCAACGCCGAGGGGGCGAACCACGTCAAGTTCGAAAACCGACAGTCCAGCGCGTTCGCGCAGGGTGGCGACTGCCTCGGTCATGCGTACTCGGCGCAGTAGCGGGAAACAGTCACCTCTGTAGTGTACGAAGCCGTTGCGCGAGCGCAGTGGCGCCTCGTCGTAGGCTTCGAACGTGACCGACTCCGACCTCGTGCGCCAATGCCACTTCCCGCCCGCGGGCACCGCAGTGGCGCTGGCGGTGTCGGGTGGCCCCGACTCGATGGGGCTCCTCGTGTTGTCGTTGGAGGCGGGCCTCGCGGTCACGGTCCACCATGTCGACCACCACGCCCGGGCCGCGAGTGACGCTGACGCGACGTTTGTCGCATCGTTCTGCGCGGCCCGCTCACTGCCGTTTGTTCGTCACGATGTGCTCGTCAGTCCAGGGCCTAACTTTGAACAGCGAGCCCGGTACGCCCGTCGTGGGGCGATGCCTGATGGGGTGCTCACCGGGCACACGATGGATGACGTGGTCGAGACCATGCTGCTCAACATGATGCGCGGCACCGGCCCCGAAGGTCTGATCAGCATGTTCGGCGACCCGACGAAGCCGCTCCTCAGCCTTCGTCGTGCGGCGTTGCACGACTACGTCGCCGCCGCGGGGGTTGCCGCCCGCATTGATGAGTCAAATCACGACCCTCGCTACCGGCGAAATAGGGTGCGCCACGAACTTCTTCCCCTTCTCAACGACATTGCCGAACGTGACGTGACACCCCTCCTCGCGCGTCTCGGTCACGTGCTACAAGACGAGCAGGGGTTACTTGACGCGAGTACCGAAGCTGACGCCCGCTACGCCCTCGGCGAAGTGGACTGCCGTGACCTGCGGACCTGGCCGACGCCTCGACTAAAGCGGTGGTTGCGTGGCGTGTTGCGGTCTGACGGAGAATACGGCGATTCCTACGCCCCGAGCGTCGCGGAAATTGAACGAGTGCTCGCGGTGGTGCGCGGCGACGTCGTCGCGTGTGAGCTCTCGGGTGGTCGACGGCTCGCCAGGAAAGACCAGCGCCTCACCTTGCAGTGAGACTCCACTACGATTTTGCTCATGACCGCTCACGACTCTCCCGACTTCACCGCCCACTGGGCTGCCCACGACTTGGGCGACGTCCTCGTCTCGGCGAACGCCCTGCAGGCCCGCATTAAGGAGCTCGGGGCTCAAATCACCCGCGAGTACGCCGACAACCCTCCCCTCCTCGTGTGCGTCTTGAAGGGTGCAGTCAACTTCATGTCGGACTTGATGCGCGCCATTGAATTGCCAGTCGAAATTGACTTTATGGCGGTGTCGTCCTACGGGGCGGCCACCAAGACCTCGGGCGTCGTGCGGATCGTGAAGGACTTGGACGTCGACCTGGCCAACCGCGACGTCTTGATCGTTGAAGACGTGGTCGATTCTGGTCTGACCCTCAACTACCTCCGCCAGTACCTGGGTGCTCGAAACCCCCGCAGCCTGCACGTGTGCGCGCTCCTGCTCAAGGAGGGCGAGCAGCGCATCGAGCAAGAGCTTAAATACGTGGGCTTCACCATTGGTGGCGACTTCGTCGTCGGCTACGGTCTCGACGTCAATGAGCGCTACCGCAATCTCGACGCCATCTACACCTTCGTCGGCGAGGCCTAGGCGTGGTTGACCGCGACCGCGTCGCCGCGTTGATCGCGGAACTTCTCGAAGCCATCGGTGACGATCCCCACCGTGACGGACTTCGTGAGACGCCCCGTCGCGTGGCCGACATGTACGTCGAGCTCTTCGACGGCGCCGACGAAGACCCGGGCGCTCACCTTCGGGTCACGTTCGAGGCGGGCCACGACGAAATGGTTCTCGTGCGCGATATTCCCTTCACCACCTTGTGTGAACATCACCTCGTCCCCTTCACGGGGCTCGCGCACGTGGCGTACCTTCCCGGAGCGGACGGGCGAATTACCGGGCTTTCGAAGTTGGCTCGACTCGTCGAGGGCTACGCCCGACGTCTGCAAGTACAAGAGCGCATGACCACGCAGATCGTCGACGCTCTTGAGCGTGAGTTGCACCCTCGAGGGTCAATGGTGGTCATTGAGGCCGAGCACTTCTGCGTCTCGATGCGCGGGGCCAAGAAGCAGGGGACCTCAACGGTGACCTCAGCGGTGCGGGGGGTATTCCGTGACGACGCGACCTACCGTGGCGAGGTGTTGCAGTACATCGATCATCGAAGGACGTCGTGGCGCTGAGTCCGGCACTTATGGGCGTGGTCAACGTCACGCCCGACTCCTTCTACGCCGCCATTCGAACACTGGACCACGACGCGGCCATCGAACGTGGCCGTCGGCTCTTCGAAGCGGGCTGCGACATCGTGGACGTGGGGGGAGAGTCCACCCGACCGGGCGCCACTGACGTGCCACTGGACGAGGAACTCGCCCGCGTACTCCCCGTCGTCGAGGCGCTTCGCGCGTGGGGTCCGGTCTCAATTGATACGCGTAAAGCCGAGGTCGCGGCAGCGGCCGTGGCCGTCGGGGCCGAAGTGGTCAATGACGTCTCGGGTACACTCGCCGAAGTGGCCGGCGCCCTTGGCGTGGGCTACGTGGCGATGCACGCCAAAGGTACGCCACAGACGATGCAGCAAAACCCCTCCTACGACGACGTCATCAGCGAGGTCGCCGCGGCCCTTGAGGCGCTCGGTGCGAGGGCTCTCGACGCGGGGGTGACGAAACTCTGGCTTGATCCCGGTATTGGATTCGGGAAACGAGTCGAAGACAACTGGTCCCTCCTCGCTCATCTCGACGTGTTTCTCGACCTCGCGGCGCGACTGGGCGCGGGCGTCCTCGTCGGCACGAGCCATAAGCGTTTCTTAGGCTCGGCCGGCCTGGTTGAACTCGATGTCAACGAACGTTTTGAGGGTTCACTCGCGACCGCGGCGTGGGCCATGGCGCAAGGTGTAAGTATGGTGCGAGTGCACGATGTCGTGGCCACCAGTCAGGTGCGGTCGCTACTGACTCGCGCGGTGGAAGAGGTGGGGGCATGAGGGGCAAATGGTCGTCGGGTCTCGAACCCCGCTCGTTTACCTGGGTCTTTCGGGACCTCCTCGCCGTGTCGGAGCGCCCCGGTGGTAACACCGGGGTTCACCGCAAGGTCCGTCGCGATGAGGAATTGCTCTGGCTCCACCAGCACGGGTTCACGCGTGTTATTTCCGTGCTCCCCTCCTCGCAGAATCTCGAGGGCTACGCCGAACGCGGACTCTCGCTGAGCCACTACGTGCTGCGTGGTGGGCCCCAGCAACGCGAGGTGCTCGAGGCGTGCTACCAGGACCTCTCGCGTTGCCTCACGACGAAGACCGTCGTGCTGCTGCACGGCGATGATGTGTCCGATCGACTCCTCGGAGTCCTCGCGGGCTATTTGTTGTGGAGTAAGCGCGCACCCACCATTCCCACCTCCATTGCGCTCATTGAACGACTGTTCAAGCGCTCGCTTGGCCCCGAAGGCCGGAGCCTGCTGAATGATCTGCCAGAGGCGCCGTGAACGACGTTGTCGAACTGGTTGATCTGCGCCTTGACGCCATCGTTGGCGTCTTGCCCCACGAACGGGTGACGCCCCAGCCACTACGACTCGACATCACCTTCACTCGGCCGTTTACTCTGGCCGCGGCGAGTGACGATCTGCGATGGACGACCAACTACGCCGCCGTCATTGCCCTCGCTGAAGACATCGTTATGGCGGGTCAGTTCCTCCTCCTCGAGACACTGGTAGTGCGGGTGGCCGACGCGGTATTGGCTTTTGATGAGGCCGTGACGTCAGTGATGGTACGGGTGGCCAAACTCGAGCCCCCCGTGACGCAACGAATCGGCACGGTCGGCGTGGCGACCACGCGGTATCGGTCGGCGTGAGACGCTGCTACCTCTCGCTCGGGTCCAACCTGGGCGCGCGCGCAACGCACCTGCACGACGGTGTGGTGGCCATGGCGGAGGGGTCGTGGCGAGTATCTCCGGTCTACGAAACGTCGCCCTGGGGTGGGGTCGAACAAGATGATTTCTGGAATATCGTGCTCGAAATTGAGTCAGATGCGTCGGCGCAGGCGCTGCTCGACCGTGCCGTGGCCGCCGAAGAGGCGGCCAAACGAGTTCGCACCGTCCACTGGGGCCCGCGCACCCTCGACGTGGATCTCCTGCTTCTTGGCGACGAAGTGCACGACACCGACCGACTGGTGGTTCCCCACCCTCGACTGTGGCAGCGTCGTTTCGTTCTCGCACCGCTGCGCGATCTTCGGCCCGACCTCGTAAGTGAGCACGCACTGGCGGCCAGCGACGGTGAGGTCAGCGCCCTCGGTACACTCGAAGCATTGCTCTGACCGAACGGCACCCTGGTGGGCCGGAACGGAAATGGAATGACTATGACAACCAAGCCCGCAACGAACCGGTGGATGAACCGAGCACACTCGTGAAGGTCCTCAACACGCTCGACGACTGGCGCAGCTTTTGTGAACAGCAGCGCCGCACGGGTCACGAGATTGGCTTGGTGCCAACCATGGGCGCACTGCACGAGGGCCACGAAACGCTTATTCGCACCGCCGTGAACGCGGGCGATGTGGTGGTGGTGACGTCCTTCGTGAATCCACTGCAGTTTTCGAACGCGGTCGACCTCGCAACCTATCCCGCAACCCCGCAGGACGATGAACGACTGGCGCGTCGAGCGGGTGCCAGTGTGCTCGTGCGACCGAGCGTCGACGAGATGTGGCCAGATTTCCCCACCTCCACGTTGACCACCGTGTCCGTGGCCGGACTCGGTGACATCCTCGAGGGCCGCGACCGGCCCGGGCATTTTGACGGGGTCGCCACCGTCGTCGCCAAACTCTTTGCGATAACGGGGCCGTGTCACGCCTACTTTGGCGAGAAAGACTTCCAACAAGTTGCGGTCGTGGCGCGTATGGTCCGCGACATGGCGTGGCCGGTGACGCTACGTCTCGTCGCCACCGTTCGAGACGCCGACGGAATGGCCCTGTCGAGTCGGAACCGACGCTTGAGTCCACAGGGGCGAGCGTGTGCCCTCGGACTGCACCACGCACTGGTCGCCGCCGCCGGATCCTCGGCGTCGGTCGAGGTCCGAAAAACGATGATGGGTGACGTGATGCGAGCGGCCGGTGTTGCCGTGGCCTACGCTGAGATTGTTGATCCGGTCACGCTCGACCCCGTGGACGCCACCTTCACTGGTGAAGCGCGCGCCCTGGTAGCGGGCCTGGTGGAGGGCGTCCGCCTCATCGATAACGCACCGCTCACCCTGGGAGGGACCAATGCTGCTGGCTATTGACGTAGGCAACACCGAAACAGTTATCGGTCTCTTTGGCGACTCACCAACGGCGTCACCCGACCGCGGCTTCGCCCGAGCCACCGACGAACGGGGACTCGCCTATCACTGGCGTATCGCAACTAAGGCGGAGCGCACCCCCGACGAGCACGCGCTCATGCTGTCCCAGTTGCTGGAACTCGAAGGACTCATTGTTCGAGACGTGGTGACGGCCATGGCCATTTCCTCGTCGGCACCGTCGGTCACCACGCAGCTACGCCGTATGGCGGAGCGCTGGTTCGTGAACGTACCACTGACGGTGCTCGGACCGGGGACAAAGTCGGGCATGCCGATCCTCTACGAGAATCCGCGCGAGGTTGGGCCCGACCGTATTGCCGACGCCGTGGGGGCGCACGACCTGTACGAAGGGGCCCTGATAATTGTTGACATGGGCACCGCCACGGTCTTTGACGTGGTGAGCGCGGAGGGGGAGTACCTCGGCGGCGCCATTGCCCCGGGCGTCGCCATTTCGCTCGAAGCGCTCTACCACCACGCGTCGGCCCTGCGGTCGGTCGAACTCGCCGAGCCCCGTTCGGTTATTGGTCGCTCGACGGCGGAATCGATTCAGTCAGGCGTCTTGTACGGCTTTGCCGGGCAGATTGACGCCTTGGTGTCGCGCATCCGCGCCGAGATTGGCGACTGTACCGTGATCGCTACGGGAGGGCTCGCCGGCCTCATCGCGCCGCACACCACCACAATTTCTCACGTAGAACCATGGTTGACCCTCCACGGATTGCGTATCGTTCATGAAAGAAACCACAGCGGAGCTTGATGTGACCACCCCCTACACCTTTGACCACTCGGCCTACGCCGCTGACCTCCAGGCCACGTACGGCCACCTGACCGACGGCGAGGAATCAGGCGTTGTCGTCAACGTGGCGGGACGCGTGATGTTGCTGCGCACCCAGGGCAAGCTGGCCTTTGGCAGCTTGCGAGATTCGAGCGGGGAGATTCAACTCTTCGCACTGTCCGCCGTGACCGCCGGTTTCGACGAGTTCGTCAAGTTGCACTTGGGCGACTGGGTGGGTGTGACTGGTGAGGTCGTGCGGACGAAGCGCGGCGAACTCTCGGTCAAGGTCACCTCGTGGGTGCAGTTGGCGCACGCGCAGCACAACTTTGGTGACAAGTGGGCCGGTATTGCCGACCACGATCTTCGCTACCGTCACCGCGAAGCTGATCTCTGGGCGAACCCCGAAACACGTGTGGCCCTCACTCGTCGCAGCGCGGTCGTGCGTGCGGTGCGTCAGCGCTGCTGGGACCAGGGTTTCATGGAAGTTGAAACGCCTATCTTGAACGCCATTCCCACCGGTGCTGCCGCGCGACCGTTCAAGACGCACCACAACGCCCTCGACTCGGAGTTCTTCTTGCGTATTGCTCCCGAACTCTGGCTTAAGCGCTTGGTCGTCGGTGGGTACGAGCGGGTGTTCGAGCTGGGACGCGTGTTTCGTAACGAGGGTGTGAGCCCTCGCCACAACCCCGAGTTCACCTCACTCGAGCTCTATTGCGCCTACTGGAACTACGCCGACATGATGACCTTCACGGAAGAACTGGTCGCGGGCGTGGCGATGGACGTCCTCGGCACGACCGAGGTTGAGTACCAGGGGCGACCATTCTCATTCGCCACACCGTGGCCTCGTCGCACCATGGCCGACATCGTGTCGCAGGCGTGCGGCGAAGAACTCTCGGTGCACACGCCTCGGGAGCGGCTCGCCGAACTGTTGGCGCAGCACGGCGTTACCGCTCACGCCTCGTGGGGCGCCGGTCGTTGCCTCGAGGAACTTATGGCCGAAACCGCTGGTGATCAGTTGTGGCAGCCGATTTTTGTAACGGATTTCCCCGTCGAGATTTCGCCGCTCGCCCGCCGTCACCAGGAAGACCCCGAGCTCACGGAACGCTTCGAGTCCTACGCCGTGGGCCGTGAACTTTCGAATGGGTTCACGGAACTCAACGACCCCGTGGATCAGCGAGCCCGCTTTGAGGATCAGGCTCGTCTGGCCGCCGCGGGCGACGACGAGGCCATGCAGATCGACGAGGACTTCATCAAGTCGCTCGAGTGGGGTCTCCCACCGACGGCCGGCCTGGGGATTGGCATCGACCGTCTGGTGATGTTGATTGCCGATGTGGCCAATATCCGAGAAGTGATTGCCTTCCCGACGCTGAAGCCGCTTCGCGACTAGTAGGCGGGGAACTCCGACATCAGTGAGGTCAAGAACGCGGTGAGCCCTTCACGCAGACCCTCGGAGGGGACCACGCTGATGGCCACCGAGGCGCGCTCGACGAAGTCATCGGCCGCGTTGATGGCGGCGTGAATACCGCCCGAGGCGATAACGAGTTGACGGGCGTGCTCGCGCTGCGCGTCGTCGAGGGGGCCACCGAGGAGTTCGGCGAGCTCACCTGCCTGAGGACTGTCGTTGAGCGCCACGATGGTGGGGAAGGTGTACACGCCTTCGGCGATGTCTTGTCCGGCCGGCTTCGAGAGCTTGTTCTGGACGTCAATAACGTCCAGGATGTCGTCGCGCAACTGGTACACCATGCCAAAGCAACGACCGAACTCGGTGAGACCTTCGCGGACGTCATCCGAGTGATTCGCAGTCAGGGCACCGACACGGCATGAAGCGGACATGAGCGCCGCCGTCTTGCCCTCGATGGCCTCGAAGTACTGATCGATGGTGCGGCCCGTGTTGTAGATGGTCTTGACTTCCGAGGCCTGACCTCGGGTGAGCCACGCGAGGGTGTGGGCCATGAGGCGGGCCAT
Organism: uncultured Actinomycetes bacterium; assembly: GCA_903825765.1. Taxonomy (GTDB): domain Bacteria; phylum Actinomycetota; class Acidimicrobiia; order Acidimicrobiales; family RAAP-2; genus RAAP-2. The sequence continues at coordinate 7,633 of CAIKBU010000088.1, read as the reverse complement.
CTCCACGCCATGATCGGCGGCGATACCGGCGCTGCGGGCCATGAGGTAGTCGCCTCCAACAATGGCAATCAAGTTGCCGTAGCGAGCGTTCACGCTGGACACGTTGCGACGAATGTCCGCCTCATCCATCACGTCGTCGTGGTAGAGCGAGGCCAAGTGCATCAACTCAACCGCCACGGCGCCCATGAGATCGTTGGGGGAGGCTTCTCGCTCACCGTAGGTTGCGGCGCTGAGGGCCAGGAGTGGGCGCAAACGCTTACCCCCGGCCTTGATCAGGTGCGTCGTGATGCTGTCGAGGTACTCATCGCCGAAAACCACCGATGCTTCGAGCAGGTTTTCGAGGCGCTGCACGTCGCTCTCGACTAAGGGAAGGCGCAAATGTTGGTAAGGATTCACTCGGCTAGCCTAGGGGGCAGAGGTACTACCACCACCGTTTGCGCGCCACGGACAGCCACACCATGACGTGCGATTGATGCTCTGCTAAATAGAAGGTGTCTGGCAAGGTTCCGATGTCATCGTGCACCGGTACACTGCTAGCAACAACGTTTAAAGGAATTCAATTGTTCGAGCGTTTCACAGACCGAGCCCGTCGAGTCCTCGTCCTTGCGCAGGAAGAGGCACGTGACCTCAACCATGCCTTCATCGGCACTGAACACATTCTCCTTGGACTCATTCGCGAGGGTGAAGGAGTCGCCGCCAAGGCCCTCGACGCCCTCGGGGTCACGTTCGACGTCGTTCGTGAAAAAGTCGAAGAGGCCATCGGCCCCAACGCCAATCCGAGCCCCGGCTCGCCCCCCTTCACGCCACGGGCGAAGAAGGTACTGGAACTCTCATTGCGCGAAGCGCTCCAACTCGGTCACTCCTACATCGGCACTGAGCACATGCTGCTCGGTCTCGTTCGCGAGGGTGACGGCGTTGCCGCTCAGGTACTGAATGAACTCGGCGCTGACATGACCCGCGTGCGCACGCAGGTCATCCAGATGATGACTGGTCAGACCGCGAAGGACTCTGGCGCGACCTCGTCCTCGTCGTCCAAGGGCAGCGACCCCGACGCCTCCGGTGGCTCGGCCGTACTCGATCAGTTCGGACGCAACCTGACCCAGTCGGCTCGCGACGGCAAGCTCGACCCACTCGTGGGCCGAGACAAAGAAGTCGAGCGCGTCATGCAGATTCTGTCGCGTCGCACCAAGAACAACCCCGTCTTGATTGGTGAGCCCGGCGTTGGTAAGACGGCGATCGTCGAAGGCCTGGCCCAGAAGATCGTCGCGAATGAAGTGCCCGTGACGTTGACCGACAAGCAGCTCTACACCCTTGACCTGGGTGCCCTCGTGGCGGGCTCGCGCTACCGCGGCGACTTTGAAGAGCGATTGAAGAAGGTCCTCAAGGAGATTCGCACTCGTGGCGACATCATCTTGTTCATCGACGAGATCCACACGCTGGTGGGTGCCGGGGCCGCCGAAGGCGCTATCGACGCGGCCTCGATCTTGAAGCCCATGTTGGCTCGTGGTGAACTTCAGACCATCGGTGCCACCACCATTGACGAGTACCGGAAGCACATTGAGAAGGACGCCGCTCTCGAGCGCCGCTTCCAGCCCGTAAAGGTGGATCAGCCCTCCGTGGCGATGACCATCGAAATCCTCAAGGGTTTGCGCGACGTCTACGAAGAGTTCCACGCCGTCAAGATCACCGACCAGGCGCTCGTTGCCGCCGCCAACTTGGCTGACCGTTACATTGCCGACCGCTTCTTGCCGGACAAGGCCATCGACCTCATCGACGAAGCGGGGAGTCGCCTGCGCATTCGCCGCATGGCCGCTCCACCCGCGGCGAAGAAGTTCGACGAGGACATTGCCCGTCTTCGTGCGGACAAGGAAACTGCCATGGAGAAGGGTGCTCTCGATCAGGCCAAGGCCCTCGATGAGCAAGAGCGCGAACTTCTCGCGAAGAAGGACGCTCTCGACGCATCGGTGAAGGCCGCTGGCGGTGACACCTTCGATCTCGTTGACGAGGAGACCATTGCCGAAGTACTCGCCAACTGGACCGGCATCCCCGTCTACCGTCTGACCGAAGAAGAGACCTCAAAGTTGCTGCGCATGGAAGATGAGTTGCACAAGCGCATCATCGGCCAAAATGAGGCCATCATTGCGCTGAGCCGCGCCATCCGTCGCACCCGTGCCGGTCTGAAGGACCCGAAGCGCCCCGGAGGGTCATTCATCTTCCTCGGCCCCACCGGTGTCGGAAAGACCGAACTCGCCAAGACGCTCGCCGAGTTCTTGTTCGATGATCAGGACGCGCTGATTCAGCTCGACATGTCGGAATACATGGAGAAGCACTCCGTGAGTCGCCTGGTCGGTTCGCCCCCGGGCTACGTGGGCTACGACGAGGGTGGTCAGTTGACCGAGGCGGTTCGCCGCAAGCCCTTCTCCGTCGTGCTCTTCGACGAAGTTGAAAAGGCCCACCCCGACGTCTTCAACACCCTCTTGCAGATTCTCGAAGACGGCCGTTTGACCGACTCACAGGGACGCCAGATTGACTTCAAGAACACCATCTTGATCATGACCTCAAACCTCGGCACCGCCGACTTGCGAAAGACCATGGGCTTTGGCAAGGGTGACGACCTGGCGAGCTACGAGCGGATGAAGGAGAAGGTCCACGCGGCCCTCAAGAACCACTTCCGTCCGGAGTTCCTCAACCGCATCGACGACACCATCGTGTTCCACGAGTTGTCCAAGGATGAGGTCATCGAGATTGCGCAACTGTTCATCAACCGCTTGCGCGAGCAGCTGTCGGTGCAGGGGCTGGGCCTCGAACTCTCGGCCGGCGCGCAGAATTTCCTCGCCGACAAGGGATACGACCGCGAGTTGGGTGCTCGACCCCTGCGTCGCGCTATCCAGCACTACGTCGAGGACGTCTTGAGCGAGAAGATCCTCTTCAAGGAGTTCCACGCGCCGCAGACGATTGTGATTGACGTGGCCGACGGTCCCGAGGGTCCCTACTTGACCTTTGAGGGGATCGATGGTTTGCCTCCCTCAATTACGTTTGAGAACACGACACCAACGGCATAATCCGCCGCTAACGACGAAACGCCGCGACGCTGTCGCGGCGTTTCGTCGTTAACGTCACGGTACCCGTCTACAGTCACACTCATGAAAACGCGCTCTGTCCATGTGTGTCGCGAGTGTGGCACAACCTCTGTTAAGTGGGCTGGCCGTTGTCCCGGTTGTGGTGCGTTCAATACCTTTGACGAAGAAGTCATCTCGAACGACTCTCTCCGCACAACTCCTTCGGTGGCCACGGTCGCCCTGGCCGGCATCGGTGATGACGTGGCGCCTCGACGCTCCACCCTCGTCGGGGAACTCGACCGCGTCCTAGGCGGCGGCCTCATCGAGGGGTCGACCACGCTGCTCTTTGGTGAACCAGGCGTCGGAAAGTCAACGTTGGCCCTGATGGTGCTGCGTGCGCTCGCCGCGGAGGGCACCTCGGTACTCCTCATCGGCGCCGAAGAATCAGCGATGCAGGTGGCGCAGCGGGCGAAGCGGTTTGGGTACATTCCCGATGGTCTGGATGTGGCGAGCACGACCAGCGTGGCAGCGGCAGTCCAACTCTTGCACGAGCAACGGCCGAGCGTCTGCGTCATCGACTCCATCTCCGCCATGAGTGATGACGGGGTGCCGGGGGTGGCGGGATCAGTGGCGCAGGTACGCCACGCCGCCGAGCGCGTGTGCGCGGCGGCCAAGGCCACGGGCACGGCGCTCATACTGGTGGGACACGTGACCAAAGATGGCGAACTCGCTGGACCACGCACACTCGAACACTTGGTCGATACGGTGCTGCGCATTGAAGGTGACCGCTACGCCTCTCTCCGTCTCGTGCGCGCTCTCAAACATCGGTTCGGTCCGACGGGAGAAGTCGGTCTCTTGGAAATGGTGAACGACGGCCTACGGGAGTTGCCCGACACGGCGCTCTCACTTCGTCAGGCCAATGCGCCCGTTTCCGGCGTGGTCTTTACCGTCACCAATGATGGGTCACGGTCCTTTCTGGTGGAACTCCAGGCCCTCGTGGCGTCGAGCACGGGATCGCCACGACGCGTTGCTCACCAGGTCTCGTCGCAGCGTCTTTCGCTGCTCCTCGCCGTCTTAGAGGCCCGCTGCGACATCAACGTCGCCACGGTCGACGTGTTTGCGGCCACCGCCGGTGGTCTCGCCGCAACGGAGCCCGGCGTTGATCTCGCCCTGGCCATTGCTGTGGCATCGGCCTCAGTGGGCTTTACCGTCCCTTCGGGACTCGTGGCCGTTGGTGAAGTGGGGCTCGCCGGTGAGCTACGACCGGTGAGTGGCCTGAGCCGCCGCGTGTCGGAGGCACAGCGTCTGGGAGCGACGCGCGTGGTGGTGCCCAGCGCTGGCGAACTCGGTCCAGTGCCCGGCATAGTGATTGAGCGGTGCGAGTCGCTGGCGGCGGCGATTGCTGCAGTACGTTCGTAGCATCGGACACGTCTGTGGAAAAGTACGGTAGAATAAGAAATCCCCTTTCGCTAGTTGGCGATTGCATTACGAGGAGAACCTGAGTACATGGCCACGCACAAGTACAAAAAGGGTGATCGTTTGGTCTACCCGCACCACGGCGCTTGCACCGTCGAAAAGATCGAAAAGATCACCGCCTTCGAGGTGAAGCAGGACTACCTGAAACTCAAGGTTGCCTACACCGACTTGGTGTTGATGGTTCCCGTCGCGAACGCTGAATCCGTCGGACTACGAGACGTCATTAACGACGAAGAAGTGGAAGAAGTCTTCGCGGTCCTTCGAAAGAAGGAAGCGCGCATGCCGACCAACTGGTCGCGACGCTTCAAGAACCACTCGGAGAAGTTGCGCTCGGGTGACATTTACCAGGTCGCTGAAGTTGTCCGTAACCTGTCAATTCGAGACAAGGACAAGGGTCTGTCGGCGGGTGAAAAGCGGATGCTGACCCGCGCCCGCCAGATTCTGGTGTCGGAATTGACCTTCGCGTTGAACGTCGATACCGAAGCGGCAGAGGCCAAGCTCGCCTCGGTGCTGCCTTAGCCGTGAATGTCGCCGCCGTCGTCGTGGCCGGCGGCCGCGGGACTCGTTTCGGTGGCTTAAAGCAGTTCGTGTCCTTCGCCGGTTCGACAGTGGCCGCCCACGCCGTGTCGAGCGCCCGAATAGTCGCCGACGTGGTCGTGTTGGTGGTCCCGGCTGACTACGAAGGATCAGGCGAAGGTGCCGATCTCGTCGTTAGTGGCGGTGACTCACGTTCGGCCTCCGTGCGCGCCGGCCTTGACGTCGTGCCCCTCGCCGACGTTGTTGTCGTGCATGATGCGGCGCGCCCCCTGGCGAGCGCCGAACTGTTCTTGCGCGTGGTCAACGCCATTCACGCCGGTGCCGACGCGGCAATTCCGGCCCTGCCCGTTACCGACACCGTCAAGCGCGTAGTTGGCGATGTCGTGGTGGCCACCGTGCCACGAGCCGACCTCGTCACCGTCCAGACACCACAAGCCTTTCGCCGCAGCGTACTGCTGGCGGCGCACGCCGCCGGTGGCGACGCCACCGACGATGCTGCCTTGGTTGAAGCCAGCGGTGGCCGCGTCGTGATTGTGTCTGGCGAACCTGACAACATGAAGATTACGGATCCGGGCGATGAAGTTCGACTCCGTCGACGGAGAGGAGTGGGAATGAAGATTGGCCAAGGTCTCGACGTGCACGCCTTTAGTGATGACCCCACGCGTCCACTCATGCTTGGTTTGATCACGGTTGAAGGCCCCGGCCTCGTCGGACACTCCGACGCTGACGTCGCCACCCATGCCCTCTGTGATGCCCTCCTCGGGGCGGCGAATTTGGGCGACCTCGGGCGCCACTTCCCCGACACCGATCCCACCTGGTCCGGGGTGTCGTCGGAAGTGCTCTTGCGAGAGGTCGTCGAAAAGATCGCACGCCTGGGCTATCGCCCCGCCAGTGCCGATGTGACAATTGTCGCCGAAAGGCCGAAACTGGCCGCATCGATGCCCGCAATGTCGCGAGCGCTCTCGACCGTTGTGGGTTGCGTCGTTTCCGTGAAAGCAACGACCGCCGAGGGCCTCGGGGCCCTTGGTCGTGCCGAAGGCATTGCCGCTACCGCCGTTGTTCTACTAGAGGAGTTTTCGTGAGCCCCCGTCCAGCCCCCCGCCCCCGCCCAAGCGGCCGCCCGTCTCGTCAAGGTGGCCGCCCGCTGCACGGCGGTCAAGTCGGCCAGCGACCAATGCCGAGTCGTGACAAGGAAGGTCTCGGAGGCGAGCAAGTCGAAGGTCGTCACGCCGTGCTCGAGCTCCTCAAGGCTCGTCGCCGCACGATTCAGCGCATCTACATTGCTGACGCCCAAGACCCCGCTGAAATCCTCGATGAAATTGAACGTCTGGCGCAGAAGCTTCGCGTGCCCACACAACTGGTCTCGATGGCTCGACTCGACCGTGAGGCCCGCACCGAAGGCCACCAGGGGGTAATGGCGATTGCGAGCCGGCTCGACACAGTGCCCCTCGAAGAGTTGCTCGAGCAGGCAAATCCATTCCTACTGGTGTGTGATGGTGTCACGGACCCCCGAAATCTTGGTGCAATGCTGCGCAGTGCCGATGGTGCCGGTGTGACCGGCGTCGTCGTGCCACGACACCGATCAGCTCGCATCTCACCCACCGTGACCAAGACCTCCGTTGGTGCCATTGAATATCTGACCTTTAGCGATGTCGGCGGTATCCCGACCGCTATTGAGCAGATGAACAAAGCCGGAATTCTCACCGTTGGCCTTGCGGGGGAGTCCACGGACTCCCTCTACGACTTAGACCTTGCATCCACTCCAGTGGCAATAGTCGTTGGTGGTGAAGAAAATGGGCTGGCGGCGCTAACTCGAAAGCGCTGCCAGGCGGTTGTTTCGATCCCTCAGATTGGCAAGATCGTCTCACTGAATGCTGGTGTTGCGGTGTCCATTGCCGCCTTTGAAGTTGCACGCCAGCGGGCCCAGCGTCAATAGTGAACATGTGAAGCTTGGCCTTCGAAGAGTTCGCGAAGTCGGATAAGAAAGTGAGTCAATCTTGAGGCGCTTATTAATTTTGGTCATCGCTCTTGTCACAACGTTTCTTGGAGTTGCCAATCAGGCCGACGCTGTTACTGCTCATGTGGTCACGTTCTTTGAGAACCCTTATGTCGGTCCAAATGCTGTGGCCTACGAACCGTCAGCAGTTCCAACTTCGTTGACGCCGTTTTCACAGCTCGTCCCGGCATTCACAAATTCGGGGTACATATTCTTAAAATGGAATACGAAGCAAGACGGTTCAGGAACGACGTATCTCAATGGAGCTACTTATTCCTTTTCAAATGATCTAGCCCTTTACGCCCAGTGGACTCCTGCCTACCGCACGGTTGCTTTTTGTCAGAATCGATCTACAACCGACACGACTTGTGCCCTTGAAACAAAGAATGCACCTAACTCGCTAACACTTTTCGCAAACCTCTCTCCTTCGCTTTCAAATCCCGGCTACTCATTTAGTAGTTGGAATACCAAGGCGAATGGTTCTGGCGTTCGCTACACCAACGGTCAGTCGTACTCATTTGCGGCAGACCTAACGCTGTATGCGCAATGGGCGAAGTCCGCGGCG
>CAIKBU010000087.1 GCA_903825765.1 uncultured Actinomycetes bacterium | reverse complement strand
GTGATCGGATCGGTATTCGCTTCGATCTTCGGCCCCGCCGTACACCACCTGTTCGCGCCGTACCTGCACCACGGCCTCACCCCCGAGGTTCTCGCCCTCGCTCAGAGCTCGATGCAGGCCGCCATGGTGGTGGTGCATCACCTCCCCGTCGCCCTTCAGGCCCACGCGCACCAGACCGTCGTGAATGCCTTCATGGATGGCCTGCACCGATCCTGCCTCGTGGCTGCGGCCGTCGGTGCGCTGGGCGCGGTGGTTACCTTTCGAGCACTTCCGTCTGGCCGGCTGGGTCGCGAGACAGCCGGCGACGACCAAGGGCGTACGTCGCCGCGCCGCTAAGCAAGACGACGCACAAGAATCGGTCCCCGTCTTGAAATGACAGGGCCACCGCCACCGGCAGCACCGCGCCGAAGACCCAGGTGAGTTGCTGTCGAACCGCGAAGCGAGCGAAGGTGCGACCTTGCGCGCCGGCGGGTACCAGTCGCTGGGTGATGGCGTCAAAACTGGGTTGCGTCACCGACGCACACACCCCCAAAATACCCGCGAGTCCGCACTGCCACACGGTGGAGGGGTGTCGCGCCACCACACCCGCACCGACACCGGTGACCACGAGCGCACTCGTGAGCATGGTGGCTTCACTCAGTCGTTGACGCAGTCTTGTAACGAGACCGAGACCGAGCAAGGAGCCAAGTGCACTGAGTCCGAGTCCGAGTCCGTACCACGAGAGGCTGGCGTGGGCGCGGCGAAGGCCAAAGGCCATCAAGAACGTGCCAAAACCAACGGCGAAGCGCATGAGTGCCGAGGCGCCAAGTCCCCACGTCACCTCACGCTCGCCCAAGGGGTTGAGGGCCAGTCGATCACGTTCCTCTTGGCTCATGACGCTGGCGCTCTCTCGATACGCACCCTCGGGACGTTTGAGACGCAGGGCACACAACGTTGCGGCGGTGAACACCACCGTCGCGACGGCCAGCACCCACGCGGCGCCGAGACTCTTGAGCACGCCGGCACCGAGGAAGCCGGCGAGAACGCCACTGACGGTCCCCAGCAAGGTGAGCTGGGCATTGAAGCCAGAAAATCCCCGCGTGTCGGTGGGTATCGCCTCAGGCCACCCACTCGACGAGAGCCCCGCGGCGTGTCGGCGAAGTTGGTCGGTGCGGGCCATTTCCGGCACCAGTGCACCTCGGGTCACGGCGTAGAACTTGGAGCAGATGATGACCGCGAAGGCTTCGGGGAAGAGCCAGGCCGAGTTCAGGTGTCGCGCCATCGTCCAGCACAGCGCGGCGCGGGCCAGCGCGGAAAGGGCGACGAGTAACCGGCGACCGTTGGCACTTCGATCAATGAGCGGTCCGAGCAGCGGTGAGACGACCGCGAACGGGGCAATAGTGAAGACCAAGTAGAGCAGCACCTTGCTCTTCGCCTCAGTGGGCGAGACGGAAAAGAAGAGGGAGCCGGCCAGTGACACGGTGACCATCGTGTCGCCCGCCATCATCACCACGTGCACCAAGGCGAGGCGCCCAAAAGCCGTTGATTGGTCGAAGAGATCCTGGAGCGACCCCCACGTCAGTGAGGCCAAACCTCGAGAGCGCATCCCCTCATCGTACCGCTGGGGGTTCGGCGTTTCGTGCCGTACCCCACTCGCCGCGCGCTTGTAAGATGCCTCCGTGCCTCCTTCCACTGAACCTCCCGTCATTGTCACCGAGGGGCTGACGAAGCGGTACCCGGGAGCGGAGAAGGCAGCCGTCAACGGCCTTGACCTGAGCGTCAACTCTGGTGAGATTTTCGGCCTTCTCGGACCAAATGGTGCGGGGAAAACAACGACCGCGGGCATGTTGACCACGCGCGTGGTGCCGACCAGTGGCCGCGCCTTCGTCGCCGGAATTGACGTCGTCGCGCACCCGACGAGAGCGAAGCAGTTCCTCGGCGTCGTTTCCCAGGCCAACACCCTGGACCGTCAACTTACGGTCTGGGAAAACCTCTACTTTCACGGACGACTCTTTGGCATGTCGGCCGCCGACTCTCGACGCACGGCCGATTACTTGCTCGAACAGTTTCAACTCGCTCGCTGGGCCAAGGCCTCGGTCTACGCGCTCTCGGGCGGAATGGCCCAGCGACTCATGGTGGCGCGCGCCATTTTCCATCGACCCGCCGTGCTCTTTCTCGATGAACCAACGGCCGGCCTCGACCCCCAAAGTCGTTTAGCGCTCTGGGACATTCTTCAACAGCTCAACCGCGATGGCCAGACCATCTTGCTGACGACCCACTACATGGAAGAGGCCGAGCAGTTCTGCGACCGCGTCGCCATCATCGACCACGGCGAACTTCTCGCCCTCGACACGCCGAACAATCTCAAACACAGTGTGGGCATTGACACAATCGTGACGGTGAAGGCCAGCGGCGATCTCGACGCGTTCCAGGAACGACTTCTTCAGTTCGACGGGGCGACCTCGGTGCGGGCCATCGACAAGGGCCTCGAACTCCACGTTTCCCATGGTGAGCGTCTTCTGGCCAGTGTGGTGGCGAGTGCGGACGAACTCGACATCGCCATCGCCGACCTGTCCGTGGCTGAGCCCAGCCTAGAGACCGTCTTTATCACCCTCACCGGAAGAGAGCTCCGCGACTAATGAGCACCACGCCCATCACCCTGCAGCCAACCCGCTCGACCTGGGCGGCGGGACGCACCGCACTCCTCGCTCTCTTGGCGAGGGACTTCACCGTGATCAAAAAGGACTACAAGATCTTCATCTTGCGCACGATCATTCAGCCCTTTTTGCTGTGCTTCGTCTTTCTCTTCGTCTTTCCCAAGATCGGGCAGTCCGTGGGCGGCTCGTCAAAGGGAGCCACCAGTGGTGCGGACAGTTTCGCCACCATTCTCGTCGCCGGCGTTGTCGGCATCTCGGTCATGTTTCAGGGACTCCAGTCGGTGGCGCTGAACATGGCCCAGGAGTTCGGTTTCACCCGAGAGATTGAAGACCGGGTGCAAGCGCCGTGTCCGATCTGGCTCGTTGCGGTAGAAAAAGTCCTGTCCGGCGCCCTCCAGGGTCTTATCTCGGCGGTCCTCGTGCTCCCCATCGCGGCCATCGTTCACGCCAGTGGCGTGCACGCCTCGATGCACATTCACTGGCTCGTGGTGCTGACCCTCACGCCCCTCGCGGCCGTGGCCATGGGTTCGCTCGGTCTGGTCTTGGGGACGTCGTTTGAGCCCCGCAACATTGGTTTAATGTTTGGCTTTATCGTGCTCCCCATCACGTTCCTCGGTGGCACCTACTACCAGTGGGACCACTTAGCCCCAATCAAAATCGGCACGTTCCACTGGCTCCAGACGCTCGTGTTGGTCAACCCGCTGGTCTACGTCAATGAGGGAATGCGGGCCGGCTTCACCAACGCGCCCCACATGCACCTCTACGTGATCTACCCCGTCTTATTGCTCTTCTTCGTGGTCTTTCTCACCATTGGCTTGCGTAATTTCCGACGCCGCGTCCTCTCGTAGCGACGTTTTGTCGTCGTCGAATGGTTTGAGGAATCGCTGTTCGTAAGGAATGGGTGGTGATTCGGGTCGTTCCACGTACCCGTGGTGCATCGACAAGCGGCCCCGGACGGTGGCGTCGGTGACCTGGGCCGTCGGGTCGTAGTCGAACTTGCCGGCCTTTAGCTTCTTGCGGTACGCGCGCTCCATCTTGCGTTCAGTACTACTACGGGCGCTGCCCATTGCGAGGCCACTGATGATGAGGAGTGCGCCGCCGATCAAGAGGGCGAATCCTTGGAGGTAGGGCCACGTCGCTTGGGCGCACGACCCCGCGAGAATCGTGGTCGCCTTGGTCACGTCAGCCCCCGCGCACGTGACCGCCTGCACGTGGGCGGCGCGAATGACGAAGACCGCCCACCCCATTAAAGTCAGACCGATGACGAAGGCGAAGCGACAGAACATGGCTCAAAAATACTTCACCGTGTACGACGAGGAACTGATGCCCCTACGAACGGCCTCGGAGGGCTACCACCTGATTCGCCGTCGCCACGAGTAGCTCACCCGCGCCGACGCTCGGGGTATCGAAATGGTTCGCCGGAGCCGAGAGCGTGAGCGACTGCACGACCGCTCCCGTGGCGAGTGAAAGTCCAAAGAGGACGCCCGTTTTGGACATCGTCCAGACCTCCCCCGCCGCAATAATCGGCGGACCGCCGTGCAGCGATGACTGCCATAGTGGTGTGATGGTGGCAGGGTGGTCGCTCACTCGGACCGCCGTGGGACCGGCGAGACAGGGCAAAATGACCGTCAATCCACTGACCGCACTCCCACCGTCAGTATTCGATGGACACGTCGAGGTCACCGCGGTCACATCACCGCCGATGCCGCCCAATCGGGCGGCCCGCACGAGATAGAGATTCGGGGACTTTCCCGCCACGAGCACGAAGCCGTTCGACAAGAGCGTCGGACTCGAGGACATGTCCTGGTCGTGCGCATTCTGACTCGCCCAATCAACCGGGGCGAAGTACTGCTGCAGGTTCATCGCGGGGGTGAGCTGCAACAGACCATCGGAGTAGTCGTAGGGTTGCCCCGGCGTCGTCACCGTGCCGTTCCCCGTGGTCTCCCAGACGCGGCCACGTGCGTCGATGATCGGCGCCGCGCCGCCGGTCCAGATGCCACCTCGGTACTGGCCGGGTTGATTGTCCACGGTAAAGACCGCGAGGGAGTTCCCCGACTCCGAGACGCTGTAGAGTCGCCCGTGATAATTGGCGCAGTCCCCGTCGTTGCCGGCCATGCCAAAGAGCACGCGGCCCTTGTCCAACGCCAGTCCGGTGCGCTGCAGATACACGGCCGGATTCATGCCAGCTAAATCCACGGCCCGACTCATCATCACGTCGCCCGTGGTGGTATTGACGCCCACCAGAACATGGTGCGGCGCACCGTTGACGTACTCGTCGGCCACCACAAAGAGTTCGTGAGCCTGAGCGTCAATGACCGGCGTGCCCGTGATGCCCACGGTCGGGTAAATATTGCCGCAGGGTAGTGACGAAGCGGGCACCGGCGGTGCGAGGTGCGTGCGCCACACAATGGCGCCGGTCTGGGCATTGAGGGCGTACACCGAGTTATTTTCGGTGGCCTCAAAGACGACGTTGCCGAGAACGAGGGGTTCGGCGTAGAGCGTGCCGTCGAGCACTGGTGAGGTCCATTTCGGCGCTGAGGTATCGACACTCGTGAGCGAGGTGTCAAGCCCCGTTCCCATTGGACCACCGTGGTACGACAGCCAATCGTGGGTGGACCCGGCGTTGGCGGTCGTCGGCAGGAACATTGCAACCAGCAGAATCGCGACGGGCAGGAGTTTTTTCACCGCGTCAGCCTACGGGGTGCCGAGCAGCACTGACTCAGTGTGACGTGGGTGTTGCGTCACGCCACCAGCGACGAGCGATCAGCCGCCAGAGCGACACGAACAGTCCAAGAAACACCGTGGCGACAACCACAAAGACCGCGACGACCCCTTGCGCGAACAGCAGGCGAAGGAGCATGGCGCAGGTAACCGCCACCACCGTGAGCACGAGAGCTGAACGACTCGAGAGCGGCGGCCACGCCAGTCGCCACAGAACGAGGGCGCCGATGACCACGCCAATGGCGAATGGCCCCCACACGGCCAGCACGTCGCCGATGCCGTGGTGATGGGCGTGGAGGCCGAGGACGACAAAGAGTAATGAGGCCACGAGATCAAGAGTGGCGGTCACGAGGGTCACTTTCATGAGCCACACCCTAGTGGGGGCGGACCCGCACGAGGTGGCTGCGGCGGTGGGTACCGGGACGCGCTCGTGCGACCCCGATGACGGCACTGACTCGACCGACACTCGATGCTGGCGCACGGCCGATTCAGTAGGGCCGGTGGGGATCGAACCCACGACCCAGGGATTATGAGTCCCCTGCTCTAACCACTGAGCTACGGCCCCGCAACACGTCACGACTCCTTCGGAGGGCAGCCCACCAGGACGCCACTCCCAGTAAGAGTTCATCTTCCGGTGGACGTATGTTACTCCGGTTCGGAGACGCACTTCGCCCGACCGCCGCCGCCAGTCACGAAGTGAAACCTTGATGTACAGGGACAGTACGCCCCCGAGCTACGTCGCCAGTGGCTGCCTGGGATTGAACCACGGACCCCAAACCAGCGCAGTCCTCGACGTAGCATTGACCAATGAGTTCGCATTTCTCGGCACGCGGGCAGCGACTTGCCTTCGCATTAATCGCCGTCGTCGAACTCGCACTGTTCTAC
>CAIKBU010000086.1 GCA_903825765.1 uncultured Actinomycetes bacterium | reverse complement strand
CATTTTCGTCGCCATTGGTCACGTGCCGAACACCACCGTCGTCAGTGACATCGTCGAAGTCAGCGACGGGGGCTACGTTCGCACTGGTCCCGGCTCGTACACCTCGATCGACGGCATATTTGCCGCCGGCGACGTGCAAGATCACGTCTATCGTCAGGCCATCACCTCCGCTGGCTCGGGTTGCGTCGCCGCCATCGATGCCGAGCGCTGGTTAGAGGCGCGGGGTCTCTAGGCGAACTCGCTACAGTAGAGGTGCGCCAGTAACGGCACCGACGGAGGTCACCATGAGCGAAAACATTACGATTCTGTCCGACGCGACATTCGACGAAGTTATCGGTTCGTCCGACAAGCCAGTGTTGGTCGACTTCTGGGCTGAATGGTGTGGTCCTTGCAAGATGATCGCCCCAATTTTGGAAGAACTCGCCGTCGAGCAGGCTGGGGCATTCGCCATCGCCAAGCTTGACGTGGACGAAAACGTCGCCACTGCTACCAAGTTCTCGGTCATGAGCATTCCGACGCTGCTGCTCTTCAAGAATGGTGAAGTTGTTGCTCGCCTCGTGGGGGCCAAGCCCAAGGGCGCCCTGCTGCAAGAAATCACCGCCAACCTCTAACGCTGCTGTCGACGACCCTCTTCCAACTCGGCGACTCCGGACCACGGGTCCGTGATCTCCATGAACGCCTACGTTCACTGGGATTTAGTGGCGTTCGCGACGAGGATGTCGTCAGTGACACCACACTGAGCTTGATTGAGGCGTTTCAGCGTTCTCGAGGCCTCTTGATCACTGGCGCGATGGACACAACCACGTGGCAACGCCTCGAGGAGGCCGGGTGGCGGCTCGGTGACCGATTGTTATACCTGACCAGACCCTATTTACGGGGTGATGATGTTGCCGACCTTCAAGTTCGGCTCTCGCAGTTGGGGTTTGATCCCGGTCGAATTGACGGTGTGTTTGGGCCCTTGCTCCACGACGCCCTCCTCGAATTTCAAACGAACTGTGGCGTCACCACCGACGGGACCCTAACGAGGCGAACACTCCTCGAGTTGCGACGAGTGACGCCAACGGTTGGCGAACGTACGCTGGTCACCGAACTGCGTGATGTCGCCAATGACGGGCGATTTGATGGGCCTCTCGTGGTGTGGGGTCACGGCCGACTCCACGATGCGGTCCTCACTCGTCTCCCACTGTCACTTGTGGAACAGCCTCCTCGCGACGCCTCGATCGAACGCGTTGCCTCACTGGCCAATAGCCAACGTGCTGCCGGGGTGCTTGTCGTCATGCCCAACGATGTCGTCGAGGGGATTGAATTGCACTATTGGGCGAGCTACCGCTCTCACTCACGTCAGGGCGAGCGCTTAGCCAGCTTGGTGGCAGCGCAGTTGACGTCGGTCGACACCGCACCGCGGATTTCAGTGGCCGGGATGTCGCTCCCAATCCTTCGTGAAACCAAAATGACCACGCTGCACATCACGCATGGGCTACTTGACGACAACGACAATAACGCCTGTGCACAAGCGATCAGTGCCACTGTTACTGAATTTTTCCACAATTGAACAAAGTTCTTAACAAGAACACCGTGGAACAAAACCCAGTAAATATAAGGGCTTTAGAACTCTAAAGTTAATCTACACACAACTTTATCCACAGGTTGGGTATAACTTTAGGGATAGGGTTAACTTGAAGGTTGAAGGTTCTCAGCGGGAAATTGGCCTTCGTCCACGGCGATGCCGTCTATCCGCCAGGTTT
>CAIKBU010000085.1 GCA_903825765.1 uncultured Actinomycetes bacterium | reverse complement strand
CGGATGATGGTCGTTGCTCTTGGGTCACTCGCGCTCGGTTCCCTGGTGGCCGCACTGGCCCACTCGGTCCTCGTGCTCATTATTGGCCGCGCTATTCAAGGTATCGGTGGTGGCGTTTTGCCGCTCGCCTTCGGCATCATTCGTGACGAATTCCCCCGCGACAAACTCGCCGGTGCTATTGGCACGATGGCCGCGCTCACCGCCGTCGGCGGCGGACTCGGACTCGTGGTGGCCGGACCTATCTTGTCGACCCTCGGATTCCACTGGCTCTTTTGGTTGCCCCTGATTCTGACTTCAGTGGCCGCCCTGCTCACCCACTTCTTGGTTCCCGAATCACCGGTCCGCGTTGCCGGAACAATCTCCTTTCCCGGCGTCGCACTGCTGTCCCTGTGGCTCGTCGCCCTCTTGCTCGGGGTAAGTGAGGGTCCGGTGTGGGGATGGCACTCGACAAGAGTTGTTGGCCTCCTGCTCGCCGCCGTCGTGCTAAATGTCCTCTGGATCTTCGTCGAGGCCAGATCGAGTGATCCCGTCGTCGACATGAGGATGATGCGCGTTCCCGCGGTGTGGACGAACAACCTCGTCTCGTTCCTCTTCGGCATGGGCATGTACTCGGTGATGGCCTTCTTGCCTGAATTCCTCCAAACCAACAAGTCACTCGCCGGCTACGGCTTTTCTGCCAGTACGAATGCTTCTGGTTTGTTCTTGTTGCCCATGACTGCCTGCATGTTTTTTGTTGGTCTCTACACCGGCACGATTGCTGCGCGATTTGGCTCCAAGACGGCCGTAATTCTCGGTTCCTGTGTTTCAACGGGTGGCTACCTCGTACTCGCACTGGTCCATCACCACGCCATTGACATTTACGCAGGCAGCGCCCTGCTGGGCGTTGGTCTCGGTCTCGCGTTCTCCGCCATGTCGAACTTGATTGTCCAAGCGGTGCCGCCTTCACAGACGGGTGTGGCCAGTGGCATGAATGCCAACATCCGCACCATTGGTGGTGCCGTCGGCGCGGGCGTCGCCTCCTCCATCGTGACCGCCAAGGTGCTGGCCAATCACTACCCGGCCGAGTCGGGCTACACCCACGCATTTCTCTTTATGGCTGCCTGCACCGTGATTGCGGCCCTCGCAGCCGTGGTGATCCCGACCGCCACGCCGGACCACGCCACCCACCTGCACCACGCGGAATTGGCCTCCATCCCCGGAGGCACCCTTACCGAAGGGTGAATCGGTCGCACTCGGTAGCGTAGGTTGCACAACTTTCGTAGGAGCGACATGACCCCGACCACTACCGCATCAATTGGCTTCGTTGGCCTCGGCACGATGGGAGCGGCCATGGCCCAGCACCTCGTTGCGGCCTTCCCCGACGTCATCGTGTGGAATCGCACGCCCGGGCGCGATGAGGCGCTCGTGAGCGCCGGGGCTCGCCGCGGTGCAACCCCCGCCGCCGTGGGGGCGGAGGCAACCATTGTCGTTCTCTGTGTCACCGATGCGCCTCAGGTTGAGGAGGTGCTCTTTGGCGCGAATGGCCTGGCCGAAGGTCTTCGTCCCGGCTCGCTCGTTATCGACTGTTCCACGATCAGTCCGCTCCGCGCTCAGGAGATGGCGGCGCGACTACGTGACCAGCGGGTGAGCTTCGTTGACGCGCCCGTGTCGGGTGGATCCGAGGGCGCCCAAAAGGGAACCTTGACCATCATGGTGGGGGGCGACGACGCTGACGTCGCCCGAGCGCAGCCGGTCCTCGCCGCCATGGGCACCACCATCACCCACCTCGGTCCAGTGGGCGCTGGCCAGTGGACGAAGGCCATCAATCAGGTGATTTTGGCTGGAACCTACATCGGGGTAGCCGAGGGAATGACGCTGGGACTGAAGGCCGGCCTCGACATGGAGAAGGTCGTGGGTGCACTCGTCGGGGGTGCGGCCGGCTCATGGGTCCTCGCCAATCGCAGCGGTCGCATGATTGATAACGACTACCCCCTGGGGTTCAAGATTGAGCTCCACCGCAAGGACCTGGCCATTGCCCTCGATCTGGCCGAGACGACCGGCACCGACCTTGCCGTCGCCTCACTCGCCGCTACCTACGAAGATGCGCTCATTGCCCATGGTCACGGCGGCGATGACAACTCAGCGTTAGCGCGCATTGTCCGAGAGCGCAGCAACCTCCCCCACTAAGTCACCCCCACGATGTGGGAAATTCTTACGTTGCGTACATATGCATTTGCAGGTCGGATGCGACAGTGGAAATGGAACCCCCCCCTGTTCCTTACTGCACCATCCCCGTCGAGTATCGACGGGGATGGTGTGTTTTAAAGCCTCGTGTCACAGAGCATTGACATCATGGGCGCCTATGGAATTTACCGATCAACTCCTGGCCGCTTTTCCGGGCACCACCATCACCTCCGGTGAGACGGTGTTCCACGTGGGATCAAATGACGAACACACCCGACCGCAATTTGTGGTGGCGAGCGGCTTCATTGAGCTGTTCTATCGCGGCGAATTCACTCACTGCAGTCACACCTTCTTCTCGTATCAGCGCGAAGGCCGCTATTCACTGCCGGCCCTGGCGTATCACCTGCCACCATTTCAAATGGTTCGTAGTTTTCAAGACCACCTCCGCAGCTACTATCTCGTGCGCGGCGAGTCGTGGTGGGCAGCCCTTGAACTTGGCGATGGCTTCATTAGTGCCAATTTTGGTGCCCTCTCAATGCTCACTGCTGAAGAGCTGGCCAAGCGCTTCCGTGACGGACTCGAGACCAAGGTACCGCCACAAAAGGTGACAAATTTTGAAGTGTGGTCTGGGGAGGAATTTCCCACGCCTCACGCCTTTGACGACGTGAACTGGAACGACGTCGCGGCGAACTACTCGGCGACAACGCGCCAAGGGATCGAGACGCTCATGAAGCACACCCAACACAGTGTGGCAAAAAATGGGCGCATTATTTTGTTTCACGGTCCACCCGGTACCGGTAAGACGTGGGCCATCCGCTCGCTCCTTACGACCTGGAAGCGGTGGGCGAAACCCGCCGTCATCATCGACCCCGAGAAGTTGTTGGAAAACACTAGCTACTTCATGAACATGCTCACCTACCAGAATTCGAAGGCAAAGCGTCTGGTCGTTATCGAAGATGCCGACGACATTGCGGAGAAGGATGGCACACGCAACGCAAGCCTCAGCCGCCTCCTCAACGCCGCCGACGGGCTCGTTGGTGCGTCGAGTGACGTTTTGATTCTGCTCTCCACCAATGCCCCGCCCGCGCTGCTCGATAAGGCCCTTATTCGACCCGGTCGTTGCCTGGCCTCAATTGAGTTCCAACCGTTCGGCGCGGTGGAGGCGAGCAGTCGTCTCGGGTGGAGTGTGGATAGCGCCAAGTCGTTGGCCGAAATCTATGAGCTCTTGGGTACGGTGTCGAAGGTGACGACTGACGGCGTCTCGGCTCCCACGGGTCAGTACCTGTAGGAGCACTGGACCGTTCTGGCGAGACACAGTCGGTAACATTGGGACATGACATGGCGTGACACCGACTGGCGCCCCTTTGGTCTCCGCGCCACGCCACGATTTATATTTCTCGCGACCTTCAGCCTGCTCTTTGTCATTCTGGGCTGCTGGAGTTACGCCAGTCCCTTGGCTGCCGCGCCCGACGAGCAGGCGCACGTTATTCACGCCTACGCCCTGGACCATGGCCAAATTGGTACGCCGACGACGCCGCCGAGCAAGGT
>CAIKBU010000084.1 GCA_903825765.1 uncultured Actinomycetes bacterium | reverse complement strand
TGAAGAACCTCGAAAAGGAGAATGCTCGACTCAAGCGACTCTTGGCCGAGAAGGAACTGGACAACGACATGCTCCGGGAGGTCGCCAAGGGAAAATGGTGACCCCGAATCAAAAGCGAGTGGCGGTTGCCCACCTCGTGGCCGAATTCGGGGTTTCTCAGCGCCGAGCATGCTTGGTGGTCAACCAACACCGCAGCACCCAGCGTCACTGCACCACTCGCAGTGATGAAGAACGCGCCCTACGAACTCGCATCCGGGCCCTGGCGGTCAAATACCCCCGCTACGGCTACCGCCGCATCCACGTCATGCTGCTTCGAGATGGCTTTGTCGTCAATCGCAAGCGAATCCAGCGTCTCTGGCGTGCTGAAGGCCTCTTGGTGCAACGCCCAAAGAAGCGAAAGCCCAAGGCCCGTCGCAACCCAATCGTGGTTCGAGGAGCTCATCCGAACCACGTCTGGGCCCTTGACTTTCAGTTCGACGAAACCGCCGATGGGCGACCCGTCAAGATCTTGAACGTGACTGACGAGTTCACCCGCGAAGCTCTCGCCACCAATGCCGCCCGGCGCATCACGGCCGCGGGCACCATGGCCGTGCTGGATGAGATTGTTGAAGAGCGAGGTCAGGCACCAATGTTCTTGCGCATGGACAATGGCCCGGAGTTCATTGCCGACAGCCTCCAAGACTGGTGTCGAGCGACCAAGATCAACACCAGCTACTGCGATCCAGGTTCACCCTGGCAGAACGGACGCATCGAGTCATTCAACTCACGACTGCGTGATGAGCTCTTAACGCTTGAAATCTTTGACTCAATGTGGGAGATTCGTTTCATGCTGGAAGAGCACCGCAAGAACTACAACCACTACCGTCCACACAGTGCTCTTGGCTACATGACGCCGGTGGAATTCGCCACTAAGTGGCAGGAAGAAAACCCAGTGCTACTCTCACAAGAGGTGGACCAATGAATGGGGTCCGGACAGGAGTTGTGCACGGTACACAATGGTCGAGTAACCGCAAGATCGATGAGCAGAATTCCTTAATGCCCATGAAATGCTCAAAGAAAATTCTAGCTGTAACTGTCAGGGCTGGCCTCGCGGTATTCCCTAGAGGAGTTGCAGGGTCACGACCTTGTGGCGCAGTTCGCGCTGCAGGTAGGCGTCGTCGGGAGCTTCGCGTGTCGGCGTCACGTGAGTCGGCGTGAAGAGCAACCTCTCCAGGGCGTCGTCGTCGAGGTCGCCTAGCGGCCAGGTGAGCCCGGCGTCGAGGGCTCGACGCACGTAGAGCGCGACGGTGGCGTGGGGCATGGCGAGCACCGCCGCCACGTCGCGCAGGCTCATCTTCTCGCCCCAGCGGAGCCTCAATATCTCGCGGACCTTGCGCATGGTTGTATGGGGACGGGGCATCGGTGACTCCTTGGATCCTGGTAGATCAAAGAAGCGTTGCCGATGCCCTCTCACTCACGCCACTGCCGGCGCCACGACCTCTTCGGGTGTACAACAACCGTCGGAATATGCATCGACAATTCACGATTGCCATTAAGAACGCGTAATGGAGTTCGATACAGAGGTCGTGGCCCTGTTTGGCCAACGTAGGACAACTAAATCGAAATCAAATTTGCAAAGCCTAGAATTTTGTGTCATGTTATACATCTATGATGATAGATAAACAACAGGACGACTCGACCCAAGTAGACACTAAAGCTCCATCGCCAATCACCTTTCGGCTAGACGCGAAGTCAGGCGTGCCCACATACCTCCAACTTGTCCAACAGGTTGAGCATGCTTTGCGCTTGGGTTTCCTCGAACTGGGCGATCAATTGCCCACGGTCAAAGAGGTTGTCAGTTCGTTGTCCATCAACCCGAACACTGTCATCAAGGCCTACGCCGACCTCGAAGGAAAGAAGATCGCAGTGGGCAAACCTGGTCAAGGAACGTTCATCGTGTCAGTGCCAAAGACCATCGAAATGAGCCAGCTACATGGTCTGCGCCGGTCGCTGAAGCGCGGTTGGTTGCGAAGCGCCTTTGACGCAGGCCTAGATTCCGACGGTGTCGAGGCGCTCTTTGCCAGCACTCTTCGAGAGTTCATTCTCGAGATTGCCGAACATGCGGATTCAATGGCAGCTGAAGCCGAGTTGTTGGCATGAACGTCATCGAGGTCGCCAACCTTGGTAAGAAATACGGTAAGCGATGGTCCCTGCGGAATGCCTCATTCTCAATTGCTGAAGGTCGAGTTGCGGCAATTGTGGGACCTAACGGTGCCGGCAAGACGACACTTCTAAAGATCATCGTCGGACTCGCCGAGCCGAGTGAGGGAAGCGCCATTGTCCTGGGTGGGATCAAAGCAGGATCAGATGACGCACTCAGTCGAATTGCCTTCGTCGCTCAAGACGCCCCACTGTATCGGTACCTGAAGGTTTCGGACACGATCACACTGACTAAGAACCTCAATCGGTCGTTCGATGTCATCGTGACGAACAAGCGCCTAGAAAAACTAGGCATTGGACTTGACCAGCGAGTTGGAAAACTGTCTGGGGGGCAACAGTCACAGCTGGCCTTGGCCCTGGCCTTGGGTCGTCACCCGTCGCTACTGATACTGGACGAGCCACTTGCTCGGCTCGATCCACTTGCTCGGCGTGAGTTCATGAGCGTTGTCATGGGAGAAGTGGCCAATGAAGGTCTGTCAGTCGTTCTCTCGTCACACGTCGTCGCTGAACTCGAGCGAGTTGCGGACTATTTAGTCATGGTCAATGCGGGACACATCCAGGCCGCCAGCGATATTGATGCACTCGTGCAGAGCCATTGCCTTGCTACTGGACCGGCAGACGAGGCAGAGACGATTAGCCGCTCTTTCTCCGTCGTGGCAAGTTCGGTTACTGGACGCCAAGCTCGACTCCTGGTGCAAACCTCCGATCTCGGCCTGCTCGGGCGAAATTGGGAGTGCACATCGGTGACTCTCGAAGAGATCATTCTGGCCTATCTCGAGAATCCCGACGACGAACCACTCGCCTTCGATTCACTAGGCGCAACTAATTCAACGACGGTTCCACTATGACGACCTCGACATTGGAACGACAGGAACGGAACACCGAAAAGCAGCGACCTCTGTGGCAATCCATGCTGAAGGTCACCTGGATTCAGCATCGAGTGTCCCTCATTGTCATGGTCGGAATCTTCGGACTGGTTGGGGCTCTCATGATTGTCACAGGGACTTCGGTTCACGGTGACTACGCGAAATACCTGTCGGACAAGTGCTCCAACTTTGGCAATAGTCCATTCAATCGGAATGAATGTTCAGCCCTCGGTACTCAGATTCTCCAATCGCAGAACATTCTCACCGTCATTGATATTGTCATGCACGTCATTCCAATGGTGATTGCAATGTTCATCGGTGCTCCTCTCGTGGCCCGCGAGTTCGAGTCGGGAACCTATCAATTTGCCTGGACCCAGGGCACTCCAAGGTCGTCATGGATCGCAATGAAACTCCTTTTTCTTGGAGTGATTGTGGTTGTCCTCGCAATTCCCCTCGGACTCATCGCGTCGTGGTGGGCGCAGCCAGCGAACGCCATCGGGTTCGTTAGTCATTGGCAAGCGGGCCAGTTTGGTGCGACCGCAATGACTTTCCCGGTGATCTGTCTCACAGGATTAATCGCGGGAGTCCTCATAGGATCCTTTTTGAAGAAGGTGGTGAGTGCGATTGCCACCACCGGTCTAGTGGTCGGTGGTTTTGTTCTTGGCATCTTCGCCTACCTGGATAACGCGATCTTTTCGATCCATACGTCGGCGACCACTTGGTACCCGAGCGACGGGAATATCGGGGTGGCCAATCGCTATAACCAAGCAGGCTTCGGTCCCAAAGGAACATGGGGAGGTTGGCTCGTCGATATCTGGTACCAGGGAGCAAATGGTGTGCACTTTGGCACGGCGCAGGGGATCAAGATTATGAATCGTCTGTTTACGGACTATGCCAACAAGACTCAAGTTGAGCCACCAAAAGCCGAATTAGCGTGGCTAGCCAGTCACCATTACTCGTTCTGGATCAGTTACCAACCAGCAAATCAATTCTGGATTACTCAGAGCGTCGAGGTTGCGGTTGTTCTCGCAATTGGTTTCATATTGTTCAGAGTCACGATGAAAGTCATTGGAAAGTTCGACTGACCAATGGAATGAGTTGGCCTCGATCACTAACGCCCGTAGAACGCCCAACGGGCCGTTTTTCGAATTCTTTGATGTCTATAAGTAGACGTTAATCAGGTAATATCTGAAAAACTTTCGGCGAAGTTAGCCACCCTCTCAAGGTGGAGGCACGGGTTCGAATCCCGTTGGGACTGCAAAGAAAATCGGGCAAAAGCCCAATGATTGCAAGGCTTTTGATCTGTCCATTGTTGACCACGAGTGACCATGACTGACCGCCGTTACATGCCCATTTAATGCCCACTAATGCCCACTAATGCCCAACTAATGCCCAACTAATGCCCAAACACCTGTGCGATGCGCTGATCATTGCGATGCGTTCTTAGTTCGATGTCTCGTTGATAGTCATTCCAAAGGCATCCCTTTGGATTGGGGAAGCCTGAGTCCATCTCAAGGCCGTTCGTAGGCGTCCGTATCCCGCCATTTCTCCTAGTGAAACTGCGCGGAAAGTTGGCCCACGTCCCCAAGCGTGTCGCCGAATCTGGTTCCTAGACTTCAAAATTGGCAAAAAAAGCTCGATTTTGGCCTGTCGTCACCTTTGTAGACCCTTCCGGGAAATGCAGCGTGTTACCGCAGTTGGCTAAAAGCAAAGTAGGTGCGAACCAGATTGCCGAAGTAACCCGGCACAATAAGTCGCTGCAGTCCGTTCAGGGAAGCATCGGTGAGGAGGAGTTGTAACATAGAGCGCGTTTCGGAGTCGGTGGCAAGGCATACAACACCTTGGTAGCGGGATCTTTAGGGTTTTCAGCGATTGTTCATCACTGCTGGACTCGCAATGGGCAAGCCCCTTTTAATCCCAACTCTACAATCTCCTTCTTTGAAGACGACCTCGAATCTAGATTGGGTTTCAAGAGTGGACAATGACTGAAAAGATCTATGCAGACACAAGGCGCTGCTGTCGGTTTAGTTGACAGTTTCTTTCCATAATCTCACGCCGCGACATCGACTTCGTCAACGGCCTGAAACACGGCTTCAAATTCCACTGGCGTCATGCGGCCGAGACTGCGCTTGCGGCGCCGGCGGTGATAGGTCCGCTCGATCCAGGTGACGATCGCCAAGCGGAGTTCCTCTCGGGTCTCCCACTTCTTCGTGTCGAGCACGTTGTTCTGCAGCAATGAGTGGAACGACTCCATGCGAGCGTTGTCACCCGCGGCGGCCACTCGTCCCATGGAGCCGAAGAGTCCGTTGTTCTTCAACATCAACACGAAGTCCCGGCTTCGAAATTGAGATCCCCTGTCGCTGTGACAGATGGTTCCCTGGTGCTCGCGCAGGGCCATGGCGTTGCGCAGGGCCGCGCAGGCCAGGTGCCTCGTCATGCGTGGGCCAATCGAATAGCCGACGATGCGCCCCGAGAAGGCGTCCTCGATCGAGGCCATGTAGAGCTTGCCTTCACCAGTGGGGTGTTCGGTGATGTCGGTGAACCAGAGCTCGTTCATCCGTGACGCGCTGAACTTGCGCTGCACCAAGTCGTCGTGGACCGCAGCACCGGGCTTCTTCGAGGCCTTGCCCTTCTTGGTAAAGGCCGAGAAGATCGACATCTCTGAGCACAGTCGCCACACTCGTCGCTCACCGACGAACTCCTCGAGCAACTCGAGTTCATCGGCCATAAAGCGGTAACCGAAGCCCGGATCGTCGCGGTGCAGGTCGATCAGCGCGTTGGTGAGATGCGCGTTGTCGTAGTCGCGCTTCGAGCATGGTTTCTTCAACCACTGGTAGTAGCCCTGGGAGGAGAACTTCAGGACCCGGCACGTCACCGAGACGGCAATGCCGTCCTCGGCCAACTCGCGGACGAGCGGGTAGGTCATTTTGGGGCGAGGCCCTTGGCGAAGTAGGCAGTGGCTCGACGCAGGATCTCGACCTCCTGTTCGAGGACGCGATTTCGCCGGCGCAGATCGCGGTTCTCCTCGGCCTGAGCCGACGTGACGCCCGGGCGAGCACCGTCGTCGATGTCGGCTTTTCTGATCCACTCGTAGAGCGTCGCTGCGGAGATGCCGAAGTCCTTCGCAATCTGGGTCATGGGAGCTTGGTGCAGACGGGCCACTTTGACCACATCGTCACGGAACTCCTTGGGGTATCGCTGTGCCATGTCTCCATCTTTCCCCAGAGACCACGTCTCTGGAAACTAGATGTCAACTAAACCGACAGCACCGCCGTCTCGGCAGGAAACGGGGATCGAATTTCAGATCGTCAGCAGGCTTGGTGGAGCCGTAGGTACGCGCAAACCAGAAGCAGAATTGAAAGAGTCCAGAGAGGGCAGTGATGGAATCTCGCTGTGTAACTCGTTGGTCTTCATGCACTGCCTGGTTGCCTTGGCGCACGACTTCCTTGGCGATGTGGAAGACCTTGGTCCCCATGAGCGCCTTGAAGGTAGGGTCGTTGATGAGGTCGCTGAGCGTGTCGTTGTAGCCAAGGGCAAGAGTTGAATCAGCCTTGAATGCCCACCGGACAGCTTGTTCAACAGTGCGTCGTGAGTAGAAGCACGAGGTTCGAGGATCAGGGATAGCAGCGTTGAACGCCTTATCGGCTTCCTCATAGATCGAGGAGAAATCGGCAGAGAGGAAATCGAATGCGCTCACAGTGCTCCTTGGAAGGCCTTCTGTTGGAGAGATGCAAAGAGATCTGCAAGCTCCGCCTCCTCACTTCCAAGTTGCCTAGAGAGGTCACTTACGGAGCCCACCAAGTGACCGAACCTCACTTGGAGTTCCATTGGCGGGACAAGAACTGTCAGTCGCTTGAGGTATTTGAAGTGCCTATCGTATCCAACTGACTCAAACGTCCACGCCCCCATGCAGCAGCCCTTCGCGGCCTTCCACAACGAGGGGTTCCGAGGCTGGATCATGGATGGAGCCAAAACGAACCCCGGTCCATTATTAGACCGGGGTTCGAATGAGGACATTTTGGTGGAGGTAATGGGATTTGAACCCATGACCCCTTGCATGCCATGCAAGTGCTCTGCCAGCTGAGCTATACCCCCGCGAAGTGTCAATCCTAGCAGGTTGTTGCGGCCGGACAAAAAAACACCACCACCACTTTAATCTCGATTAAGACAAAAGAAGCAGCATTCTCCGCTGTCCACTAATTGCGGGGCCGGCATTCGTGCTGGTTGACGGTGGGATGCTCACGAGGCCCGATCAAAAGTGTGGTGCAGCTGGTTCGCTCCGAGGGCATACTTCGGCCGGAGGTCTTTCCCTAGAATGTGGGGATGGCCCGCCCCTTTGATGTAAGTGCAATTGAACAGAAATGGCAAGCCCGTTGGCTTGACGAAGGGACCTACGAGGTCGACAACGACGATCCCCGTGAGCGCTTCTACGCCCTTTGCATGTACCCCTACCCGTCTGGCACTGCGCACCAGGGCCACATCCGTAACTACACCTTTGGCGACCTCGTCGTTCGATACCAGACGATGCGAGGCAAGGCCGTCTTGTCTCCATTCGGCTTTGACTCTTTTGGTCTACCGGCCGAAAATGCCGCCATCAAGGCCGGATCGCACCCACGCCTGTTCACCGACGCTCGGATGGGGGAGCTGAAGAATTCCGTACGTCGGCTCGGAGCGGTTTACGACTGGCGCCGTGAAGTCTTTAGCCACGACCCCCGGTATATGAAGTGGGCGCAGACGATATTCCTGACCTTTTTGGAGGCCGGCTTGGCGTATCGGGCTGAAGCACCGGTGAACTGGTGCCCCGGCTGTGCCACGGTACTCGCGAACGAGCAAGTGAATGCTGACGGCACCTGCGACCGTTCGGGTGATCTTGTTGAGCGCAAGAATCTCGAACAGTGGTTCTTTAAGATCACGGACTACGCCGAAGAGTTGCTTAACGACATCGACACTCTCGAATGGCCCGAACGGGTCAAGACCATGCAGCGCAACTGGATTGGCCGAAGCGAAGGCGTCGAGTTTGACTTGCCCCTCGCGGTCGACGCGTCCAAGGCCCTGCGCGTCTTCACTACGCGCCCCGACACCGGTTTTGGCGTCACCTACGCCGTGGTCGCACCCGAACACCCCATGCTCGACTTCCTCACGACCGACGACGAACGCGCCACCGTCGAGGCACTCGTTGCTCGCGCGAGCCAGGCCACGGAGCTCGAGCGAACCTCGTCATCGGACACCGGCGCCAGCCTCGATAAGCGCGGCGCCTTTACCGGCTCGTTCGTCATCAATCCCTTTAGTGGTGAGTCCGTGCCGGTCTACGTGGCCGATTACGTACTCGGCACCTACGGTACCGGCGCGATTATGGCCGTGCCCGCCGAAGACGAGCGAGATTACGCCTTCGCCCAGGTACACGGTCTGCCCATCGTGCGAACCATTGCGACCCCCGATGACTTCGAGGGTGGGGCCTACAGCGGCGACGGCCTCCACATCAACTCGGGCTTCCTCGATGGTCTCGACGTCCCCACCGCGAAGGAGCAGGCGGCTGTATTTCTGGAGCAGAACGCCAACGGTCTGCGCAAGGTCAACTACCGCCTCCGCGACTGGCTCGTGTCGCGCCAGCGTTTCTGGGGTTGCCCGATCCCGGTGGTCTACTGCGACGGTTGTGGCATCGTGCCGGTGCCCCTCGATCAGTTGCCCGTGGTCGCCCCCGACGACGTCGTCATGGACAAGTCGGGTCAATCACCATTGGCCACGCACGAAGGCTTCCGCGCCACCACGTGTCCGACGTGTGGGGGAGTGGCTCGCCGCGAAGCCGACACCATGGACACGTTCACCGACTCCTCGTGGTACTTCCTGCGCTACGCCGACCCCTTCACGGAAGGCAAGGCCTTTGACCCCGAGCAGGTAGCCAAGTGGATGCCGGTTGATCAGTACATCGGTGGTATCGAACACGCCATTCTCCACCTGCTCTACGCCCGCTTCTACCTCAAGGCCCTCGTCGATGTTGGCCTCGCCCCCGGCCTGCCGCGCGAGCCCTTCAAGCGCCTCTTCACCCAGGGCATGATTCGACTTGATGGCTCCAAGATGTCCAAGTCGAAGGGGAACCTTATTGCCCCTGAGAAGTACTACGACACGGTGGGGGCCGATGGACTTCGCCTCTTCCATCTCTTCGTCGGCCCACCGGCCGACGACGTGGACTGGACTGAACAGACCGAAGACGTGATCGAGGGGTGCGCCCGCTTTCTCGACCGCATCTATCGACTCTGTCAGTATGACGAGTGCCACTTCCACGACGACCGCGGGGAGGCTGATCTCGAAGTACTGCGCGAAACGCACCGAACAATTGTGCGCGTCACCGACGGCCTCGAGAAGTGGAGTTACAACACGGCGGTCGCGGCGTTGATGGAACTACTCAACACGATTTCCAAGTGGGCTCGGTCCACTGACGGGGCCCATCGCGGCACTCTCGACGAGTGCCTGGACCTCTTGCTACGCCTGCTCGCCCCCATGGCGCCGCACATTACCGCTGAACTCTGGGAGTCCCGCCACGAGGGACTGAGCGTGCACGAGCAGACCTGGCCCGTCGCTGACGAGGCCCTCACCGCTCGCGCCCTCGTGACGATGGTCGTGCAGATCAACGGCAAGGTGAAGTCACGGGTGGAGGTTTCACCCGACATCTCCGAGGCCGACGCTACCGCCGCCGCGTTAGCCGACGAAGTTATCGGCACTGCCCTCGCGGGGGCGTCACCGGCTCGCGTCGTGGCCGTGCCGCCACGTTTGGTCAACATCATTCTCTAATGGCGCGACTTCGGGCGACACCAACCGTGACTTCGACAGTGACGATAGAGCCACCTCGGTTCGACCGTCCCGAGGTCGAGATTCGGGCGTCGGCACGACGGACAAAGACGGGCACGGCGCACTGGTCGGGTCACCGTATCGTGGTCCAGATTCCCGCCCGCCTCCGCGGACGAGAGCGTGCCTCGCTCGTCGATGCACTCGTCGAACGCTTGATGACGCAGCGTCCGTCGGTCAATAGTGGTGATGCGGGCCTCGAAGCTCGTGCCGCTACCTTGGCCGAACTCTACCTTGATGGCGTCCAGGCCGCCTCAGTGCGGTGGAGCACCTCGCAACGTCGGCGATGGGCGTCGTGTTCACCGGACACACGAGAAGTTCGCGTTTCCACCCGGTTGCAGCAGTGCCCCGAATGGGTTATTGACGCGGTGCTGGTCCATGAACTGGCGCACCTGCACGAAGCCGATCACTCCGCGGCCTTTCACGAATGGGCGAATCGCCATCCCCGACAGGGTGAGTGCGCGCTCTACCTCGAGGGCTACGCCCTCGGCCTAGGACTGCGCATCGAGAGCGACGTCGAGGTCGGCTAGGCCCCTTCGCCGCGAAGAAACTGCTCGAGCTCGGCCGCGAGTTCGTCGCCGCTCGGGAGAACGTCACCCAACGAGTGCCCCTCGTCTTCATCGGCAACCTGCTCGAGCTGCTCCACCATGGTGGCGTGATCGGGATTGTTGGCGACGAGGTCATCGACCCGCGCTCGCGCCTCTTCGGCCACGACACGCAATGAGCTCGAATCAAGGGTCAGGCCAGCAATGCGAGCCACGCCTTCAATAAGTGCGGCCGACGCTTGGGGGTAGGGCATCGAGGCCACGTAGTGCGGCACGCGCGCCCACAGGGTCATCACTTCGATGTCAACATCCGCAAATCCCAACTCGAGGGCCGAGTTGATGCCGGCGGGCACTTCGAGTTCACCCGAGACCGTGCCGATGCTTGCGAGCAAGTTGGCACTCTGTTCGGGAGCGGTGCCAATGACGCGCACGGGACGGGTGTGCGGGGTGGGGGCGGGGAAGGCGCCGAGGCCGAGCGCCAGACGAACGTTGTAACTGAGGGCGGCGTCGGTGACGGCGTCGACGAAGTCACTCCAGTGAAAATCAGGCTCGGGTCCGACGAGGAACAAGATGTCGGCACCGTCGTGGTCGCGGCCCCAGCGAAGCGAAATCTCTGGCCACGTGAGTTCGATGGTGACACCGTCGACGATACGCACCATCGGCCGGCGGGCCCGTTGATCGATGAAGTAGTCGGTGTCGAAGGTGGCCAACGGTTCGGTGTGCACGGTGCTGAGCAGGGTGGCGATTGCCGTGGCGGTGCCCATCCCGGCGTCTATCCAGCCTTCGAGGGCGTAAATGAGTACCGGCTCGTTGAGGTCAGGTTCCGCCAGCGGCATCATGCGCGTGAAAATTTCGTCGTCCATACCGTCCTCCACCGTAGCGGGGTTGTGCCAAGCGTAAGCAAACAGGCTAATAGACGAGACCCCGAGGGCGGAGGGGGTCACCGGTAGGCTGAAGCGGTGCCAACTCCCGCCGAAACCTCGTTGCGCCCCTGGCGACCTACGGGACCGGTAACGGTGCGACTTGGGGCCGTGCCGTTCGACGTCACCTCGCGAGCGCTCGTCATGGGAATTCTCAACCGAACGCGAGATTCCTTCTTCTCACCCGCGGCCACTTTCGATCTGGACGCCTTCTTGACCCGCGCCGAATCCTTAGTGGAAGGTGGAGCGGACCTTCTCGACGTCGGTGGCGTCAAGGCGGGCCCCGGCGAAGAAGTGAGTGAATCGGAAGAGCTCGATCGGGTCGTGCCCGCCATTGTGGCGCTGCGAGATCGATTCGCCATTCCACTCAGCATTGATACCTGGCGCGCCTCGGTGGCTGAGGCGAGTTTTGCCGCCGGCGCCTCAGTCGGGAACGACATCAGTGGCTTCGCCGACCCCGACTATTTGACCGTGGCCGCCGCCGGCGGCGCCTCGGTGGTGGCGACCCATATTCGGCTTCGCCCTCGAGTCGCCGACCCCACGCCGCACTACGACGACGTCACCGCCACCGTGGCGGACTTCCTCAGTGAACGCCGCCAGTGGGCGCTTGAGGCGGGCATTGGTGCGGACCAAATTATCGTCGACGCCGGTCTCGATTTAGGGAAGACGGCGGCACAGAGCCTGCAACTGCTCCGTGATTCTGCCACCTTCGCCGAACTCGGCCCGTTACTTCTGTCGGCGTCGAATAAGACGTTCCTGGGTGCCATGTTCGACCTCCCCGTTCTCGAGCGACGAGAGCCCTCACTGGCCGCCGCTGCCCTCGGTATCATCGGGGGGTGTCGCATCCTGCGCGTCCACGACGTCGTCGGAACGGTGCGGGTGCGTGACGCGCTCGCTCGGGTGATGGAGGCCGCATGAGTTCATCAATTTGCGTCGTCGCTGACGAGGCCACACTCGTCTACGACGCGTTGCACAATGTCATCAACGAAACGCTGGGTGAACTCGAGCCGGCCTTCGCCCTCCAGGACTTCACCGCCAAGGATGCTGGTTCGCTCAGCGATGTGCCGGTGATGTCGCAGATTCTGGAGGCCCTGAACACGCCTCCGTTCCTCGTACCGCGCCGCGTGGTGGTGGTGCGCGACGCACAGAATCTCAACGCCGACGAAGCCAGTCAGTTGGTGGCGTGGATCAAACAGCCCGCGCCCGACATCACATTGGTGGTGGCAGTGGTTGGGCCGAAGACGAACAAAATTGCCAAGGCCGCCGAGGAACTGCGCGCGGTTGGCCCGGGCACGGGGCGCGACGCCAAGGCCATCTTCGTTCTTGACACCTTCACCAACTACGGACTCGAGGCGGACGCCGCCACATTGTCGCTCGTGGGAAAGCACCTGGGCGACGACGTCGCCCGCGTTGACGCACTCGCTCGAACCCTTCAGAACATTTACGGCACCGCGCCACTGCTCCCCAAGCACGTTGAGCCGTACTTGGGCGAAGTTGGCGACGTGCCAGGGTGGGACCTCACTGACGCTATCGATCGGGGCAACGTAGGCCAGGCCATTCGCGTGGCTCGCCGCATGCTCGACTCGAGGGGGAAAGCCGGTCTCCAGATCATCAACATGCTCCAACGCGATTACCTCCAAGCGGCCCGGGTGGAGGGGTTGCAACTTGACACCGACGCAGCGGCGGTACTCCTCGGTGCCAAGCCCACACCAGCGGGCAAGGCACTCACGCGGGCGCGGGCCCTCGGTGTTGACCGCATTGGTGACGCTATTGCCCTGATTGCGCAGGCCGACGGCGACTTGAAGGGTGGCGTCAGTTACGGTGGCAAGGATTTAGAGAGTGATCAAGATCCGACCGAACTGACGGTCATCGAGGTGCTCGTCGCTCGCCTGGCTCGCCTCAACGGCACTCGACGCCGGTAGGGAAGAGGGAACTTAAACGACAATGGCGCCCTCACGGGCGCCACTGTTCATTACTGAGCGAAGGGGTGAACTAGGCGTCAACCTTGGTGCGAAGTGCGTTGATACGGCGCATGAGGCCGGACTTCTTGTTGGCGGCGTTGTTCTTGTGAATGACACCCTTCGAGGCAGCCTTGTCGATGCGCTTGATAGCGGCGCGCAGGGCGGTCTCTTCGTTCTCGGTACCGACGGCCTTCACGGCGGTCTTGGTGCGGGTGCGCATCTCAGACTTCACGGCGCGATTGCGGTCGCGGTCGACTTCGTTCTGCTTGTTGCGCTTAATCTGGCTCTTGATATTTGCCATAAAAAACCTCGTTCGTTGTTCGCGGAACCTGTTCCACGGGCTTTTCTAGGCTAGCAGGAAATCCCACCCGTGACCAAGGTGTCTTTCGCCACCCCAAAGGCGGGTAGCCTTAAGGGCACCGTGGCCACCATACTTCCCCCCGTCGAGACGACGAAAATCCGTAATTTTTCCATTATTGCCCACGTCGACCACGGCAAGTCCACGCTGTCGGACCGCATTTTGGAGATCACCGGCGCCGTCGATCCTCGCCTCATGCGTGCGCAATACCTCGACTCCATGGATATTGAGCGTGAACGCGGTATCACGATTAAAGCCCAAAATGTCCGCGTGTTCTTTGAAGATCACATTCTGCAGCTCATCGACACGCCCGGTCACGTGGACTTCGGCTACGAAGTGTCACGCTCCCTCGCGGCCTGCGAAGGGGCCATTCTCCTCGTCGACGCCTCGCAAGGCATTCAGGCCCAGACGTTGGCCAACTGTTACCAGGCCATCGAAAACAATCTTGAAATTGTGGCGGTACTGAACAAGATCGACCTGCCAGCGGCCGACCCCGACCGTTGCCGCGAAGAGCTCGACCGGGTGCTCGGCCTACCCCCAGAATCGGTGCTCTCGATTTCGGCCAAGACGGGCGAGGGCGTGCCCGAACTCTTGCGGGCCATCATTGAGCGAATTCCCGCCCCGACGGGCAACCCTGACGATCCACTGCGTGCGCTCATCTTCGACTCCCACTACGACCAGTACCGCGGCGTTATCTCGTCGATTCGCATCAAGGACGGCACCTTGCGCTCTGACGCAAAGATTCGCATGATGCAAGCCGGTGCGAATCACGAAATCGAAGAGATTGGTGTTCGTACCCCCGACATGATTCCCGTTGAGGCCCTCGGGCCCGGCGAAGTGGGGTACATTGTCGCCGGCATCAAGGACGTTGGCGGGGCCCGTTCGGGCGAGACCATCACCACCGCGATGAAGCCCGCTCCCGAGCCCCTCGATGGCTACATTCACCCCAAGCCCATGGTCTATTGCGGAATCTATCCAATTGACGGGGACGACCTCGGGGATCTTCGTGACTCGCTCGACAAGTTGAAGCTCAATGACGCCTCGATTACGTATGAGCCCGAGTCATCACACGCCCTCGGCTTCGGCTTCCGCTGTGGCTTCTTGGGGTTGCTGCACATGGAGATTGTGCGGGAGCGACTCGAACGTGAGTTCAACCTCGACATCATTGCGACGGCGCCGTCGGTGGTGTATCGCGCCTTCTTGACCGACGGCACCGAAGTGAAGATCGATAACCCGACCGACCTGCCCGACCCGTCGCGCCTCGACCACATCGACGAACCGATTCTGTCGATTTCAATCTTGACCCCGAGCGAATTCCTCGGCACGGTCATGGACCTCTGCCAGTCCCGTCGGGCGGAGATGATCAAGATGGACTACCTTTCGGCCGAGCGCGTGGAACTGAAATACACGATCCCGCTGGCGGAAGTGGTGATTGATTTCTTTGACGCTCTGAAGTCGCGCACCAAGGGCTACGCCTCCCTCGACTACGAGCCCGAGGGCTACATCACCTCCAAATTGGTGCGGGTGGACCTGTTGATCAACCACGAACCCGTTGACGCCTTCTCCACCATCGTGCACCACTCGAACGCCGACTACTACGGCCGACGGATGGCCGAGCGACTCAAGGAACTCATCCCGCGCCAGATGTTCGACGTGCCAATCCAGGCCGCCGTTGGTGGGCGCGTCATCGCTCGAGAAACCGTTAAAGCGCGGCGCAAGGACGTCCTCGCCAAGTGTTACGGCGGTGACATCACCCGAAAGCGCAAACTCCTCGAGAAGCAAAAAGAAGGGAAGAAGCGCATGAAGAACCTGGGGCGCGTCGAAGTGCCGCAGGAAGCCTTCGTGGCGGCCCTCAAACTCGAAGACTAACCATCCACGGCGATTCGGTTGGTCGCCGCCTCCGGCGAGAGAGCCCCGTTACTAGAGGCCAGTCTGTCCATCAATGAGTTCGCGTAGGAGATCGGCGTGGCCGTTATGGCGGGCGTACTCTTCAATCATGTGGACGTAGATCCAGCGCAGGTCACAAGGTTCTGCCGACGTTGAGAGGGCCGCGACCGTTTCGAGCGGGTGGTTCTGCGCTCTGTCTCGGGACCGTTGGCAGTGGGCGAGAAAGCGCTCGCCGACATCGTCTGACAAAGCGTCGTCGAGGTTGTCGAATTCATCGTCGCGGGGCTGGGAGTTAAAAGGGTGCTCCTGAGGTGGTGTCGCGCCCGCAAAGGTGACGTCGAACCACCAGGTCTCCACAATGGTCATGTGACGAAGAATGCCCAGCAGCGTCATGGTGGACGACGGCACCGCACGGGTTTTCAACTGCTCGTCGCTGAGTCCAGCGCACTTCGTGAGCAAGGTGGCACGGTGAAAATC
Source organism: uncultured Actinomycetes bacterium (assembly GCA_903825765.1). Lineage (GTDB taxonomy): Bacteria > Actinomycetota > Acidimicrobiia > Acidimicrobiales > RAAP-2 > RAAP-2. The sequence goes on along the minus strand of CAIKBU010000084.1, from coordinate 28,173 downwards.
GAGCCACGCGTCGAGCAGTTCGCGCTCCGGGAGCGCGAAGGGTTCGGTTCTAGAGAGAGGGGCAGTAATCACGCAGGGCTCCTTGGTGACCGAAGGTCGTGGCCCGACGGTAGCGCACTGGCGATGTCTTCGTCACGAACGAGCGGTGATGTGACGCTACGGAGTTAGCACTCGGTACAATTGAGTGCTAAAGGAGGACCCGTGGCGCCACCCAATAACTCAGCACTTCCCAGTACCGATCTCGACCCCCGCAAGGCAACCATCCTCGAGGCGGTGGTGACCGAGCACATTGACACGAACCAACCCGTCGGGTCGTCCACGGTGCTGCAGAGTACCGATATTGGTGTCTCACCAGCCACCGTTCGCTCCGAACTGGTGTCGCTCGAGCGAGAGGGCTACCTCGCCCAGCCGCACACCTCGGCCGGCCGTATACCCACCGAAAAGGGGTACCGCTACTTTGTCGATCACCTCCAGCGTGGCGTCTTAGGCGAGGCCCAACAGTTCCAGGTGCGCGAGTTCTTCGCCAACGTTCGCGGTGACGTCGAGGCGGTGCTCGAACAGACCTCGACGCTGCTCAGTCAGTTGACCGCGTACACCTCGGTCATCGTGGGGGCAGGCCACCGCCAGGCGTCGGTGCTGTCGGCCCAACTGGTCAGCCTCGACACCCATCATCTCCTGCTGGTGACCGTCTACTCCGACGGGGCAGTATCGAAGCACACCATCGTGCCGAGCCTCGAGGTGAGCTACGAGCAGGCCGCCGAAGCGTCGCGTCAGATCAATGCCCTCCTGCTCGACACCACGCTTGATCAAAAGGTTCAGGTGCCGTCACTGGGCGACACCGTGGCCACCGTGGTTCGTGAGGCCGTGGCTACGTTGCACGCCGACCGACCAAGTGTGGAGGGCGAATCAGTCTTCATCGGTGGATCGAGTCGTGTCGCCGAATCCTTTGATGGAGTGGAAACGGTGCGCCGTGTTCTGAACCTGCTGGAACAAGAACTTCTCGTCGTCTCACTCGTGCAGGACATTATCGATAAAGGCCTCTCGGTGGCCATTGGGTCAGAAACCGGCCACGAAACGCTCGCGACCAGTGCGGTCATTGTCGCCCCGGTCACCGTGGACGGCGAAACGGTCGGCGCGGTCGGTTTGCTCGGCCCGAGTCGCATGAAGTACCAGGAGGCCATGGCGGCCGCCGAAACCGTGTCGAGTGAACTCACTCGCAAATTCAGTGGAGAAGAATAATGAGTACCGACTTATACGAGATCCTCGAAGTCGAACGGGGGACATCCCCGGACGATCTGAAGAAGAGCTACCGCCGCTTGGCCCGTCAGTATCACCCCGACGCCAATCCCGGCAACGCCGAAGCCGAGGCGAAGTTCAAGGAGATCTCCCAGGCCTACGAAATTCTCTCCGACCCCGATCGTCGGTCGCATTACGACCGGTTCGGGGCCGACGTTGGCGCGGGTGGAAATCCGTTCGGTGACGCGGGCAACGTGCAGGATATTTTCGACATGTTCTTCGGCGGTATGGGTGGTCGGACGCAGCAGCGTCGTGGCCCGCAACCTGGCCCCGACGCCGAGACGTCCGTCGAAATCACGCTCGACGAGGCGGCATTCGGTGTCAATAAAGAAATCACGGTCACGCTGCCACAACGTTGCGCGCAGTGTGGTGGTAACGGGTGTGCACCCGGCACGAGTCCCGTGACCTGCGTCGAGTGCGCCGGACTTGGCGAGGTGCGTCGGATGCGCAACTCCATACTGGGTCAGATGGTGACCTCGGCGCCGTGTCAGCGCTGTCAGGGGCAGGGCAGTCGTATCGATTCCCCGTGTACCACCTGTCGCGGCGATGGTCGTGTTAACGCCACGAGCTCATTCGCGATTCAGATCCCCGCCGGTGTCGAGCAGGGATCGACCATGCGACTGGCCGATCGTGGCCCGGCCGGTCCGCGCGGTGGCCCGAATGGTCGGCTCTTTGTCCACCTCCACGTGGCCGACGATGAGCGCTTCATCCGTGAGGGCGACGACCTCCACCACGAAGTACACGTCTCCTTCACGCAGGCCGTCTTGGGCGCCACGATGACGGTGCCCACACTGCGTTCGCAGACTCAAGTGGAGGTACCGGCCGGTACCGCGAACGGCACGGTGACGCGCATCAAGCACGAGGGGGTCGAGCACCTTCACGGTCGAGGCCGCGGTGACCTCTACGTGCACGTCATCGTCGACGTACCTACCGAGATTGACGACGTGGAACGCGAGTTGTTGCGCCAACTGGCCGAGCACCGCAACGAAACGGTGCACGAGCACCGTGGCGGACTCTTTCACAAGCGATCAAAGAAGTGAGCCTGGTCGAGTGGCCCCGTCGGGTGGCCGCACTCACCCAGTTGCGCGTCGGCGACGTCCAACGACCCGAATTGACCAAGGATGATGATCACCACCTGCGCCGCGTCCTGCGAGCCAACGTGGGGGAGGAGCTCGTCGTGACCGATGGTCGAGGCTCGTGGAGTTTCTGCGAAGTCGCGACCATTGGACTGAATCGTGTCTCGCCGGTCACGGTCGACCCGATGCCAACGCAGACCACGTTGTACCTGGCGCCGCTTAAGGGCGATCGCACCGAGTGGGCGATTGCGAAGGCCACCGAGCTCGGCATCACGACCGTGGTGCCACTCCTCAGCGCACGACTGGCCGTGAAGTTCAAGGGCGAGGTCCGAGAGAAGAACATCGCACGTTGGCAGCGCATCGCGGACGAGGCCTGCGGACAGTGCCGCCGCACGTACGACCTGCGCGTCACCGAGCCCCTCACGCCCGATGACGTTCCCCACGACGTGCCCATTGCCGATTTTGAGGGTGACGGGGATTGGAGCGGGGTGCGGGCCATCGCTATTGGCCCCGAAGGTGGCTGGGCCGAAAATGAATGGGACGATGGTCGGCGACGTTTGTCACTGGGACCAACGGTGTTGCGCGCCGAAACAGCCGCCGTCGTCGCCGCTTCCCTCCTTTCGTTCACCAACGGTTCATGGGGATTTACCGCACAGAGCGGCTCGAATCGGTAATGATGAGAACGAATGAGTAACGACTGCATCTTCTGCAAAATCGTCCAAGGGGTAATTCCCTCGACGCCGGTAGCCCAATCCGATACTGCCTACGCCTTCTACGACCTGGCGCCCCAAGCGCCCGTGCACGTGCTGATCATTCCGAAGGCGCACATCGCCAGTGCCGACCACGTCGGCCCGGAGCACCCCGGCATCATGAACGATCTCGTCGCGTTGGCCCAAGAAGTCGCTGACCGTGAGGGTGTGCGCGAGTCAGGGTATCGCTTGGTGATGAACGTTGGCGCCGACGCCCAGATGACCGTCGAGCACCTTCATATGCACCTCATGGGTGGTCGCCTCATGCACTGGCCAGCGGGATGACCTACGACCCCGCGGCGAACGACGCCCTCACGGTGACGACCCACGTCACCAATACGCACCTCATGTCGAGCTTGCTCGGACCACGAGACGAGCACCTGCGAGTCATTGAGCGCTCCTTCCCGAATTCGAAGATTCGCGTTCAGGGAAATCAGATCTCGGTCACTGGGCCCGACGCGGCCAAGGTGCTGCGCCTCTTTGACGAATTGGTCTTGGTGCTTGAATCAGGTCAGCCCCTCGACCCGACCAAGATTGGCCGCACGGTCGACATGGTCGATGACGACGTCCGCCCCAGCGAGGTTCTTCGTCACGAGGTCGTGCGCAGCGCCAAGGGCAAGCCGGTGCGACCCTCGACGGCCGGTCAGAAGCGCTACACCGACGCAATCGAGAGCAACATCGTGACCTTCGGTATTGGTCCGGCCGGTACCGGCAAGTCGTACCTCGCGGTGGCTGCCGCGGTGCAGGCCCTGCACCGTCGCCAGGTGCAGCGCATCGTGTTGACGCGCCCGGCGGTTGAAGCAGGTGAGCACCTCGGATTTCTCCCCGGTGATCTCATGGCCAAGGTCGATCCCTACCTCCGGCCCCTCTACGACGCCCTCTACGACATGATCGGCCCCGAGGGGGCCCAGCGGCTCATCGCCAACCAGACCATTGAGGTGGCACCCTTAGCCTTTATGCGCGGCCGTACGCTCAATGACGCCTTCATCATTCTCGACGAGGGACAGAACACGACACCGGAACAGATGAAGATGTTCTTGACGCGCATTGGCTTTGGCTCCAAGGCCGTCGTCACCGGTGACGTGACACAGATCGACCTCAATGGGCGGCCAAGCGGCCTCGTCAAGATTGAACAGATCTTGACCGACGTCCCCGATATTGCCTTCGTGCACCTCGGGGCCAAGGACGTGGTGCGCCACCGCATCGTGGCCGACATTGTCGCCGCCTACGATAGGCATGGCCAATGACGATTGATATTTACTGCGCTGATGAACAAGAGGACGTCGTTCTCGACCTCGAGCGATGGGTCGCACTCTGTCGTGCCGCGCTCGATGAAGAGCTCGTCAAGCCGCCCGCCGAAGTGTCGCTTATCTTCTGCACGGAAGCAACCATTGCCGACCTGAACGAACAGTTCATGGGCAAGACCGGCCCGACCGACGTGCTGAGTTTTCCGATTGACGCTGAACCCCAGCCCACCGGCCGCGTCCCCGACGCTGGCGGCTCGGGGCCGGGCGAGCCACCGGAGGAAGAAATTCCCCAATTGGTTGGCGACATTGTGCTCTGCCCGACCGTGGCCGCGCGCAACGCCATCGAGCACGAATGCTCGCTCGAGGACGAAATTGCGCTCCTAATTGTGCACGGGGTGCTGCACCTGCGAGGCTGGGACCACATGATTGACGATGAGGCTGAGCGAATGGAAGCACGAGAGCGCGAGATTTTGGCGCGCCACTACCGCTCGAACGACGCGTGATCGCGAGCATCTGGACCACCACTGACACCGCACTCGGGCTCGCGGTGCTGGTGTTGCTCGTCCTTTCTGGCTTCTTCGCGATGGCGGAGACCTCGCTGGTGCGCATGAACAAGTCTCGGGCTCGTGCCCTGCGCGACCAGGGGGCGCGTGGCGGCAAGGCGCTCGTCACGTTAGTGGAGTCGCCCGATTCCTTCCTCAACACGCTTCTCCTCTTGGTACTCATCTGTCAGTTGGTCTCCGCGACCCTCGTCGGCGTTCTCGCGGCCCACCTGTTTGGCGCGGCCGGTGTCTTTGTGGCAACCGTGGCCGAAGTTGTGGTCATCTTCGTGGTGTTTGAGGCCATTCCGAAGAACTACGCCGTTCAGCACCCTGACCGGTCTGCCTTGACGACGGCCCCGGTGGTATCGGGTCTGTTGTCATTCTGGCCAATTCGGGCACTCTCTGGTCTTCTGCTGGCCATTGCCCACGGCGCCATTGGCCTGCTCGGGGCACCCAGTTCGACCGGCAAAATGACCGAAGACGAAGTTCTCGCCATGGCCGACGTGGCCCACGAAGATGAGGCCATTGAGAGCGAAGAGCGTAACTTCATTCGCTCCGTCATCGAGTTCGGCGACACCATCGTTCGTGAAGTTATGGTGCCTCGCATCGACATTGTCCACGTGGACTCCGACGTCACTATTCGAGAGGCGCTCGCCGTGGCCATCGACACCGGCCGTTCGCGCCTGCCCGTGCTCGGCGAGGGTATCGACGACGTCGTCGGTATTACTAACTTGCGCCACCTGGCCGGACTCTTGGCCGATGGCCAGGGCGATGAGCTGGTCGGCACTCACATGGGGCCGGCGTCCTTCGTTCCCGAAACGAAGAAGGTCGCGTCACTGCTCGCCCAAATTCGCGCCAGTCAGAACCACCTCTTTGTCGTGGTGGACGAGTACGGCGGTACCGCTGGACTCGTCACCCTTGAGGACGTACTGGAAGAACTCGTGGGGGAGATCACTGACGAGTCTGATGCGCCGAGCGACGAGGAGCCAGTGGTTGACGTCGGCGGATCACTGCTGTTGTCGGGTCGACTTAATATCGACGACGTTAACGAAGAGTATGGTCTCGCCCTACCGAAGGATGGCTGGGATACCGTGGGTGGACTCATCCTCGACCTCGCCGGTGGCGTGCCCGACGAGGGCGACGTCTTTGAATACCCGCCGTATCGTTTTAGCGTTGTCCGCATGGACGGGCGACGCATCGAAGAAGTACTTATTGAACGCCAGGAGCTGTCGTGACCTATTCGGGTTTTTGCGCCATTATTGGTCGACCCAACGTCGGCAAATCCACCCTCGTCAACCAGGTGGTGGGCACCAAGGTCACCATCACCTCGGGGAGCCCTAACACGACGCGCACCGCCATTCGGGGCATCTTGACCGAAGACGAGGTCCAGATCATCTTTGTCGACACCCCGGGTCTGCACCGCCCAAAGACCAGCCTCGGTCACCGACTCAATAAGACCGCCAAGGCCAGCGTGGACGGTGTCGAGGTTGTCCTGGCCGTACTGGAGGCCGGCAAGGACATTGGCCCCGGTGACCGCAACGTCATCAGTATTTTGCTCGACAGTTGTCGTTCGGCCAAGGGCCCCCAGCCCTGCGTCGTCGTCAACAAGATGGACCGCTCGAGTCGCGAAATCATTGCGGCCCAGCTGCTCGCCGCCCAACAGGCCGTCGAGGGTATTGCCGCGGAAAAGGGACTGACGGCCGTGGCGACCCGCGTGGAGTACTTCCCGGTGTCGGCGAAGACCGGGGAAGGCACCGCTTCGTTGGTCCGCTTTATCAAGAAGTTCATGCCCGAAGGGGAGTACCTCTTCCCCGAGGACGAGGTTAGTGATATTCCCGAGGCACAGTGGGTGGCCGAACTGGTTCGTGAGCAGTTAGTGCGAAAGACGAAGCAGGAACTTCCCCACGCCATTCACTGTCGGGTCACCGAGTTCGAGTGGCCCCACGTCACCGTTGAAATCCTGGTCGAGCGGGAGTCGCAAAAGGGGATGGTTATCGGGAAGGGTGGGCAACTGCTCAAAGACGTCGGCATCGCCGCTCGACGACAACTCCCCGAGGGCACCTACCTCGAGCTCAAGGTATCCGTGGAACCCGGATGGCAAAAGCGCGACGACGTAATGGACCGCTTCGGTATTTAGTCGGTTGCCGCACCGCCTCTTGGGCCGTGCAACGGGGCATCAACGCGGCAGGTCCTACTTCGACGACGCCACGGGTTGCTCGCCGGTCACGGGTACCCGACTCGTGCGCAGCGTCCGAAGCGAGATCGCCACGGCCAGGGCGAGTGCCACGACGGCCGCGGCTCCGACCGCGGCAATGGGAAGCCCGACGTACTTACAGCCACTGATGAACGCCAGCGCCGCCAAGTAGGGGCGCAGCGCCGTGGACATGCCACGTGACGAAAGGTGCGCGCCGAGGAAGACGGCGGGTACGGCCCCCACAATGATTCCCGTCGTCAGCCCGAAGGAAACGTGACCGAAGAGGAAAGCGCCCAACGTGGCCGCGGCGGTCAAGGGGAGCGCTTGAGCGAGGTCGGTACCAACCAGCACGTCGGCCGCAATCGCGGGGTAGAGGAAGGTGAGGAGCACCAGAATCAGTGAGCCGGCGCCCACCGAGGTGAGTCCAACCATGAATCCGCCAACTAACCCGACGAGGATCGTCAACACGGGCCGGAGCGTGATCTGCGCACTGGGGGCGTGACGACTTGGCCACAGCAATCGGGCCACCATGGCCACTGCACCAATGAGGAGGGCCACGCCCAGGATGGTGGCGAGTTGTGTTTGGGTCGACTTCGTGCCGCCAAGTTGGTGAAGAGTGACCGCGCCGAGGAGCGCACCAGGAACGGAGCCGTAGGAGAGGTGCTTAACCAGAGCCTTGTTCACCGTTTGGCGCTTCCAGTGAATAGCCACACCAATGGGCTTCATGAAGAGAGCGGCGACGAGGTCTGAACTAATGGCCGAGGCGGGCTTCACGTTGAAGAGGAGGACGAGCATGGGGGTCATGAGCGCGCCACCCCCCATGCCGGTGAGGCCGACGAAGAAGCCGACGACGGCGGATCCACAAATGAGAGCAAAGTTGATGTGCACGTTCTCAACTATAACGCTATCGGCTAGTGAAATAGTAGGAAATAGAGTCACACCGTCTGAGGTCGTGCTGACTGGCCCGGTTACTGGTTGTTTTCGTGGTCGCGAATGTCGTTGAGGAATGCGTAGACGAAGTCGCGGTCTCGAATTCGCTTCATGGGAGGTAACTTCTTGAACATGACGTTTCGGTAGGTCTTGGTCGCCAGACGAGTGTCGAGCACCGCGACCACGCCGCGGTCATTGGCGCTACGGATAAGGCGGCCGACTCCCTGGGCGAGCAGCATCGTGGCCCGGGGAAGATCGACGTCCATAAAGGGGTTGTCGGAGCGTTCACGGCGGGCGATGATCAGTGGATCAGTGGGCGGGGCGAAGGGGAGTCGGTCGATAGTGACCAAGCTGAGCGAGTGCCCGGGCACGTCGATACCTTGCCAGAACGAGGTGACGGCGAAGAGGCTGGCTGACGCGTCGTCGCGGAACTCTTCGATAATGCGCTGGCGCGAGAGACTGCCCTGAACGAGGACGGGAGTATCGAGACGGTCCTCGACTGCTTCAGCAACCCGCTTCATGACGCTGCGGTTGGTGAAGAGCGCGAGGGTCCGCCCACCGGCCGCCTCAATGAGGCCGACCAGCTCGTCAATAATGGCCGCTTCGGCACCGTCGTCATTGCGCTCGGGCATATCGGCGGGGACGTAGAGCAACGCGTTCTCGCTGTAGTTGAAGGGACTGGCGAACGCCTGAATGGGAACGTCGTCGAGGCCGAGGGCGCGGGGGAGTGAGTCGGGAATCGTGGCACTGGTCAAAATGGCCGTCACGTCACCCCAGAGGTCGTCACGTAGTCGGGGCGCGACGTCCACAATGGAGATCTCCAGGGCGATCTCCTTGTCGTTGCGCACGAGGTAGAGCAACTCACCCTTTTGCACTTTGGCAATGCGACCGAGGTCACCCTGCAGATGCATGCCGGGACCGAGGGCGCGGATCTTCTTCGCCTCGTCGGTGGCACTCTCACCGGGCAAGTTACGAAGACCGTCGATGAGGACGTTGACGAGAGCGGTTGCGGTGTCGAGTTCGCGCCGGGCGGGGGCCGACAGCCCGGTCAACTGTTCCTCGCTGTATTGAATGTCGAGCTCGACGGCGAGTCGCTCAGCGGCCTCGTTGAGTTCGGTGGTCTTGTCGGCGTAGAGCGCGCCGAGCAACGGACGGGCAATCGAGGCGAAGGCCTTCAGGCGGGTGGTCGTGAGGGACGTGCCGAGCAACGACGCGAAGATGTCGAGAACTTCGTGGGCCTCGTCGAAGACCACGAAGTCGTGGGCCGGCAACAGACCCTTGCCCGACGCGAGATGGGAGGCGTAGAGGTGGGAGTTGACGATCACGATATTTGACTCAGCAGCCATGTCCTTGGCCACCTCGTGAAAGCAGGTGTCGCCCTGGGGGCAGGAGTTCTTCGACAAGCATTCCTGCGGCGTGACGGCCAGTTGACGCCAGGCTCGCTCGTCGACTTCGAAGGAGAGTTCGTCACGGTCCCCCGTCTGGGTGCTCTCGGCCCATGACAGGACTCGGCGCATGTGGTCGGCGACTCCCTTGGGGACCTCGGAACCATCGTCGAAGGAGAGCTGCGCGTCACCGCGCACTGATTCGACCTTGTTGCGACAGAGGTAGGACTGTTTTCCCTTGAGTAGCGACACCCGCGTGCGGTGCGACACGGCCGCCACGGTGGGGGCGTCCTTGCGGGCCAATTGGTCCTGAAGGTTCTTGGTGGCGGTGGCGATAATGACGCGTTGGCCGCTCATTGCCGCGGGCACCAGGTAGGCGAGCGACTTACCGACACCGGTGCCGGCTTCAATTATCGCGTGTTCGTGAGAGGAGAGGGCGGTGGCGATGGCGGCGACCATGTCACGCTGACCCTGCCGCGACTCGCCACCACCGGGGAGTTCGTGGGTGATGCGGTCCAGCAGGGCGAGGGCGTCGTCAACCGGGACGTCCACGTGACGAAAGTTCTTGGCAGGAACGTCCTCTACGGGCTCGCTGAAGGGAAATTCGTCGTCAGGGTCAAAGGAATCCACCCGCTAAGGATAGGGGGCGGCGCACGAAGCCCGTGATGACCAACTAGTTTTCTTTTATGCCAGATCCGCGTCCCGTCGAGATTCCCGCGTCGTTGTCGAGCGGTCATATCCCTTCGCACGTTGGCGTGGTTATGGACGGGAATGGTCGATGGGCGCAGCGCCGAGGCCTCCCTCGAACCGATGGTCACGGGGCCGGCGAGGTGGCCCTCGTCGATACGACCTACGGGGCACTCGCCCTCGGGGTACGGGCACTCACGGTCTACGCCTTCTCCACGGAGAACTGGCGCCGACCGGTGGATGAGGTGCGCTATCTCATGAACTTCAACCGGTCGCTCCTCGAACGACGTCAGCACGAGCTCCACGAGGTTGGCATCCGCATCGTCTTTTCGGGCCGTCGTGATTGGCGAGTGCCCCGTGGTGTCTTGAAACGCATGGACGAGGCCTCGGAACTAACGAAGAACAACACGGCGATGACGCTGAATATTGCGTTCAACTACGGCGGTCGGGCCGAAATCGTCGACGCCGTCAAGCGACTGATCGAAGACGGGGTGGCCGCCAAGCACGTGGACGACAAGGCCATCGCCCAACGTCTGTACCACCCCGAGCTGCCCGAACCCGACCTGGTCGTGCGCACCTCGGGGGAGTACCGGACCTCAAACTTTCTGATGTGGGAAGCGGCCTACGCCGAACTCGTCTTTACCGACGTGCTCTGGCCCGACTTTCGCCGCGAAGATCTCTACGAAGCGGTCGCTGAATTCCAGCGCCGTGAACGCCGTTTTGGAGGCATTGAACAATGAAATTCACCAAAGCCGTCGCCATTTTTGTCGTGGTGCTGTACGTCTTCCTCTGGATCCTCGCCCTCAACGGCGTGAGTTCCCTTATCGGACCCCTCGCGGTGCCACTGATCTTGGTCGCCCTGGTCGCGCTGCTCGTCTGGCTCCAGCGTTTCATCGGTATCACGCCGAAATCCCCCCGTTTCGTCGAGCCCAAGGATGACAAGGATCCGCAGTGAAGGAACTCGCCGACGAGGCGATAGTCCTACGGGTCTACAAGTCGGGTGAGGCCGATCGCCTCGCCGTCTTGTGGACGAAGGACCACGGCAAGATTCGCGTGCTGGCCAAGGGGGTGCGAAAGACCTCCTCGCGAATGGGCGGTTCACTCGAGCCCATGAGCCACGTCAAGATTGACGCGGTCAAGTCCCGCGGTGACCTCTTCGTGACGCGCAACGTGCAGCATTTGACCCGTTTCGTCACGCTGCGCGCTGACTACGACCGTATCGCCGCCGGCCTCGCCGTCGTGGAGGTCATCGACGCTATTCCCAGTGAAGACACCGCCGACGAGGGCATCTTTTTGCTCCTGCTTCGGGTACTGCAGTCGCTTGACACACCCGACTACCTGCCCGGACTGATTCCCGCCTCCTTCTTCTTCAAGCTCCTCGCCTACGACGGATCAGAACCGGTAATGGAGCACTGCGTGTCGTGCGAGTCATCGGGCCCACTGGTCGCTTTCAACGCCGAAGTAGGCGGGATGCTCTGTTCGAACTGTCGTTCGGGCGTCTCGGTGAGTCCGGTGGCCCAGACACTGCTTCGTCGAATCCTGGGCGGCCAGTTAGCGTCCGTCTTGCGCGAAACGTCACCCGAGGGTGCCGGCGAGGTCGCGGCACTGGCCCACCAGGCCATTGAAGTTCACTTCGGTCGCCGGCTCAAGGTGACCAAGGCCTCCGCCCCACTAACCTCGCCGCTATGACCACCATCTTCTGGTTCCGCCGCGACCTTCGCCTGAGTGATAATCCCGCCTTGATCGAAGCAGTCACCAAGGGCGACGGCGACGTCGTCGCCCTCTTCATTGTCGACCCCGCCTTGCTCGCGTCAGTCGGTCCGGCTCGGAGCGCCTACCTCCAGGCCACGCTGTCGAGTCTGAACGACACGTTGGGCGGTGCCCTCACCATTCGCGTCGGTGCGCCCGAGGATGTGCTCGTGGCGCTCGCCCGCGAGGTTGGCGCTCGCGACGTCTTCGCGACGGAGGACTTCGCGCCGGCCGGGCGCCGCCGCGACACGCAGGTGGCCGCCGCCTTGGCCGACGCCGACGTCACCCTGCACCTCCTGGACTCGCCCTACGTTGTGAAGCCCGGAACGGTGAAGACCAAGGCCGGGACGCCCTCCAAGGTGTTCACTCCGTTTCGTAAGGTCTGGGAACTCTACCCAGTGCCCGCACCGCTGGACGCCCCCGAGGGAGTGCGGTGGCAGCACCTCGAAACCGCCCCGTTGTCGAACGTGACGGCCCTGTCCGCTACGGAGCGCCCCGACTATTTCGGTGACCTGCCCGATCGGGTGCCGGCCTTTGACCCGGCGGTCGGTGAGCGTGGTGCTCTGGCGGCGCTTGATTCCTTCCTGCCCTCGGTGGCCGCCTACGACGAGCAGCGCAACCAGCCGGGTGTCGAGGGAACCTCTCGACTGAGCCCACACCTGCGCTTTGGCACCATTCACCCGCGCCAGATTCTGGCCCGCACTGACGCCCACCCCTACGGCGGCACGACCGGCTCCTTACACTTTCGCTCGGAGATCGGCTGGCGCGAGTTCTACGCCGACGTCCTCTTCGCCAATCCCACGACGTCGTGGCAAAACCTCCAACGTTCGATGGACCACCTGCGGGTCGACAGCGATGCCGCGGCCGTGGAGCGCTTCCAAACGTGGGCGCGAGGCGAAACGGGCTATCCGATTGTCGACGCCGGTATGCGACAGCTCCTCACCGAGGGCTGGATGCACAACCGAGTTCGCATGATTACCGCGTCATTTTTGATCAAACACCTCCACATTGACTGGCGCTGGGGTGCGAAGTGGTTCCTGTGGCGACTGATCGACGGCGACGTCGCCTCCAATCAGCACGGCTGGCAGTGGACGGCCGGAAGCGGCACCGATGCTTCGCCGTTCTACCGCATCTTCAACCCGGTGCTCCAGGCCGAGCGCTTCGATCCCGACGGTGTGTACGTCAAGCGTTGGGTACCCGAACTCCGCGACGTGGCCGCACCGGACTGCCTCCAACCCGGCGGTGGTTCGGGTCTCTTGACCCCAGCGGGGTACTTCCCGCCGATCATTGATTCGGCGACCGAGCGAGATGAGGCGTTACGTCGCTACGACGAAGTCAAGGTGGCGCGAGAGGCAGCCGCGAGGCCGTGAACGCACCACCCATTGACGTTGCTGACGCCTTTGGTGTCTACGTCCACGTCCCCTTCTGCGCCCACCGCTGCGACTACTGCGCCTTCGCCACGTACAGCGACCGTGACCACCTCCAGGACGCCTACGTCGAGGCCGTGCGACAGGAGATTCGCTGGGCCGTTGACGGCGGGCTTCGAGTCGCCACCTCGATCTTCTTTGGTGGGGGCACGCCCTCTCGATTGACGCCGGAGCAGTTGCTCTCGATTCTGAGGGAGATTCCTCGCACCGCGGACTGTGAAATCACGGTGGAGTGCAATCCCGAGGACGCCTCGGTTGAACGACTCACCGCGTACCGCGACGGTGGGGTCACCCGCATGAGTTACGGCGTGCAGTCGACCCAGCCCGCGGTGTTGGCCGACCTGGGGCGCCGCCACGGGACGATGGCACATCGTGAAGTCGCCGAGCGTACCCACGAGGTGGGCTTTGCCAGCTGGAATATGGACCTCATCGTCGGCTCTCGAGCGGAGTCCCTCGATGACGTGCGCGCCACGCTTCACGACCTGCTCTCGCTGGAGCATCGACCACCCCATATTTCGTGCTACGCCCTGACCCCGGAGCCCGCCACCCCACTGGGCCAAGATCCGGCCCGTCACCCCGACGAGGACGAGACCGCCGACGCGTACGACATCGTTGGTCAGACTCTGGAGTCGCATGGGTACCTGTGGGAGGAGATCTCCAACTGGGCCGAGCCGGGACACGAGTGTCGTCACAATCACGTCTACTGGGATCACGGGAACTACCAAGGCTTTGGCTCGGCGGCCCACAGTCACGTCGACGGTCGCCGCTTTTGGAATGTACGGACCCCCGATCGCTACATCGCGATGGTCGAAGGTGGCACCAGCCCCCTCGGCGGCGAGGAGTACCTCGATGCGGCCACGCAGGCCTTCGAACGTGACTCGTTGGCGCTGCGTACCCGACGTGGCGTGCCACGCGAAGCCTTTGACTCACTCGACGAGATTGCCCACCTGGTCACCGTGCGCGATAATCGAGTGTCGCTGAACCCGGCCGCCCGGCTGGTGGCCAATCAGGTCATCTTGCGCTTGAAGTCCACGCCCTAACGCTACGACGAACCTCGTCAACTAGCCTTAAGGCATGGACGTAACCCCCACCAACGACGCCGACCTACTCGAGAAGGTCATCAACCTCGCGAAGCGCCGCGGCTTTATTTTTCAGTCCGCCGACATCTACGGCGGCTTCCGCTCGACCTACGACTACGGCCCCCTGGGCGTCAACATGCTGCGCAACGTCAAGCATCAGTGGTGGAAGACCATGGTCCAGATGCGCCACGACGTCGTCGGTCTCGACGCGGCAATTCTGAGCCCGCCCGCCGTCTGGGCCGCTTCGGGTCACCTCGAAACCTTCACCGACCCCCTGGTCGACTGCCTGAAGTGTCACGGTCGTTTCCGCGAGGACAAGATCGACGGCGTCTGCCCGAGTTGTGGTTCGACGCAGTTCACCGAGTCGCGCGCCTTCAACTTGATGTTCAAGACCCAGGCGGGCCCCGTCGAAGGCGACGGCGCCACCGCCTACCTTCGTCCGGAGACGGCCCAGGGCATGTTCACGAACTTCAACAACGTGCTCACGACCTCGCGCAAGAAGCCACCCTTCGGCATCGCCCAGGTGGGAAAGTCGTTCCGCAACGAGATCACCCCACAGAACTTCGTTTTTCGTACTCGAGAGTTCGAGCAGATGGAACTCGAATTCTTCGTACCGCCGACCGAGGCCGACGAGTGGTACCGCTACTGGATTGAGCAGCGTTTCAACTGGTACCTCGACCTCGGCATTCGCCCCGAGTACCTGCAACTGCACGAACACGCGAAGGAAGACCTGTCCCACTACAGCCGTGGCACCACCGACGTGGAGTACCGCTACCCCTGGGGCTGGGACGAACTCGAAGGCATCGCCAACCGTGGCGACTACGACCTGACCCAGCACTCGAACGCCTCGGGTGTCAAGCTCGAGTACTACGACCAGGCCGCCAACGAGCGCTACACGCCCTACGTCATTGAACCGGCGGCCGGAGCCACCCGCGCCATGATGGCCTTCCTCCTCGACGCGTATCACGAAGACGAGGTCGAGGGTGAGGTCCGTTCGGTCCTTCGCCTCGACTGGCGCCTCGCGCCCTACCAGGTGGCCGTTTTGCCGCTGTCGAAGAAGCCCGAACTCGAGGGCGTCTCGGAGCAGGTGCTGGCGCTGTTGCAACCCCACTTCAGCTGCGATTACGACATCACGCAGTCCATTGGGCGTCGCTACCGTCGCCAGGACGAGGTCGGGACCCCGTTCTGCATCACGGTGGACTTCGACTCACTCGAAGACCACGCCGTCACGGTGCGTGACCGCGACACCACGCTCCAGACCCGCGTGCCGATTGCGTCACTGCTGGCGGACCTGCGGGCCCGCACTAACCAGGCCTAGGCCAGGGGTGCGGTGATCGCACCGTAGACGTCGGGGCGACGAGCCGCGAAGAATGGGAATGCGCTGAGCCAGTCCTCACATTGCCCGAGTGGCAGTTCGGCGACGAGTACCGCGGCGTCGTCACGGGGTGCCTCGACCAGAACGCGACCGAAGGGGTCGCTGATGAAGGAACTGCCGTAGAAGGTGATGGACCCTTCGGTACCAAAACGATTGGCCGCCACGACAAAGAGACCGTTGGCAATACCGTGGGCCACCATCGTGTGGCGCCACAGGGGGGCCGAGTCGAAGTCGGGGAAGCCCGGTTCGGAGCCAATGGCGGTGGGGTAGGCCAAGACCTGGGCACCCTGGAGGCCGTACAGGCGGGCCAGTTCGGGAAACCACTGGTCCCAGCAGGTCGCTACCGCGAAGACAGCGCCACCGACGTCGTAGGTGGGTGTCGCCTGCGAGGTCGCCGGACCGACGTCAAAATACTGATCTTCGAAGTACCCCTCGGTGACGGGCAGGTGCAGTTTGCGGGTCGTCCCGATCAGCGTGCCATCGTGGCCGACGACGAGGGCCGTGTTGTAGCCCTTGGTGCCCGGCACCTCTTCAAACAGTGACGCCTGAATCGCCACGCCACACTCGGTAGCCATCGCCGACACGAATCGCAACGTGGGGCCGGTGAGGAGATCCTCGCCCCTCACGGCCACGTCAGCGGTGGGCTCCACGCTGCAGAAGTAGGGACTCAGCGTGAGCTCGGGTACGCAGACCAGTTGGGCGCCGTTGGCCGCCGCGAGACGGATACCTTCGGCTAACCCGTCGAGGTGCTCAGCGGCGTTGACGTGCCAGCGTTGCTGGACGGCCGCTACCCGCAGCGTTGCGGTGGTGCTCGCCCTCGAAGGGGTGAGCGAGGGAAGGGTGGGTGCGATGCGGAGCAACACGAAAAGTCCTTTCAATGAACGCACCCCGCCCGCGAGAAGCGGACGGGGTGCGCTGGGGTACTGCAGTGATTAGTCGTTGAGGCCGGAGGCGAGCTGCTCGTAGCTGGCGCTGCGACGCGAGATGCCGTAGACCGCGCCCACCAGGGCGACGACCACGTAGGCCAAGACGTACCACACGTAGGTGTTCGCGGGGAAGGCCTGACCGGGCTTGGTGGTTTCCCAGATGCCGTAGCCCACGACGATCATGCCGAAGTAGGGGATGATCACGTGGCGCAGCACGTTGAAGTTCTGGGGATCGCGCTTGGTGATGAAGAACGGCAAGAAGAGCGAGGTCAGGACGTAGACGATGAGGAGGGGCACCGTCGAAATACCGGACTCGTCGCCAGAAATGGTGACACCGTTGTGCAAGATGAGGTCAAGCACGATGGTGACGGTCAGCACCGACACGACGTAGACCCACATAGCGACGTGCGGTACACCAGTCTTGGGCGAGACCTTCGCCACCGACTTGGGCAACAGACCAGCGCGCGCACCGTGGTAGAAGTAGCGCGTGGCGGGCAGCGACGCCGCCAGGATGCCACCGAGCGCACTCGACAGTCCGACGAGGAACATCAGCGCGTGCAGGTAGGGCGTGAAGTGCGCCGACAGCGTCAGGTACGGCGCTGCGTAGGCGTAGGTGGCGAGGGAGTGAATACCATGGTCCGCACCCTGCCAGCCCACGAAGCCGACCACGAGGGCGTACGCGGCGAGGAAGAAGACGACCATACAGACACCCACGCTGATGATGATGGTGCGAGGAATGGTGCGACCCGGGTCGCGTGCCTCTTCGGCCAGTGGCGCCGAGTTTTCCCAACCGACGTACCCGAAGAAGGCAAAACTGAAGCTCAGCCCAGCCATACCCTTGAAGCCCAGTCCGCTCACCGAGTGGAAGGGGGCGTTCATGGCACTGGGGTTCTTGATAAAGATGATGATCGAGAAGATCACCAGTACCGCGGCTTCGAGCGCGAAGAGAGCGAACGCCAACTTTACCGATACGCCGGTGCCCTTGAGGAGGAAGGGAATGGCCAGCAGAATCGACGCCACAGCGATGTAGATCCAGGTGTTCGGGTTCCAGTTCAAGTACGTCTGGAGCCAGTACCCGAAGAAGGACGCGAGCGAGGAAATTGAGACGGGGTAGGCGAACAACAGCAGGTAAAAGGCCACTGAGCCCATTACCGTTCCCGATGTCTTGCCACCACTGGCGGCCCCGTTGGTGATGTAGCTAATGAAGCCACCGGCGCTCGGAAGTCGCTTAGTGAACTCAATCACCGCAACACCGGTGCAGAGAATGGCTACGGCGGCGAGGATGAAAATCCACGGGGCCATGGTGCCCATTTCAGCGACCAGGAAGGGAATGGTCAAAAACACACTCAGCGCGGGAGCGATGTTGGCCATCGTGCTCGCTGACGTTTCAAAGAGGCCCAGGGAGTTCCCCGGCAGACGCGTGACCGCGCCGACCTCATTTCCATACATCGACATACTTCTCTCCTTTATCTCTTGGTACTACGAACTATTCGTCGCCGAACACGACCTGACCACTGGCGACCGTGAGGTCGACGCGACTGTTGCCAATCTCGCGAGAGGAAATCTCGAAGAGGTTCTGATTGAGTACCACCAGGTCCGCCTGCTTGCCGACTTCGAGTGAGCCGAGGAGATCCTCGTCACCGTTGACGTAGGCCACGCCGGAGGTGAAGGCCGCCAGTGCTTGATCGATAGTGAGTGACTGTTCGGGCAAGAAGGGCACTTCACACTCGCGCTCACCGGCGCGACCGTAGAGTGGCGCCGCCGTTCGGTTGACGGCGGTGTGGAGCTCAAACAGGGGATTCGGACTCGAGACGGGCCAGTCGGAACCGAACGCGATTCGACCACGGTGGTCGCGTAGCGAGCCCATGGAGTACTGCCACTGGGCCATCTCCTCGTCCACGAAGGGCAGCGTCATCTCGTCCATCTGGGGGTCGTGGCAGGCCCAGAGCGGCTGAAAGTTCGCGACGACCCCCAGTTGGCCGAATCGTCCAATGTCGGCGGGATTGATGAACTGGAGGTGGGCCATGTGGTGACGACCCACGCCGCGACGATGCTCGGGAAGTTGCGCGATGGCATCGAGTGCGGCGGTGATGGCGGCGTCACCAAGCGTGTGAAAGTGGACCTGAAAGTCGTCGGCGTCGAGCGTGGCGATAATGGCCACGAGTTCTGCTTGGTCGATGAAGAGCGAACCCTTGTGGGTGCCGTTCTTCCCGGGCGCACCAACGTAGGAGCGACTCAGGGCCGCGGTGTAGGTCTCGCACACCCCGTCCATCATCATTTTGATGGAGGTGGCGCGAAAGCTGCCCGTGGCTGCCTCGCGTCGAGTTCGCAGAGCGTCGAGTTGGTCCATCCCGGCGTTACGATCCCACCACAGGGCACCCCGCACGCGGGCGTTGAGCCACCCTTCATTGACGCCCAGTTGGTAGGCCTCGTAGGAGTCGAAGATGCCGAGCTCGCCGGCGTAACCAATACAGGCGTCCTGCCAGTGCGTAATTCCCTCACTGTGGAGACGCCGCTGGGCTGCTTGGAGGCCGTCGCGCATTTCGTCTTTCGTCACGGGGGGCAAAATGCGAGCCACAAAGCCCATGGCGCCGTCGTGCAGCGCTCCGGAGGCGCGACCAGTGGCGTCACGCTCGATCCGACCATCAAAGGGGTCAGCGGTGGTGCCGTCGATGCCGGCCAGTTCGAGGGCGCGTGTGTTAACCCAGGCGCTGTGGTGATCGCGGTTCGGGAAGAAGGCGGGGCGTCCGCCGGTCACGGCGTCGAGATCCTCGGCCGTCGGATTGCCACCGGGGAAGCACTCGAGTGCCCAGCCACCGCCTAAGACCCACGCGTCGGCTGGCAACTGCTCGGCCCAGTCCGCAATGCGGGCCAATACTTCGTGTCGAGTGCGAAGACCGAGGAGATTACAACGCAGGCTCTCGAGGCCGCCGGCCAGGGCGTGGACGTGCGCGTCGCCAAAGGCCGGCAGGACGAGGCGTCCACCGAGGTCAATCACGCGAGTGGCGGATCCAATTAGCGGGGCAATCTCGGCGTCGTCGCCGACTGCCGTGATAACCGCGTCGGTCAGGGCGATTGACTGGGCGAAGCCACTCGGGTGATGAGGCGTTCGAATACGGCCATTGCGCAAAACCAGTGTTGTCGTCACTACGCCCCCCGGGATATTGAGGACTAGTTAATCACACCCCGAGTGCGTTTAGGCTGATGCAACGCACTTTGTGGTGCCCGCTACGACGTGGGCGACCCCGTGGCGATCGTTGGTTCAGCGCGCATCGTCACCGCCAGCACCAACGAGGCGAGGGCTAAAAGAAGTCCGAAGGCGCAGGCCCCCGACCAGCCAAATGACGCGTACGCGAAGCCGGCACCAAGTGATCCGGCGGCGACGCCCAAGAAGAAGGTGACCATGTAGGGGCTGTTGACCCGCGATCGCTTTTCGGGGGCGATGGCGTAAATGACCGTCTGATTGGAAATTTGCATGCCCTGCGCACCCGCGTCCACCACAATGATGGCGAATCCAATGACGAGAACACTGGCGGCCCCCACCCAGAGCAAGACGTAGGACACGACCATCAAGGCGGCGCACAGTATGGTGGTCTGGCGCACCCGACCCTGATCGGCGAGTCGCCCCGCGACATTCGCCATGGCAATGCCGGACAGCCCGACGAGGCCAAAGAGACCAATGGTGCCCGACGAATAGTGAAACGGCGAGGCCGCAAGGTGGAAGGCGAGTGTGGCCCAGACGACGTTGAGCGATCCCATCGTCGCCGCACCGAGCCAGGAGCGACGACGCAGGAGTGACGAGGTTTTTAGCATCGTGAAGGATTCGGCGATAACGCGGGTGTAGGGGACTCGCTCGCGCGGTGCTTCAAGGGGGAGATACCGCGCGAGGGTCATGGCCATCGCGACCAGGGCCAGCGCGGCCACGACGTAGACACCCCGCCACCCAAAAAGCTGGGCGACGTACCCGGCGACCACACGCGAGAGTAGGACACCGCTGAGCAGTCCCGACATCACGATCCCAATAGTGCGGCCCCGAGTCGCGTCCGGACTGAGGTCGGCGGCGAAGGGAACGAGTAACTGTCCACCGACGGAGGTGACGCCGATAACGAAGAGCAACGACGCCAGGGTGAGGTAATTCGGCACCACGGCCACCGTGGCCATCGCCACCGCGGCGACCAGAAAGACCCCCACGATGAGTCGCCGTCGTGGCCAGACGTCACCGAGCGGGGCAATGAGGGCTAGTCCCATGACGTACCCCACCTGGGTAAAGGTCAGGAGCGCAGACGTGGCCGCGACGGAGGAGTGGAGATCGAGCCGCACGAGGTGCAGCAGTGGCTGCAGGTACGTGATGTCGGCCACGATGGTGCCACTGGCCACCGCCATCAACGTGATGAGTCCTCGCGAGAGCGGCCGCGCGACGGTCACGAGTCGTTAGGAAGCGGTGCGGTATCGACGTGTCGACAAGGGGCCGAGGATCAGCAACGCCGCCAGTCCCCACGCCAGGGAGATGTAGGTGGACTGACCGTGCGGGATGCCAAGCATGAGGCCACGCACTGCCTCGGCCGCTTGACTCACGGGCTGGTTGCGAGCGAATACCTGCAACCAGTGGGGCATCGAGGCCACGGGTACGAAGATTGATGACGCGAACGTCAAGGGGAAGATCAGGGGGAAGGTCATGGCCTGGGCCGTCTCGGGATTCGGGGCCGTGAGGCCAATGTAGGCAAAACCCCACGAGAGGCAGTAGGCGAACAACAACATTAACAAGCTGGCCTGGACGTACGCGACGAACCCACCACCCGGACGAAAACCAACAGCAAAACCAACGCCAGTGATCACCAGCAAGATCAAGATATTGCGGGCCAGGTCCGATACCGTACGGCCGGCGAGTACTGCCATTCGCGCCATCGGCAGGGCGCGGAAGCGTTCAATAAGGCCGCGCTTTAAGTCTTCGGCCAGGCCAATGGCGGTGCCCACGGCGCCGAAGATGGTGGTCTGCACGAGGATGCCCGGGATGAGGTAGTTCACGTAATTGCCGAACGTCGTTCCAACGGGGATGGCGCCGCCAAAAACGTAGCGAAAGAGCAACACGAACATGATGGGCTGAATAATCGTAAAGACCAATGCCGAGGGAATACGGATGATGGCGAGGATGTTGCGCTGCGCCATGGTGAGGACGTCGCTGATCACCCAACGCAGGGAACTCTTTTCGGCGTGCATGGGGGTCGTCATTAGTGAGCCTTTCGTGCTTTCTTCGTGTCCACGACAACCTCTTCGTCCGGTCGACTGCCGGTCAGGGTGAGGAAAACGTCGTCGAGGCTGGGTTCACGGAGGCTGAGCCCCGCCACGGGAATGTTTTCGGCGTCGAGGCGTCGCAGCGCGTCCGCCGCAGCGCGAGGGCCATCCTCGAGCGTCAACTCGACGATGGTGCCGTCAATATTGGCCTTCTTCTGCGTGAGATTCATGACCAGCTCAAAGCCTCGACGGGCGTCGGCGGTAGTTTCGAAGGTCAGGACCAGCACCGTGGTGCCCAGCGTGGCCTTGAGTTCGGCACTCGTTCCCTGGGCGATGATCGAGCCCTTATCGAGCACGACCAGCTGCTTCGCGAGCCGATCGGCCTCTTCGAGGTACTGCGTCGTGAGCAGCACCGTGGTGCCCTCTTCGACCAGCTGCTCGATGATGGTCCACAAGTCTTGACGGCTCTGGGGGTCGAGGCCCGTGGTGGGTTCATCGAGAAACAATATGGGAGGGTTCGCCATCAAGGCAGCGGCCAAGTCGAGGCGACGACGCATACCGCCCGAGTAGCCCTTCAGCATCCGATTCCCCGCCTCGGCGAGGTTGAAGCGCTCGAGCAGTTCATGCGCTCGAGCAACGACGTAGGACTTCTTTAGGTGGTTGAGTGAACCAATCATCCGCAAGTTCTCGAAGCCGGTGAGGTTTTCGTCCACCGTTGCGAACTGGCCGGCCAGGCCGATGCGACGACGCACGTCATCGGCCTGCTTGACGACGTCAAAACCGTCAACGGTCGCGCTTCCGCTGGTGGGGGCGAGGGTGGTCGAGAGAATACGGATCATCGTGGTCTTGCCTGAACCGTTGGGGCCGAGGAGTCCAAAGACCTGTCCGCGCGGCACCTGGAGGGAAACGCCCTTCAGAGCCTGCACGTTCCCGTCTTTAAAGACCCGACCGAGGGCATTAGTTTCGACAGCAAAATCACTCATGCCACCACCCTAGTGTGGTCGTGGTCTGCTTCATGGCCCGAAACCGATACCGTCTTGGGGTGGCCATTTCTGAATCCGAAATTGCGCAGGTGCGAGCGGCAACGGACATCGTGGCGCTTATTACTGAACACGTCGCCCTCAAGAAGTCTGGTCGGCGCTGGTCGGGCCTCTGCCCCTTTCACGGTGAGAAGACCCCTTCCTTTTCGGTGAACGCCGAAGAGGGTCGCTACTACTGTTTCGGCTGTCGCGTCTCAGGGGACCAAATCACCTTTGTTCGCGAGATACTGCACCTCGACTTCATCGATGCGGTGCGCCTGCTCGCCGACCGCGCCGGCATTGAACTCCACGAAGACGAGTCGGCGGGTCCGGCCCGCAAGGACAAAGCGGACTGCATGGCGGCGATGGACAGCGCCGTGACGTGGTACCACGAGCGCCTGTTAAATGGTGCTGACGCCCGTGGCGCGCGCGACTACTTGCGCGCTCGAGGTATTGACGGCGAGGTCGCTCGGCAGTTCAAGCTCGGCTGGGCACCCGACGAGTGGGATGGGCTCGCGAATGCGCTCTCGCTGAGCCCCAAGGTGCTCGAGGGCGCGGGACTTGGTTTCGTCAACAAACGCGACCGCAAACAAGATGCACTGCGCGCCCGTGTCATCTTTCCGATTTTTGACACGTCGGGCAAAGCTATTGCCGTGGGCGGCCGTATCTTGCCCGGGGCCGCCGCCGTTCGTGGTGATGGGTACGTCGAACCGAAGTACAAGAACTCGCCCGAGACGATGATCTATGCGAAGCGCCGCACGCTCTACGCCCTCAACTGGGCGAAGGACAACATCATCAAGACTGGTGAGATCATCGTCTGTGAGGGCTATACCGACGTCATCGCCTGCTTCATGGCCGGTATGCCTCGCGCCGTGGCGACGTGTGGAACGGCCCTCGGCGAAGATCACTTCCGGGTTATGAAGAACTTCGCCAAGCGCATCGTGCTCGCCTACGACGCCGACAACGCCGGTCAGTCCGCGGCGGCGTCGGTGTACCAGTGGGAGAAGTCACACGACGTTGACGTCGCCGTGGCGCGACTTCCGAAGGGGTCCGACCCAGCCGAACTGGCGCAAAAGGATCCCGAGGCGCTGCGCGAGGCCATCGCCAACGCCGTCCCGTTCTTGCAGTTTCGCCTGGAGCGCGTACTCGACGCCGCCAACATCGCCACGGCCGAGGGACGCGCTCGCGCGGCGGAGCAGGCCCTCTCCGTCATCGCCGAACACCCCAGTGACTTAGTCCGTGACCAGTACTTGTTGATGGTGGCCGACCGACTTCGTCTCGACGTGATTACCCTTCGACCCCGGGTGGAGGCCAAAGTTCGCGGTGTGGCGAACGCGCCCGTAGTGGTCGTATCGTCACAGCCGCGCCGTCGTGATGATCTCCCGCGACCGGGTCAAGAAGCGCTTCGCCTGCGACTCTTTTTTCCCGATTCGGTGAGCGATCGTCTGATCGCCCCCTACTTCGTGCACGACGTGCAGCGCCTTGTCTTCGACGGACTCGCGTCGGGGAAGGCCGTCAGCCAAGTCATTGACGACCTCACGGCCACGGGTGAGCATGACGCCGCGGCGGTACTGAGTGAGCTGAGCGTCGGTGAGCTCGACCGTGACTACACAACCGAAGACGTGTCCGCAGTGGTCTCGCAATTGCTTCGCGCCGCGGTCGCCGCCGCCCTCAAGGACATCGAACGGGACCTGCGCGCCCAAACGATTGATCCCCTCGTGGCGATGGCGACCATTCGTGACGTGAAACAACGACTCGACTTGCTGAGCGGCCCACACGGCAGTCGGAGTGAGGAAGAGTTGCGCGACTGGCTCCTGAGTCGCCAGAGCGCTGCCACACCAGAATGAAAACCGTCGCTGGTCTCACGTTGCTCCCGCCGTTGAGTGCGGAGGTGGAGCGTGAGCTCCTGCCCCTGATTGTTCGAGGACGCGAGGCCCAACAGCGATTGGTCGACGAACAACTCAGTGAAGGCGAACGTCGTCGACTTCGTCGACTGGTCTCGGCGGGAAGCGATGCCGAGTCAACGCTGCTCCACGCGACCCTCGGACTGGTTCGACGTCGGGTGCGCGAACGAGGGTTCTCCTTCGAAAGTGAGGACCTTGAACTTGCGGGGGTGGAGGGCCTTGTCAATGCGCTGCGCCGATTTGAGCCCTCGAAGGGTACCCGCTTCTCGACCTACGCCTATCCCTGGATCACCAAGTTGGTGAACCAGGCCATTCGACAAAAGGCTGGTTTCAGCGAACACGAAATGGCCCTCATTTTGCAGTTGCAGAAACTGCTGCGCAGTGACGTGCAAAAGCACTTCGGCGTCAAAGAGATTGCGGCCAAACTGGGCATTTCGGTCGCGTTGGCCCGCGAAGTGGTGGAGATGAACCATCGCTTCGTCGACACCGCGCACCGAGACGTGGACTACGAAGCGGTACCCGCCAAAGAGTCGACCGTCGAAGACGAGGCGCCCGCCTGGGTCATCGATGAGCTCCGGCGACTCTGCGGTGACGACTTCACCGCCTTCTGGCATTTCGCGCACAAAATCATGACGGTCGAAGAGCTCGCGTACGGTCGAGGAATCTCCCGCCAGGCCATGGCGAAGCGTCTCGAGAAATGTCGCAAAGCCGTTCGTAATAGTCCTGAGGCGCAGCGCCTTCAGGACTGGCTCACCCAGCAGTAGTCGGGGGTGTCGGCAATGCTAAGGTGTGGTGCCCTCGGGTTCATTCCCAGATAGCTCAATTGGCAGAGCAAGCGACTGTTAATCGCTAGGTTGCAGGTTCGAGTCCTGCTCTGGGAGCCAGCTTTCTCGTTGTCTACAAGTTTGTAGCAACTGTTGCCCTCGTTGCTAGTCCAGCCCTTCTCATTTCTTCTTGTAGTGACAGGGATATCGTCTCGGTGGAATGTATCGGGCTGAACTCGTTGTGACATCATCACTGTTGAGGGTAACAAGTTGGTGTGACACGCTTTTGTGTCATTGGAGTCAGATTTTTGGGTGATGAAGCCCCAGATGCGTTCCCCAAACCTGTCACACCGTGTTCGTAGATTTTAGGAGTGACAGATACCCCCAGCACCCTCACCGTCCACTCGTCGGGACTCAACTACACCGTCACCCTAGTGACGCGGTCGCGGGTGCGCCACGAAAGCGGTTTCGCTAAGCGCGCCATACGGGTTCGACCAAAGTCGGCTGGCGGCTGCAAGGGTTTACACTTGTCCCCATGAGCGCAACACCCGCCCCGTCGCCCCGCAGTCGGCGCTCGAATGGTCGCGCCACCCCCTCGATTGAGGACGTGGCCCGGATGGCCAAGGTGTCGAGTGGCACCGTCTCGCGGGCGCTGCGAGGACTACCGAACGTTTCGGAAAAAACCCGGGCCCGGGTCCTTGCCGCTTCGCAGGCATTGAACTACATCGTGTCACCCAGTGCCTCGAGTTTGGCGTCGGGTCGAATGTCGACCGTCGGGGTGATTACCCCCTTTATCTCCCGCTGGTTCTTCGCCGAGGTGCTCAATGGCATCGAGCAGGAACTCCAGTCGGCCGGGTTTGACCTGGTGCTCTACATCGACACCGACGGCAAGCTCTTCGAGAAATTGCCAATGCGCCGACGCGTTGATGCGGTTCTCTTGCTCACCCTTCCCTCCGACGTTCCCGACGTTGAGGACGTGATCAACCTGGGCGTGCCCGTGGGGTCACTGGGTGTGGACATTCCAGGATTCTCCAGTGTGACCATTGACGACGTGGCCAGTGCCGAAATGGCCGTCAATCACCTCATCGGCATGGGGCATCGTTCTATCGCGATGGTGACCTTGGACAAGGAGTCCTCGATCAGTTTCCAGCCGCCGCTGGACCGCGGGGCTGGGTACCGCAAGGCGCTCACGAATGCCGGTATCGAGTTGCGACCGGAACTTGAAGTCAACGGTCGCTCCACGGTAGAGGGTGGCGAGCTGGCCGCGGCCCAACTGCTGTCACTCCCGTCTCGTCCCACGGCGATTTTCGTGCAGTCGGACGAAATGGCCATGGGCGTATTGCACACCATTCGTCGGGCCGGGCTTCGCTGCCCCGAAGACATTTCGGTCATTGGCTTTGACGATCACCAGTTGGCGCGGGTGTTTGACTTAACGACGGTCGCCCAGCCGGCGTTCCAGCAGGGAGCGCTGCTGGCCCGGCAGATTCTGGCCCGCGTCCTGCACGGCGATCCTGCGACCACCACGGAACTGCCGACGCAACTGATAATTCGCGGTACCACGGCGCCACCACCGACGCACCAACTACGGTGACGTCAGTAGAAAGGCGTTGTATGTCGTCGACTTCCCCCGCATCTCCCGGTCCCTTGGCCCTTGTTGGCTCGGGCGAGTACTTACCCGTTATGACCGGCATCGAACGGGGGCTCCCCGCAGCGCAAGCGGGGAGTAGTGGGGTCTAGCCGTGAGCGCAGTTCTACCAAAGTTCTATTGACGGTCACGGTGGCGTTTTCTAGGTCAAAGTCCTCCCACATCAGACCCATCAACTCGCCGTGCCGCATACCCGTATAGATAGCGAGATGAACAAAGAGGGCGTGAGGAGTTCCAAGGGAAGCGATAAGTGCGGCTCGGCACTCCTCCAATGACCAATGCTGACGCACCAAGGTTGGTTGTGCCGTTGTGGATTTCACCTTCCTCGTCCTGCGAACAGGGTTGTCCTCAACTAGACGGTGGGCGAGTGCCGCCTCAAAGACGTGGGAGATGGTGGCTCGGCAGTGGTTGACGAAGTGCGTGCTGTTTGTGCCAGCCAGCGAGGCGAGCAGTGCGCCAATATCGGCCGAAGTTATCCCCGTAAGGGGTTTATCGCCAAAGTTCGGGTAAGCCCATTTACGAAGGACATAGAGATAGTTGCCAATACTCGTTGGTCGTAGTTGAAGGTTGGCTTCGTGGGCGAAGTGATGCTCACTGAACTGCCGAAAAGTCAAGGCGGAAGGAGTAACCGCAGTGGGGTTGTCTCGCTCGGCGATGAGGGTGAGCCGTAGTGCGTTTGCCTCACGCCTCGTGGTGGCTTGCGCTTTTTTATAGCGGGTGGTGCCAGCAGGGGTCTGCCCTATCGGAACCTTGACGACAAACTTGCCCCGAGGGGCGTCAAAGTAGACAGTTCCTTCACCTTTGGCTCGCAAAACCACTCAATTTCTTCAAAAGTTTTGGTGATGAAGCCCCCAATGAGTTCCCAAGCAGAGATGACCACAAGGTGCCGCAACGAGAACGAGGCTGAACTACGGCACAAACTCGGCATTGGCAGAGCAAGCGACTGT
>CAIKBU010000083.1 GCA_903825765.1 uncultured Actinomycetes bacterium | reverse complement strand
CTTCATCTTTGTGGTGGTTGTCGTAGCGGGAAGGAACCTTGGTCTGGTTCATCACGCCGTCACCACGACGTCGACCACCTCGACGACGACATCTTCGACCTCGACCTCGACCACGACCTTGGCACCTGTCGCCTGTCAAGGCGGCGACTTCTCGTCAGTGGACAACGGAGGTCAGGGCGCAGCGGGGACGGCGTACGACTCGGCGACCCTGACCAAGATCACCCCCGGATCGTGCGCGGTGGACGGCTACCCCCTCTTGACGCTGCAGACCTCCCAAGGAGTGGTCGTGACGTCGATAACGGCGGACCATTCGGCTACCTCACCTCAGTTCACGTCGGCCGCCGCGAACGCCGCGCCCCAAGCGATCACCGTCGCGAAGGGCACGGCTCTTCGCTTCGACTACACCTACAGTGAGAACGGTACGAACTGCGCCACGATTAGCACCATCAATGTGCAGGTCGCGAAAAATGGCTCATCAACGCCAATCTCACTGTCGTTTCCGGCCTCGGTCTGTGGCTCGGTAACCGTCAGTGCCCTGTACCTCGATCCAGGTGCGCCCTAAAATCGGCCGACATTAACGCAACGTGTCTGTTTGGGGTGCTACTGTCCTACTAAGCAGTTTGCCACCGTGGTGCGCATCGGCCCCTGGGGGGGTGGCCGACGTGGACCACGGTGGTTTTTTTCTGCCCCGATTCGGTTTAGGCTGACTCCATGGCCACTATTGCTCTTCTGGGACACCCCACGTGGGCGCTCATGCCCAAGAAGGGCGCGACGCCGGTTCTGTTGCTCCACGGCGGCATGAGTTCGTCGGCGTCATTGCTGCACTCAGTCGGTCCGCGCCTGAAACGCCACTTCAACATCGGGGCATTCGATAGACGAGGACACGGACGCACGGCTGACTCGGACGCCCCGTTTTCCTACGAAGCCATGGCCGAGGAGGTCGTTGCCTTCATTGAGCTGCTGGGCCGCCCGTGCCACCTCGTGGGTCACAGTGACGGCGCAAATGCGGCACTACTGGCGGCGCTCGCTCGCCCCGACCTCGTGACGAGGCTCGTCCTTATTGGGGCTAATTACCATGTCGAGGGTCTGATGCCAATGCCGCATCTCGATGAGGGCTCGTTGGGCTACCAGGCCTGGGTCGCCCACTACGCGAGCATCTCGCCCGACGGGAGTTCGCGCGCGCACTTGGTCTTTCGAAAGACCATGGAGATGCAGGCGACGGGCCCCACACTCACCAACGAGGATCTGCGCCGTGTCACTGTGCCGACCCTGGTGATGGCCGGTGACGATGACGTCGCGACGTTGGCGCACACCGCCAGCTTGTATGAATCGATTCCCGGGGCGCAACTGTGCATCGTGCCCGGCACCTCGCACTCGCTGCTCAAGGAGCGACCAAAAGAGTGCGCGCGGACAATTCGACGATTCTTGACGCAGGACCTGCCAGTGCAGACGCGCATGCCGCTTCGGCGGGCACTTGACTCGTGAGCGTGACGGGACTCCTTCAAACAACGAAGACGACCCATTCGGCACTGTGGGAGTGGTGGCAACGCAGGGGCGACCTTCTCGGCGACGCCATCCTCTACGCACTGTCGAGTGCCTTCGCCCTGGGCACCTACGCCGTCTCGGCGACGGTGGCGCAGTCCTGGTGGGGAGCGCTCAGTGCCGCGCCGTACCTCGCGGTGGCCACGATGGCCTTCGCGGCCTCGCGCCTGAAATGGCGTTCCGTGATGCGGGTGCGCGTCGCTCTCTGTGCACTCGTTGTTCTAGGGGCCGTTGTCGCCCCCCTCCTGCTGTTGGCGCAGTGGCGACAACACGAGCCGGCGGGGAATTACGCCCAGCCTGAAGTAATGGTGATTGAACGAGCCGCCAACCTTGTCTACGACGGTCATGATCCCTACCAGGCCATCTGGCTTCACGGACGTTTGCAGCACGCAATCGCGAACGTCCCCGCCTACGAGTCGTACTATCCGTACTTCCCGCTCATGAGTATCTTCGGGGCGCCGGCTGCGTTTACGCACCATCGGTCGAGCGGGACCGATGCCCGCGTGGTGATGTCAGTCGTCACCGCGTCGTGCCTGGCGGGCGCCCTCGTACTCCTGCGGCTGTCGGGTCGACACGCGTTGCGGGTAACGCAGCTCTTAATCGCCTTGCCGAGTGGGGCAATCTTTCTCGCCACGGGTGGCGATGACATGCCACTCCTCGGGCTCATGCTGCTCGGCGTTGCCTTCCTTGCGCGGCGGCGCGTGACGGGGGCGGCACTGACCTTGGGGATCGCTATGGCGATCAAACTCACCGCCTGGCCGATGCTGCTCGGTGCCACCTTGGTCGCCCGTGACGAACAGGGTCGGCCGCGTTGGCGCACGTTGGTGCTGTGGGCGGCCGCCATCACGCTCAGCACGGTCGTACCGTACGCGCTCCTCAATCCAGCCACGTTTATCTCCAACGTGGTGGCCTTTCCCCTCGGTTTGACACAGGTGGTCTCGCCAGCGGCAAATTCGCTACCCGGGCACATTCTCACCGTCTTGTGGGCACCGCTGGGCCACGTTCTGACGCCGCTGACCTTGCTCGTTGGAGGGTACTTCCTCGCCAAGCACTTACGACGCCACTGGCCACTCACCTTGTCGCACATGCTCGGTATTTTGGCCCTCGGCACGACGGTGGTGATTTTGACGTCATCGGCAACACGTTCGGGCTACGTGATCTATCCGATGAACTTTTGGCTCTGGTCCCACGTGACCAAGGAGCCCGCACTGGTCTAAATCGTGTTGGAGTTCTGGTAAATCCGGAAGGTCCACTGCGTGCGACCACCGCGTTCTTCGTTTACCGTCACGCCGAGCACGTAATAGAAGGTGTCGCTCCCGGGCTTTTGAAAGAGCAGTTGCGGCTTACCATTGGTGGCTCCCGAAGAGAACTCGGTCCAGCCGCGAGCACCGAGTTGGGAGGCGTAAAAGCCGAGGAGTTTTGCCGAGGAGGTGGTACTCGTCAGGGGCACGCGACAGTCAAACTCACCGGCACCGGCGTTGACAATGCGAAAAGGACCACGTGGCTGGGTGCCGGTGGGAAGGATAAAGCCATTGAGTATGTCGTCGGGTGGCGTGCCGTATTGGTGGCAATTGGCCAGCACGTGTGCACCACTCGATGGACCAGTCGCGACGGGTAGGCCGCCCACGATGATGGGCAGTGTCGTCGTGGAAGCGACCGGTGTGTCGGTGACGGCGTTCAAGATCATGAAGATACTGAGCATCCCAATGGCGGTGAGCAGTACCGTTGCGGCGGGCCAAATGCTGGTCGTGGTGGTCAGTGGTGGCTTGGGGGAGCTCATGAGCCCCAGCCTAAATGGTCCAGTGGTCCCGAGCCCCGCCCCAGCTGCCACGTGGCCGCGGTGGTCAACGCCGCCGTCACGTACTCTTTCGCACGTCGACACGACGATTCAAGAGTCAGACCACGCGCGAGATTGGCCGCGATAGCCGCTGACAACGTGCAGCCCGTTCCGTGCGTATTGATTGTCACGACGCGTGGACCGTCGAAGAGGACCGCGTCCGTGGCACTGACGAGGACGTCGGGCGAGCGCTCACCGGACAGGTGCCCTCCCTTTACCAGTACGAAGGGCACACCGAAGTTCACGATGGCGCGACCAAGGGTGATGAGATCATCAATGCTGGTCACGTCGCCGATCGCCACACCGGCGAGGGCGGCCGCTTCTCGAAGATTGGGCGTCACGAGCTGGGCGAAGGGGAGGAGCGAGTGACGATATGCCTCGAGGCCACCCTCGGCGAGGAGCGCGTGATTGGACGTGGAACTGAGCACCGGATCCACCACCAGGTGGGGGAGTCTTCCAGCGGCGGCAACGGAGGCCACCAGTTCGACGAGTTCGGGGGTGGCCAACATGCCGGTCTTTACGGCCAGGACGTTGAAGTCGTCGAGCACCGCGTCAATTTGTGCGGCCACTCCGTGCGTTGACATTGTTTCAACGTGGGTCACCCCGAGGGTATTTTGTGCCGTCACGGCGGTAAGGGCCGAGGTGCCGTGAACGCCGTGGGCGCTAAACGTCCGTAAATCAGCCTGAATCCCCGCGCCACCACCCGAATCGGACCCAGCAATGGTGAGGGCGGTAACGGGATGCACGGTTCCACGTTAGCGACCAGGGTGCGGCGGACCGCTGGCTACGCTTGAGGGGTGACAGAACTCTTTCGCGTGGGATCACTAACGTCGTCGTCTCGACTGGTTCTCGGTACCGGTGGCTTTCGTTCGTTTGATCTGCTCGGTCGCACCATCACCGCGTCGGGGTCATCGATCGCCACGGTGGCGTTGCGCCGAGTTGAGCGCAGCGAACACGGTTCGTTGTACGAACTGCTCGAGCAGCACCAGATGCAACTTCTGCCCAATACCGCCGGTTGCTACAGCGCCGATGAGGCCGTACTCGTCGCGGAACTGGCCCGAGAGGCCTTCGATACTCCCGCCATCAAACTTGAAGTCATTGGTGATGACGCGACACTGCTGCCCGACACCACCGAAACCCTAAAGGCCGCCGCTCAATTGGTGGAGCGTGGCTTCGAGGTCTGGGCCTATACCTCTGATGATCTCATCGTCGCCCAGCGGCTCGAACAGTTGGGCTGTGTAGCGGTGATGCCGCTAGGTTCGCCCATTGGCTCGGGGCTCGGCATTCGTAATCCCCACGCCATCGCAACGATTTGTGATCGCCTTAGCGCACCCGTCCTGCTCGACGCGGGGCTCGGTACGGCATCGGACGTCGCGCTCGCGATGGAGCTCGGTTGTGACGGTGTGCTCGCCGCTTCGGCGATTAATCGGGCGATTGACCCCGAGTTGATGGCGGCGGCATTTCGCGATGGGGTGCGTGCCGGTCACGCGGCTCGTCGCGCGGGTCGTATCCCACCACGACTCATCGCGGAGGCGTCGTCAACGGCGCTGGGGCGCCCAGATTTATTTGCCGAATCGCCATTGCTGTAACTACAATCGTGTTGTTACCGTCACGATGGCGGGCTTCGAAGTAGACGACGAGGGCAACCATGGGTCGAGTTGAAGGATTCAGCGGACCAAAGGTCTGTCGACTCACGGGCGTGACGTACCGCCAGCTGGACTACTGGGCACGCACCGGTCTCGTGATGCCCTCCATTACTCCGGCGACGGGCAGCGGCTCGAAGCGCTCCTACGCCTACCGTGACGTACTTGAAGTCAAAGTTATTAAGTCCCTACTGGACTCCGGCGTTGCACTCACCCGGGCACGTCAGGCCGTGGAGTGCCTGCGCAACAACCTCTCCGTTGACCTGAGTGCCGCGTCATTGGTCATTGGTGAGTCTGGTTCGATCCTGGCGGACCACGAGGGCCTCGTCGACCTGCTCCGTGGTGGTCAAGGTGTCTTTAACGTCGTGCCGATGGCGGGCGTCGTGCGAGAACTCGCGACTACCTTGGATAAAGAACGCTTCGTCGTTTCCGCCTGAGAACGCATCAGCGTCGAGTGACGTAGTGACGGCGCTTTCGCACATAAAGTGGCAGGCATGCCTAATCGCCGACCGTATCTGTATGACGCCCACGTCGCCCTCGGCGCCAAAATTGTGCCATTTGGCGGGTGGGAAATGCCGTTGCAGTACGCCACCGGAACCGTCGCTGAACACCTGGCGTGTCGCAACGATGCCGTGGTGTTTGATGTCTCCCACCTCGGCACCGTACGCTGCGATGGCCCGGACATGTTTGAACGTCTGCAGTCAACGCTCACGAATGATCTCACCAAAATTGCTCCAGGGCGCGCGCAGTACACCCACCTCTTGAACGACGAGGGCTTCGTCGTCGACGACATCATTGTGTGGTGGGTCAGTGACACTGAGTTCGACGTGATGCCGAACGCCTCCAACACCTCAGGCGTCACCGCCGCCTTGCCGGGCTACGACGTCACCGACACTCGGTGCGTCTTGGCGGTGCAGGGCCCGAATGCTCGCACCAAAGTCGCAACAATCGATGAGCGCTTCGCCTCAGTGTCACGCTTCGGGGTCGTTCGTTTCGACTACCACGGCGTGGAAATCCGCGTCGCCGGCACTGGGTACACCGGTGAAGACGGCCTCGAGATTGCGGTCGCCAATGAGCAGGCCGAAGCACTGCTGGCATCGCTCGTGGCGGCCGGCATTACGCCGGCTGGCTTGGGCGCCCGTGATACCTTGCGCCTCGAAGCCGCGCTGCCGCTCTACGGGCACGAGCTCACTGAAACCTCAACGACCCTCGAGGCCCGCCTCGGATGGGTGCTGGGGTGGAAGAAGCCCACCTTCCGTGGGCGCGACGCCGTCCTCGCGGAGCAAGAGCGCGGGGTCGCACGTTTCCTTACCGGCGTCGTCGCCGAAGGTCGACAGCCGCTCCGCGACGGCGCAGAAGTGCTCCTCGACGGCGTGTCCATTGGCACGTTGTGCTCAGGGAATTACTCTCCCGTTCTCGAGCACGGCATTGGCTTGGGCCTCCTGCACCACGATGTGTCCGTTGGGACCGCGGTGACGGTAGCGTTGCGTGGTCGAGAAATCCCGGCGGTCGTTCGCGCGCTGCCCTTCGTACGAAAGGCCCAGTAACGTGGCTGACTACATTCCCCACACGCCAGAAGAAGTCGCGGCGATGCTCGAGTTCCTCGGACTCGACTCGCTGGACCAGCTATTCGCCCATATCCCTGCCTCCGTGCGCCTGAGTGCCGGGCTCGATATGGCGCCGGGCATGTCCGAACCCGACGTGGCGGCGGTGTTTGCTGACTTGACGAAAAAGAACAAGGGGCAGCTCGCTCAGTTGACGTGTTTCGCCGGCGGCGGTGCCTACGACCACGAGATTCCACCGGTCGTCAAGGCCCTGGGATCGCGCTCCGAGTTTGTGACCGCCTACACCCCCTACCAGCCCGAAGTGGCCCAAGGTATCCTGCAGGCCGTTTTTGAGTACCAGACAATGGTCTCGCGCCTGTCGGGTCTCCCAATCGCCAACGCCTCGATTTACGACGGTGCGACCTCGTTGGTCGAAGCGGTAAATATGGCCGGTGGCGCCACGGGTCGTTCCACGATGTACCTTTCGGCGGGTATCCACCCGCATTGGCGTCAAGTCGTGCAGACCATGGCCTTTGGTACCGGGCACAACATTGTGATCGTGCCATTGCGCGATGGCGTCACCGACTGGTCGAGCGTCGATGTACGTGACGCCGCTGCCGTCGTCGCCGCGTACCCTAACTACCTCGGTGTACTCGAAGACCTGAGCGACGCAAAGGCCCTCGCCGTTGCCAATGACGCCTTGTTCGTGGTCGCCGGTGACCCCGTGGCCGCCAGTGTGCTGAAGTCGGCCGCGTCATGGGGCGCGGACATCTACGTCGGTGAAGGCCAACCCTTCGGCACCGCGTTGTCGTTCGGGGGGCCATTCTTGGGTCTCTTCGCCTGCACGACGGAGCAGATCCGACGCCTGCCTGGCCGCATTGTGGGCGAGACAGTCGACTCCAATGGTCGTCGGGCCTTCGTGACGACGTTGCGGGCTCGTGAGCAAGACATCCGTCGCGAAAAGGCGACGTCGAACATCTGCTCGAACCAGACGCTCATGGCCGTCACCGCCGCCATCCAGCTGGGGTACCTCGGAACGCAGGGTCTGGCCGAAGTGGCGACCCGTTGTGCCCAGGGCGCCCACGCGCTGTTCGACGCTCTCGTTGCCATTCCCGGCGTCACGCCCGTTTCGTCGGCCCCGTTCTTCCGTGAGTTTGCGCTTCGCTTGCCACAGTCTGCCGCCTCGGTGCTGAGCGCCCTGGTGGGGGAGGGCATTTTAGGAGGCCTCGCCCTTCGCTCCCTCGCGGGTGAACGAGACCTCTCGGTCGAGGGCGACCTCGACACGATTGTTTTGATTACGGTGACGGAACGTCGCACCCAAGCTGACATTGACCACTTCGCAACGAGCCTTCGAAAGGTGCTGGCATGACTTCGTACCCTGGTGGACGGGCCGCTTCAATCCCCTTGATGGGGCATGAAGTTGAGCCGACAATCTTCGAACTTTCCGTACCGGGGCGCCACGCCTTCCAGTTGCGTACGACCAACGTGGCGCCGGTACCACTGGCTGACCTCGTACCTGCGGCGCATCTGCGAGAGGCCCCCGTGGCATTGGCTGAGGTGAACGAGCGCGACCTGGTTGGTCACTTCACTCGACTTACGCATCGCCAGTTCAGCGTGGACCTCGGCGCCTACCCACTCGGTTCGTGCACCATGAAGTACAACCCCAAGTTCTGCGACGCCGTCGCGAACGATCCTGGCTGGAACTCGGTGCACCCTGGTGTGCCGGCGGCACTCTGTCAGGGGTGGCTGGAACTCATGGTGATGCTCGAACACCAGCTCTGCGCGATTACCGGCATGGCCGCCGCCACACTGCAGCCATCGGCGGGAGCCGCGGGTGAACTCACCGGCCTGCTGCTGATGCGGGCCTACCACCAGGCCAATGGTGACGTTCGTAAGCGCATCTTGATTCCTGATTCGGCCCACGGCACGAATCCCGCCTCGGTGACCCTCGGTGGCTACGAGGTCACGACCATTCCGTCGAACGACCGCGGCCTCGTCGACTTTGCGGCCATGAAGGCCGCCCTCGGCCCCGACGTTGCCGGCATCATGTTGACCAACCCGAACACCGTTGGTCTCTTTGAAGAAGAAATCGTCGAGATTGCCGCCGCGGTGCACGAGGTGGGTGGGTTGCTGTACTACGACGGCGCCAACCTCAACGCAATTTTGGGCGCGGTGCGACCTGGCGACATGGGCTTTGACGTGGTGCACATGAACCTGCACAAGACCTTTGCCACCCCACACGGTGGTGGTGGTCCTGGCGCGGGCCCCGTTGCGGTTTCCCAACGACTCGTCGAATTCTTACCTGGACCAAAGGCGACCAAGCTCGACGACGGCAGCTACGACTGGCGAACGCCGTCGCAGTCAATCGGCCGTGTGCACGGGTGGCACGGCAATGCGTTGGTCCTCGCTCGCGCCCTGGCCTACATCAATGTGCACGGTGGCGACGGACTCGCCAAGGTGGCGCAGCACGCGGTCCTTAACGCGAACTGGTTGCGCCACCGACTTCGCGACACGCTGCCCGCCGCCTATGACCGTCCGTGCATGCACGAAGCAGTGCTCACGGCCTCAGCGCTCAAGTCGCGGTACGGCGTTCGTGGGTTGGACGTGGCCAAGGCCCTGCTCGAAGAGGGCTTTCACTCACCAACGGTCTACTTCCCGCTCATTGTCGACGAGGCGCTGATGTTCGAGCCCACTGAGACCGAGAGTCTCCAAACGCTCGAATCATTGGCGGTGTCAATTGAAAAGATCGCGGCCTTGGCAATCACCGACCCCAAGCGATTGATGCATGCGCCGCAGACGACGCCAGTTTCACGGGTTGATGAAGCTCGCGCCGCGCGCCAGTTGGTGTCGACCGAGGATGCCGCGAACCGCTAGTTGAAGCAGGCCTTGATGGCGCTTTGCGTGGCGGGTTGGATTGAGCCGGGGTGCTGGGTGTCGGGTGTGGTGCTCGACGGGTTGGGCTGGCCGAGGACGTAGTCCCAGAAGTAGATGCCGTTGTAGCCCTGCTGCTTGGTGAACTGGCACGCCGCCGTGTACCACGTGGACTGGATGCTTTGGTTGAAGGCTCCCGTGTAGTAGTAGAGATACGGGAAGCGGTACATGCCGGTCTGGGCCAAAATGCCCGTCTCGCCAATGGTTTGCTGCGACGGCTTGCCCGGCAAGTGCAGACTCGCCGCGTAGCTCTTCCAGAGGCCAACGAGCGTGGCGACCGAGGCGGTGGGCGTGGCGTTGAGGCCGGGGTAGAAGTCGAACCACTCACTCGTGCCGGGAATGGTTGGGCCGACGGAACCACGAGCCATTGGGTTGATAATGAGCTGACCCGAATACAGGGTTTTTGCCCACGCGACGAGGGATGACCACTGAGCGGTGTTGGGGGCGAGTGAGTTGAGCTCAACAGCCAAGTCCACGCCGCTCACATGGTCGCTTGCGGCCAAGGTGAGGTAGGGCGTCAAGGCCGCTTTGTACGAGGCAAACCAGCTGGTGAGATTGGTGGGGGCGAGCGCACCGCGCCACCGTGACTGCAGTGTCTGCTCGTCGATGATTGGTCGCAGAACTACCTTCAATTTGGCCGCGGTCATGTTCTTGATCACGATGTCGAGTTGACTGGCAGTCGGTGTCGAGCCGGTCCCTGGTGCGATGGGGTTGTTGCCGGCGATGACGGTGTTGCTCTGGTACCCCGGCGTGAAGAAGGGGAAGGTGAGGCCAACGGTGTTGGCACCGAGCCCACTGATGAAGTGTCCAGCCGTGGTCGATTCGCTCTGGAGGAGACTGTTCGATGGGTATGAACCATTGGCGTAAAAGAGGACATCAATCCCCTTGACGTGCAGACTCGGAGCAGCGCCGGCCTGGATCGAAGGAACGGACAAACTAAGAGCCGAAAGGGCACTGAGAAGAAGAGTGGTGGTTCGTTTCACCTTCAAAACGGTAGTAGGTGGACTGGGAAAAGTCAGAGAAAAATGTTTTTTCTTTATTGGCCACTTTGCCGACGCCTGGACCGGCACAAATGAAAATTCTTCCGAGGTAAAAAATTTTGTCGCTGTCGGCGAATATTGCGCACACTATGTTCAATGCGTATGTCAATCACGTTCAACACCACTACGCCAGAATTTCTGAACCCGACCTACCCGTCAATTACGCCTCGCCGCATTGTCATTGTTGGCGCGGGCGTGGTGGGCACCGCGACTGGCAATGCCATGCTTGGTCTCGGACACGAGGTTCACTTCGTCGACACCAATCCCGCAACTGTCTGCCGACTACTGAACGAGGGGAAGCAGGCGAGCGTCAAAATGCTGCCACCCGAAGGCGACAGCATCGTGCTTGTATGTGTCCCGACTCCGAGCAATGGCACGGGGTTCGATTTGACCTTGCTCACCGCAGCAGTGTCGTCCATCGGTCATTCAATTGCCCGAGGTTCCGGTTCGCACATTGTGGCCATCCGTTCGACGGTGGCGCCCGGTACCACCGATCGACTCGTGGCGGGGCTTCTGCGAAGTGAATTGGACCGTTCAACCGCGCAGGTCGTTGTGGCCAGCACCCCCGAGTTTCTGCGCGA
Organism: uncultured Actinomycetes bacterium; assembly: GCA_903825765.1. Taxonomy (GTDB): domain Bacteria; phylum Actinomycetota; class Acidimicrobiia; order Acidimicrobiales; family RAAP-2; genus RAAP-2. Next base: position 3,088 of record CAIKBU010000083.1, on the reverse strand, counting down.
GGCGTCAGCCGCCCTCGACGCAGTCTGCCCCACCGTCACGGTCATTGGTTCACGCAGCGCCTACGCCCGAGAGGAACTTCAGGCGCTGTTCCTCCCGTTAGGGGGCGACATGCGTATCTTCGATACCACGACCGCTTCGGAGCTCGTGAAGATCGTCCATAACTGCTTCAATGCGACCAAGATCAGCTTCTTTAATGAAGTGCACAAGATTGCCGACCTCTTCGGTATCGATGGCGACACGATTGGCGAGGTAGTTGTCCGCTCCGCTGAGGCCAGTACCAATCCCGACTACGGCATTCGCGGCGGGTTTGCCTTTGGTGGCCACTGTCTCCCCAAAGACCTGGATGGCATGATTGGCTTCGCCACTGCCGCGGGGCTCGCCACACCACTGCTCGAAGCCGTCCGAACCGTCAACCAATCATTCACCACCGTGGAGGTCCACGCATGAGCCGCTTACTCTTTTTGACCTGGATGTTCCCCTTTGTGGAGCTGTTTTTGATGGCGAGCGGCTACGCCCGCTACCTCATCACGCACAAGCGTCGCATGGGCACGTCGGGGGCCACCGAGGCCATTATTCAGATCACCACGATTGGTAACTACGATTCGGTGAACGGGATCATCGCTGGGGTGAAGGCCTACGACCTGCCATTTCCTTACCAGTTCTGGGTCGTCGTCGAGCCCGGCGTCGAGAACCTGTACTACGGCGCCGACGAAGTAATCGTCGTGCCACAAGAGTTCACGACGCTCGCGCACTACAAGGCGCGGGCGCAGGAATACTCTCGACGTGTTCGTGCCCACCGCGGACTCGCTCGTCGTGACGTCAAGGTCATCATGATTGACGATGACTCCCTGCCCACTCGTCAGTACTTCATCGATGTCTTCGGTGCTGACTACGACATCGTCGAGGGCGTGGTATCGCCTCGTCGCGGGTACGGCCGATTCTTGACGCACCTCGACGACGTGCGCACGATCTCGTGCTTGACCGACTGCGCCTTTTTCCAGGGCTTTGGTCACCCCCTCTGGGTGCACGGCGAAGGTCTCACCTTCCGCGGATCGGCTGAAGCGACCGTGTCATGGGACTACCCCGTGTCTGCCTCGGAGGATTTGACGGTTGGTCACAACGCCGTCGAACGCGGACTTAGTTTTGGCTTCGTCTATTCCATCGTGCAAATCACGTCGCCATGGTCGTGGAGTGACTTCAAAAAGCAGCGACGTCGCTGGACCTGGGGCAACATTTCGGCCCTCAAGGATGGCCTCCTAACGCCCACCGCAACGGCCATGATTGTGACTCGCTGGCTCGTGGGCATCGGCATTGTGGCGATCGAAATTATCGCCTTGATTGCCTTGCCCTTCGGACTATGGTCGCCGCCCGCCGCCGACATGCAGATCTTGCTGGTCTCGTTCTTCCTCTGGCTGTCGGAGTTCACCTTGGCTTCATGGATTTCGTCGCGCGACGTGGACGCCACACTCCTCGATCGTCTTCGCAACACCCTGGTGGGAACTCTGCTCGCACCCATCACTTCCGCCATAACGACCTACGTAACGCTGCTCAATATTGTGCAGGGCGACCCAGGTGGTTTTGAAGTGATTGCCAAGACCAAGACGCCCGCCACAGTCGGCGCCGGAAAGTAGGAGTCATGACGCCAGTTGCCTACCGACACCAGTCGCAGGACCGCGAAACGAGCGCCAAACTCGCCGGTCTCGCCATAATGGTGACGCTGCCCGCGCTCACCCTATGGACAATCTTTGGCTTTGGAAGCTACGGCTACACCATTCGCCCGACCGCCATCACGGCGGTGGCGAGTGCCAACGTTCAACCCCTCGCCACTGGCCTGGGCCTCGGCACTAGTCGCGTGATTGACGCCACGCCCCACGAGGTTGCGCTGGTGGAAAATGGCCTGGTCGTGCGGACCATGGCGTTGACGCCCCACGACCTCTACGGCAAACAGATCACCCTGTCGAGTTTGGCCTCGGTCGTGCACGACGCTTCGTGGCTCTCGGCTGGCGGTGCTGGACACTTCACCCTCGCCGCGTCACTTCGAGTGCACGGGGGCCTGGGCCTCGTGGCGCAAGCGCCGGCGGTCACCGCGCTCACCCTGGCGGGTCCAACTGACTCTTTCGTGTCGGTGGCGGGCTCGTCGACGACCTCCCTCAGCGGACTTCGCATTGCCAGTACGTCGACCAAGTGGCTGGGGCAGGCGAGCGCTCGACCCTCCATCGTGTTCTCGGACCACGCGACGGCCTACTTGTCCAACGTGCGGTTGGTCAACCTCGGCTTCGGTGCCACGAACGCGTGGGGCCTTTCTTTCGTCGATGGTGCCACTGGCTCGCTCGACACCACGACCACAACGGGCAACGACATCGGCCTCTACGTCGCGCACAGTGCGAATCTTTCGGTGACCAACAGCACCTTCACGCACTCGCACCTGTACGGCATTTCGCTGACCAGGGGAGCGGCCCAGAACACGTTCGTCGCGAACCAAATTGTTCACAACACCGCCGCCGGCATCGTCCTGAGCACTGGTGCGCACGCCAACACGTTGACGCAGAACACGGTAAACCGCAATGGGCAGACCGGCGTGGTACTGACCTCCCAGTCGTCGTCGAACACCATCACCCAAAACTCGATCGAGTCAAACAAAGGCGATGGTCTCGCATTAACGGGGAACACCAGCCGAAACGTCATTGGTGGCAACATCATCTTGCGCAACAAGATCGGTGTCGTCGAGCGCAACGCCCCTGCCCAGTCGCTCATTCAAGCGAACGTGATTGAGGAAAACGCACTGTCTCTTGACGGCCTCAGCCTGGCGCCGGGATCGAACTACGTTGCAAAGACCGGCAGCGCCTACCGCACCCTCCCGCCGAAGAAGTGGTCGTTCCTCTTCCCAGGTCTCCTCTTGGGCGCGTCGCTTCCCCTCGTCTTGCGCAGCTACTACCTGCGCAAGCGTGACCTACGTTCGTTCTGGCAGGAAATTGAAGGAGATGACGCGCTGTCGAAAGAGCCACCTCGTTCGATGCGGGCCCTCTACGCTCGCTGGCGCTCCACGCGACACCTGTTCGTGCAGATGCGCGACACGTCGTATCCGAT
>CAIKBU010000082.1 GCA_903825765.1 uncultured Actinomycetes bacterium | reverse complement strand
GGCGTCGTCACCTACCATCCGGCGGCGGCGTTGCGACAAGGTCGTATCGTAGAAGACGTGATGCGTACTGACCTCGCCCTCGTGAAGGCACTGCTCTCGTGACCTTTCAGCGAACCTGCGCCACCGCTGCCGCCACGCAGGCCTCGGGTGAGGCATTCGCCAGTGTTCTTCGTCCCGGCGACATCGTGCTGTTGTCGGGCCCGCTCGGGGCGGGAAAGACGACCTTTAGCCAGGGGGTCGCTCGGGGTCTCGGGGTCACGGACCGCGTGACCAGCCCGACGTTCACCATGGTGCGCCAGCACGAGGCGACGAACGCCGCCGGCATAACCACGCTGCACCACTGCGACGTCTACCGCGTCGAGAGCCTCGGCGAAGTCCTCGACCTCGACCTCGGTGAACTCGTGGAGGAACAGGGAGTGGCGCTCGTCGAATGGGGGGAACTGGCCGCCTCGATTTTTGGGCGTGATGTCCTCACCATCACGTTGGCCCCCGACGACAACGACGAACGAACCATCACCGTTGGCGGAGCGCTCGATGAGGCCCGACGGGTGCTGCTGGAAGGGTGGGCAGCGTGAACATTGTGGCCATCGAAACCGCCACCACGGCCTGCGCGATTGGACTGCGTACGTCGACGGGATTTGAGATGGGCTGGGTGGTCGACGACGATCGCCACCACACGGAGACGTTGACCACGGCTATCGACCGCACGCTGCGCGAATGGTCGCTCACCCCCGCCGACCTCGACCGCATCGTGGTTGATCGGGGTCCGGGTCTCTTTACCGGACTTCGGGTGGGGCTGGCTACGGCGATTGGGCTGAGCGAGGCACTGGGCATCGCGCTCGTTGGCGTCACCTCACTCGAACTGTTGGCCCACGGGGCCCACGCCAGTGGCGTGCGGGGCACACTGGTGGCCGCCGTTGACGGCCGTCGAGGTGAAGTGTTTATTCAAACGTTTGCGCTCGGTGAGGACGTCGTCGCCACCTCGGAGCCCACGGTCGACTCCCCGCGTGAGGTCGTTATCCGGTGGGCGACGTTGGCCACCCCGGTGACCTTCACCGGTGATGGCGTCTCGCGCTACTTGAAGGACTTCGCCGCGGTGCCGAATGGCAACGTTGAGGAGCAGCGGGTCCCCTCCGTGACGTCCGCATTACGCTTGGCGATGACGCGCGAACCGAGCGCGTTCGTTGAACCGCTCTACCTGCGAGAGGCCGATGCCGTGGCGAACTTCACAACCCGAGAGCGCCAATGAGTTCCTGGGCTATTCGCCACGCCACCGTCAGTGATGTCGACGACATCGTGATTATCGAGGACAGTCAGTTTCCTGAACCGTGGTCGCGAGGCATGCTGGTCGATGAACTCACCAACGCGGCGAATCGTCGTTTCACCGTGGTGGAAATTGACCGCACCGTGGTGGGTTTCCTCGGGTTGATGTACGTGTTGAAGGACGAGATGCACATCAACACCCTGGGCGTGCGACCAGGTTTTGAGAGTCGCGGAATCGCCACTGCGCTGTTGACCGACGGTTTCTCCGACGCGCGATCTCGCGGCATTGAACGGGCCACCCTCGAGGTGGCGGCGAGCAATACTCGAGCGCACCAGCTCTACTACCGCTTCGGTTTCAAGCCCGTCGGTGTGCGCAAGCGTTACTACGAAAAGACGGGCGAGGACGCCCTGATTCTCTGGGCTGAACTCGAAGACCTCGTTGTGCCCACGACGCCCACTGACTCCTAGGATTCTCTCGTGACCCTGGCGCTAGCAATCGAGACGAGTTGTGACGACACGGCGGCCGCCGTCGTTGACGACGCGTTGCACGTCCACTCCTCGGTCATTGAGTCGTCAATCGATCAGCACAAGGCCTTTGGGGGCGTCGTGCCCGAACTCGCCGGCCGGGCCCACCTCGTCACCATCGGACCGGTGGTGCGTCGGGCCTTGATCGAGGCCGGCCTTGACCCGCACGCGCCCGCAATTGACGTCGTCGCAGTGACCAGTGGTCCGGGACTCATTGGCTCGCTCCTCATCGGTCTCTCGGCCGCCAAGGCCTACGCCCTCGCGTGGGGCAAGCCGTTCGTGGGTGTTAACCACCTCGAAGGGCACCTCTTTGCGCCGCTCCTCGAGCGACCCGACCTCGAGTGGCCACTGGTGACGTTGCTGGTGTCGGGCGGACACTCCATGATTGTTCTCCAGCACGGCCCGGGTCACCACGAAGTCTTGGGTGAAACCATTGACGACGCCGCTGGTGAGGCCTACGACAAGGTGGCTCGCTGGCTGGGGCTGCCCTACCCAGGCGGTCCCGAAATTGACCGCCTGGCCGCGAGTGGCACCGCCGGTTCGCTCAAATTGCCGATCTCAATGACCGGACCCGACTACGACTTCTCCTTTTCCGGACTCAAGACCGCCGTCGTGCGCGCCACCGAAAAGCAACCCGATCTGCCCATCGCCGACGTCGCGGCTTCATTCCAAGCAGCGGTGGCCGAGCAACTACTGCGCAAGTTGCGCCACGTGCTCGAGGCCCGTGACGTCAAGGGTATTGCCCTGGCCGGTGGCGTGGCCGCCAACTCGGCACTGCGGCGCGGGGTTGAGGGTATCGCGGCCGACTACGGCGTGCCGAGTTACCTGCCTTCGCTCTCCATGTGTACCGATAACGCCGCCATGATTGGTGCGGCCGGTCTGCATCGCTACGTGGCAAATGGTCCGAGCGGATTTGACCTCTCGGCTCGTCCCAACTGGCCGTTGGCGGAGGTTGTATGAGCGAACGTTGGGTGCCCTTTGACGTTACCGACGCCGACGTCAACCCCTTTCGTCAGTTCGTGAAGTGGTTTGACGAGGCCCAGCCGGAGATGCGTGAGCGAGAGGCCATCGCCCTCACTACCGTGTCGGCCGAAGGTCGACCGAGCACCCGGATGGTGCTGCTGCGCCACTACGACGAGACGAGTTTCGGCTGGTTTACCAATTACGAGTCCCGTAAGGGGCGCGATCTGGCAGCCACCGGCGTTGCCGCTCTCCTTTGGTACTGCGAACCGCTGGGTCGCCAGATTCGCATTGAGGGCCGCGTCGAGCGGATGTCGGCCGAAGCGTCGGACGCCTACTTCGCTTCTCGACCACGCGGTCACCAGATTGGGGCGTGGGCCTCGAAGCAGAGTGAACCCCTCGAGAGTCGCGCCGCTTTCGACGCCCGCTACGACACCCTGGAGACATCCTACGAGGGCCACGGCATTCCCCGCCCCGACTACTGGGGTGGTTTTACACTCGTGCCGGATCTCTTCGAATTCTGGCAGCACCGCAAAGCCCGACTGCACGACCGAGTGATCTATACCCCCGCTGACGGGGGTTGGCACCTGGAGCGGCAGAACCCGTAACGAAGTGGCGTGAAAGCGTCAGGGGGCCGGCGAAGCGGGAAGTTGAAGAAGCGTTCGACCGTTGAAGCGTGGTGTCATGACTTGGCACTCCACCCGCTACTCTGCTAATTTGGCACTCGTAAGGTTTGAGTGCTAATAAACAGGAGGCAAAACCAAATGAAGTTGCAACCACTTGAAGACCGCATTGTGGTCCGTCCCAACGTTGCCGAGGCCACCACGGCTTCCGGTCTCGTTATCCCCGACACCGCCAAGGAAAAGCCCCAGCAGGGCACCGTCCTCGCCGTCGGCCCCGGCCGTCGCTCGGACTCTGGCGAACTGATCCCCACCGGTGTCAACACCGGTGACACGGTCGTCTACTCGAAGTACGGCGGCACGGAGATCTCGGTCGACGGTGAGGACCTCTTGATCCTCTCCGGCCGTGACGTCCTCGCCACCATCACGAAGTAAGGAGCGCCATGTCAAAGTTGCTTAAGTTTGATGAAGATGCCCGTCGTGGCCTCGAAGCCGGTGTCGACAAGCTCGCCGACGCCGTCAAGGTAACGCTGGGACCTAAGGGTCGCAACGTGGTCATTGGCAAGAAGTTCGGCGCCCCCACCATCACGAATGACGGTGTCTCGATTGCTCGCGAAATCGAGCTCGAAGACCCGTTCGAGAACATGGGTGCCCAGTTGGTGAAGGAAGTCGCGACCAAGACGAACGACGTGGCCGGTGACGGTACCACCACGGCCACCGTGTTGGCTCAGGCTCTCATCAAGGAAGGTCTGCGCAACGTCGCCGCTGGCGCCAACCCCGCCGGTCTGAAGCGCGGTATTGAGAAGGCCGTGAAGGCTGCGGTGCAGTCGATTCACGACCAGAGCCAGACCGTCTCGGACAAGACCCAGATTGCTCAGGTCGCGACCATCTCGGCCGCTGACGCCTCCATCGGTGAAGTCATTGCTGACGCCATCGACAAGGTGGGCAAGGACGGCACCGTGACGGTGGAAGAGTCCAACACGTTCGGTATTGAGCTCGAGCTCACCGAAGGCATGGCCTTCGACAAGGGCTACCTCTCGCCGTACTTCGTGACCGACCAGGAGCGCCAGGAAGCCGTCCTCGAAGATGGTTTCATCCTCTTCACCTCGGGCAAGATCTCGGCCGTGCACGACCTCGTGCCCGTCTTGGAGAAGGTCATGCAGGCCGGTCGTCCCTTGCTCATCATTGCTGAAGATGTGGAGGGCGAAGCCCTCGCCACCCTCGTGGTGAACAAGATCCGTGGCACTTTCACCTCGGTCGCCGTCAAGGCCCCCGGCTTCGGTGAGCGTCGTAAGGCGATGCTGCAGGACATGGCGATCTTGACCGGCGGAACGGTGATCTCGGAAGAGATCGGCCTCAAGCTCGAGTCCGCCACCATGGACCTCCTCGGTCGCGCTCGTCGCATCGTGGTGACCAAGGACGGCACCACGATCGTCGACGGTGCCGGTACCCCGGCTGACGTTGCTGGTCGCGTGGCCCAGATCAAGGCCGAAATTGAGAGCACTGACTCGGACTGGGACCGTGAAAAGCTCCAGGAGCGTCTCGCGAAGTTGGCCGGCGGCGTTGCCGTGGTCAAGGTCGGAGCCGCCACCGAAGTTGAACTCAAGGAAAAGAAGCACCGCATCGAGGACGCCTTGAGCGCCACTCGTGCGGCCGTGGACGAGGGCATTGTCGCCGGTGGTGGTACTGCGCTGGTGCGTAGCCGTGCCGCCGTGGACGCGCTCGTCGCGACGCTGACCGGCGACGAAGCGACGGGTGCCCGTATCGTGGCGAACTCGCTCGAAGCACCGCTTCGCTGCATTGCGTCCAACGCTGGCTTCGAGGGTGCCGTTAAGGTCCGCGAAGTTGCCGATGCTTCGGGATCCTTCGGCCTCAACGCCCTGACTGGTGAGATTGTTGACCTGGTCGCCGCCGGTGTCATCGACCCCGCCAAGGTGACCCGTTCGGCGCTGCAGAACGCAGCTTCGATTGCGGCACTGTTGCTCACGACCGAAGCCATTGTTGCCGACAAGCCCGAGCCCGCTGCTGCGGGTGGTGGCCACGGTGGCATGGACGGCATGATGTAAGTCACTGGACTTCCAGTGATGGTGCTGCGCCGGGCCGAAAGGTCCGGCGCAGTGCTTTAAGGCGTCGCCGGGGGCCGCACTGACGGTAATGTCGAAACAGCCATCGACCAAGGAGCGCCATGAACCAGAGTTACTACGACCACACCGGACGCACGGACGTCGTCTCGGGTGGTGTGCGCCTCATCCCCGTGACCACCCCACTCGGCACGTTCAACGTCTGGACCAAGCGCGTTGGTAACAACCCAGCCCTGAAAGTCCTCCTCCTTCACGGCGGCCCCGGCGCCACCCACGACTACTTCGAGGCCTTTGACTCCTTCCTGCCTCAGGCGGGTATTGAGTACTACTACTACGACCAGTTGGGTTCCGGTCGCAGTGACCGCCCCGAGGATGACTCGCTCTGGGATCTCGAGCGCTTCATTGACGAGGTCGACCAAGTGCGCGAGGCCCTCGGTTTGGGACCTGACAACCTGGTGATACTCGGGCATTCCTGGGGTGGAATATTGGCAATGGAATACGCCATTCGCCACAGCGATCGGTTGAAGGGGGTCGTTATTTCGAACATGATGTCGTCAGCGCCGGCCTACAGCCGTTACGCCAATGAAGTGCTGTTGCCAGCCGTCGACGCCGACCAACTCGCCGAAATTCGCGCCATCGAGGCCGCGCGAGACTTTACGAACCCGCGCTACATGGAACTCCTCGTCGAGGCCTACTACGTGCACCACATCTTGCGCATGCCACCCGAGGAGTGGCCCGAGCCGGTTAACTACGCCTTCGCCACCATCAATCAGGCCTGCTACATCAAGATGCAGGGACCGAGTGAGCTCGGTATGTGGCCCGAGGCGACGCTGGCTGACTGGGACCGCACCGAGGACTTGAAGGACATCGCCGTGCCGGCCCTCGTCTTGGGTGGTCGCTACGACACGATGGACCCGACGTTCCTCGAAATGATGGCCACCAGAATTCCTCAGGGCTCGAGTTTCATCTGCCCCGAGGGATCGCACATGGCCCTCTACGACGACCAGGAGGCCTACTTCGGCGCCCTCCTCGGTTTCTTGTCGGGCCTCTAAGTCGTGGCGAATGGTTTCGTTAACGCCAAGCCACGGTGGTGGCTGCGTCTTGACGGTGCGGTCCTCTTCGTGGGGTCGCTGCTCACCTTTCGCCTGACCCACCAGCACTGGTGGCTCTACGTGGTGCTGCTCTTCGTGCCGGACATTTTTATGCTGGGCTACCTGCGGTCCACCACGGTCGGTGCCTTCTTCTACAACGTCGGCCACAGCTACCTGGCACCGTCACTCGTCGTCCTCTACGGGTGGCACTTTCACCACGTGGCCGTGCTCGCCATTGGCATTATCTGGCTGGGCCACGTCGGCTGGGACCGCTTTTTCGGGTACGGCCTCAAGTACGACTCGAACTTCAAGCACACCCACCTGGGCAGCTTGTTCAAAGAGGGTGAGGACGACCCCGCCGCCTAGGCCCGAGTGATGCCGGAAACGCCGTAGACGGCGGTGGCGTTGTCGCGACCAATCATCGTGGCGATGCGAATGGCGTCATCCACCGTGCAGTCACCCTTGTCGACCCACGACGACAAGACCTCGGTCATACCTCGACGCCAGAGGTGCGAGCCCACGAAGTGCAGTTCGGCGGGACCCCAGCCATCGCTCGAGTAGAGCTGCTTGGTGAACGGTCCAATTTCGAGTGATTCACCAATAATGGTGCGACTCTGGAGACCCGAGTAGTTGATGGCCTCGCCGATGTCGAAGTAGACGTGGGGGAACATCTGCGACAGGTAGGCCGCCTCACGCTGGTAGGGGTAGCAGTGCAGCAGCATGATGGAAGCGCCCGAGTCTTGAGTGGCGCGCATGAAGTCGGTGAGGAGGGCGGGGTTGGCGCGCAACAGATTGATGTCGGAGTCGCCGTAGCCAATGTGGAACTGGAGGGGCTTGCCGGTATCAATTGCCGACCACATGAGAAAACTGAGCAGAATCGGATCACTGATGCGGACGTGGCCCGAGGCCGCCGCCTGGGCCATCCAGGTCGCCGCGCTGCGGGTCACCTCGGTGTCGTGGGGACGGTGGTGGGGGACGTCGAGGCCGTAGCGGTAGGCCGCAATGGACTTGAAGCCCACCGCGCCACTCGCCACGGCGTCCGACAAGGTGCGGCGGAGGGTGTCGGCAAAGTTGGCGGGATCGACGTCATCACGCACGAGCGCCTCGGCGACCGCCTCCAAACGCACGACCTCGAACGTCGGGGCACCCGAGAGCTCGGCCGTCTCGACGAGGTCAGTCAGTTTCGAGGTCGCAAATCCGGTGTCGATAATCATGGCCCCGAGGCGCGCCGCCGAGAGGAGTCGTCGATTGACTTCGGTGGACCCCAGGGCGAGACGTTGGGCGACGTAGTCCTCGGGGCTCGCGTGGGGTTCGAGGCCCAGCACGGGGGCGCAGAATCGACGAACACTCAGGCCAAACTGGGAGTCGAAGTTGGTGGTACCGGTCCGACGAGGGCGATCCGACTCGGTCATGACGTCCTCGAAGGCCTCTCGGTCGAGCTCAACACGGAGGGTGCCGTGTACGTGGTGGTCGATGAGAGCGAGCTCGTTGAGAGCTTCGGCAATGGCGGGGTGGGTCATGGGTCTAACTTTCGTAGGGGGGCGTCTTACCAGCCACCGTAGGCGGCGAGTACGTCGGCCGGTACGAGACCGGCGGCCGCGTCGTTGAGCGACTGTTCAAGAATCTCGATTGATCGGTCAATTTCCGCGTCGGTGATGACGAGGGGCGGCGTGACTTCGAGCGTATTGCCACCGACCTTGTACACGCAGACACCCAACTCGAAGGCGCGGTAGACCACGGCCGCCGCGTAGGCGCTGTCGGGTGTGTTGGTGTCACGGTCGGTGACGAGCTCGATACCGTTGGCCAGTCCGTGACCACGCACGTCACCGACACGGGGGTGGTTAAGCGAGGCGATGCCGGCGCGAAGTCGTTCCCCCGCGCGGGCCGCGCGGGCGGGAAGATCCTCTTCGACTAAGACGCGCAGTACCTCACGTCCGACGGCCGTGCAGATGGGGTTTCCGGCCGTCGTGAGGAGCGCGGCCGCGGCGGGGCCATCAAAGATGGCGGCGGGCCCGACGGCGGCGGAGAGAGGAAGCCCATTACCGATGACCTTGCCGAAGCAGACGATGTCGGGAACGACATTTTCGAGTTGAAAGGCGTGCAGCAGGCCCGGCCGGCCGAGGCCGACCTTGACTTCATCCACGGCGAAGAGCACGTCGTAGCGGGCGCACAACGCGGCGATGCCGGTCAAGAAGCCCGGTGGCGGGACCACCATGCCACCGTCGGCCAGCATGGGCTCGACCATGATGCAGGCCACGTCGCCAACCGCGAAGGCCTCCTCGATCTGCGACAGCGTGGCGACGAGGGGATCAGTGCCGTCGAGTGGGGGGCGGAAGGGATTCGGGTAGTCCACGAAGACGGTGTCGGGGTCGGGGATCGTGGCCCCGGCGTTGACGTGCACGCCCGAGGCGGCCATCGCTAAGCCGATGCCACCGTGGTAGGAGTCTTTGAAGGCGACGAGGCGCCGCTTACCTGAGTTGAAGCGAACGGCGCGCAGCGCGACATCACAAGCGTCAGAGCCGGCGTGACCGAGGTACACGCGTCGATCACCGGTACCGGGGACGAGCGCCAAGAGTTCCTCAGCCAGACCAACGGAGTCGGGGTGCACCGCCGAGAGGCCACCCGCGCCCGGCGGAAAGGCCGCCGCGCGCGTGATGGCTTCGACAATGCGGGGGTGTCCGTGGCCGAGACCGGCCGCGGTCCACGTGGCGGTGAGGTCGATGAGCTCGCGCCCACCGACCTCCACCAACGTGGAGCCGAACCCGCGCTCAATCGCGAGCGGGAAGAAGCGGAGCTTCTCGATGCCGGCCACTGCCGCCAAGTCGCGGCGGTAGAGGGCGGCGGCCCCGGGGGCAATTTGATCGAGTCCGGCTGGTTCCATGGTTAGACCTCGGTCGTAGGGAAGGGTGAGGACCCGTGGCCCGACGAGGCGGGCAGGTTCTTGCCCTCGGCCTCGGACAGGTCGCGATTGAGGCCGGCGTTTATCTTCTCGGCAATGCCGGGGGTGGCGAGGCCGATGAGAAGTCCCACCGCCATGACGGCGAAGGCGACGAAGGGAGCGGCCAACCACGAGGTCTGCGACTTCACGTTGTAGTAGAAAACCACGATGATAAGCAGGGAACCAACGATCGGAATGATGAGTTCCTTCATGAGTTCCTTGCGCTCGGTGAGAATGTGGCGAATGGTGCCCAGCTCGACCATGAGATACGCCACCATCAGGCAGATGGCGCCAATGGTGGAGTAGTAGAAGTAGTCACTCAAGGCCGCACTGCCCAGTCCCATTGCGGGGTGGCCGGTCACGAAGGAGACGACCGAGATCACCAGGGTGACCGCGATCACCGCGGTCATGGCCGAGGTGGGCTCCCCGCGCTTGTCGAGACGACCCCACGAGGCGGGACCAACCCCGTCGCGGGAGAAGGCGAAGAGCAAACGACCCGCGGTGCCAGCCGAACCGAGCATGCAGCCAAAGGCCGACATGATGGCGGTGAAAGACAAAACGAGTGAGAACCACTGACCGACGTAGGTGTGGCCGAGGGACGCGAGCGAGTTACCCGAGGAGGAGAAGGCCTTGACACCCGCGGCGTCAGTACCGAAACCAATCGACTGCGCGAACATCACGAGGATGAACAACACGCTGGCGCCGATCACCGTGGTCAGCAAGGCCCGTGGAATGTTGCGCTTGGGGTCGGACGTCTCTTCGCCGAGCGCGGCCGCACCTTCAAAGCCACCCCAGGAGAGGAGAGCGCCGACGACGGCCCCCATGATGCCCGAGAAGTTCTGGCCCTTGAAGCTGAATGCCGAGAAGTCGACGCCACCGTGGTGAGCATTGCCGCCCTTGAGGTAAATCACCAACGTCAAGATGGTCATCGAAGCGACGCCGATACCTTCAATGATGAGCAGGGTGCGCACCACTGAGCGGAATTCGCGCGTGGCCATGAAGCCGGTGAGTGCGAGGCCAATGCCACCGCTCACGAGCCACGGCACCTGCGTGGGGTGGGCCGAGTTCTGGGCGTTGGCCAAGAAGGCGTTGACGAAGCTCCCAATGGCGCCGACGTTACCGATCGCGAAGAAGAGGTAGGTGATCATGACGCCCCATCCGGAGAAGTATCCGGCGCGTGGACCCAGCGTCTTACCCACGAGGGCGTACGCTGACCCGGCCTGGCTGTAGCGCTGGGTGAGGCGGATAAACCCGTGACTAATCAGCAGAATACACAGACCACCGAGCACGAAGATCAGTGGTACGGCCTTGCCGACTGCGGCCGCGGTGCCCTGCCCGTTTCCGGACATGGCCAAACTCGGGCCTACGATGCCCAGGGAGAGACCGAGGGCCCCCCACACGGACAGATTGCGACGAGGCTTGGTCGCCTGGTCAGTTGTTGATTGGCTCATACATCCCCCTTTATTAACTCGGTCCTACCTGGTCCGAATGGTTGCCTCTTCTAGGACGACCACGCGTAGCGGAACTTCACTACGAGGTCGTCATAGGGCGTGCTGGCGGCGAGGGTCACCTCGTGGCCTCGCACGGCGGCGATGGCTTCGAGTTGACGGTCGCTGAGAATCTCGCGCAGAAGGGGGCTAGCGCAGGAGGCAGCGACGTTGCGGCCTTGGTCGGTATCGAAGGTGGCAATCGCCTCGGGCGTGCCACGAAGGGCACTGGGGTCCACGGGGGCCTCGGGCGGAAGTGGCGCGGCAGCGGTGATGCCGTGGTGCGCGAGACCGAGGATGACCGCGAGAGCGGCGTAGGGATTGGCCGTGTGGTCGGTGACCTTGATCTCGACGTTGGCGCCGTGGGGGTTGCCGAGCGTGGCTTGGCAGAGCCGCACCGCGGCTTCTCGATTCTCCACTCCCCAGCAGATGTACGCCCCTGACCACTTGCCGGCCTGCAAGCGGGCGGTGGAGAGGAGGGAGGGTGCCAAAATACCCAAGGCGTTGGGTAGTTCGGCCAGGATGCCCCCAATGGCGTGGGCCCCGTCGGTAGTCAATTCGCGAACGTCATCCCCACCAGAGAAAATCGGCACACCGTTGCGCGTCAGGCTCACGTGAATGTGGGCGCCGCTCCCAATACCGTCGGTCAGGGCCTGGGGCGCGAACGAGACCAACTTGCCGTGTTCGCGGGCCACGCGGCACAGTACGAGTCGGGTAACTACGAGTGCGTCGGCGGACCCCACGGGATCAAGCGGTGGGGTGGAGAGTTCAATCTGTCCGCGACCGGCTTCAGCGTGAATCTGCTCGACCTGTATGCCGGCAGTCGTCAAGGCGGAAACGATGCCAGTGAAAAAGGCTTCGTTATCCATCATGGCGCGCAGACCGTAGGCGACGCCGGTCCCGACTTCACCGGTGGCAGCGTCGAAGGCGGTGAATTCGATTTCAAAGGCGCTGCGCGCGGTGAGGTCGTCGAGGGCCAGAGCCGTCACCTGACGTTGGAGCGAACCGCGTGGGCAGTGTTCGAGCGGTGAGCCATCTTGGTTGAACAGGCACAGTGGGGCCCAGGCGAGACCGTTGCCGAGGACGCGAGCCGCCGAAAGGTCGGCCTTCATGCGCATATCACCCACCACCGAGAAGTAGGGCGTCATGGGGAGTGCGTCATCGATGCAGAACATGGCCCACGAGTACGAAGCGCCGAGGCCGTTACGGTGAAAAGCGGCGACGCGGTCGAGGGGGACCTGCTTGGCGCGCACGACACCGCCGTTGTCAACGTAGGTACCAATAAGCCCCGTTACGCCCTGGGCTCGCCACTCATCGACGAGGGTCGCGATGGCGTCATCGCTCAGCGAGGGCATTGGTTGATCTAGCACGCCACCTCCTCTGAATAGTTCTGTTCAGAAACATAAATTTTCTGCTTTCGTGTACGATAGACGACAGAAACAGTCTCTGTTTGCATTGAATAGCCGTAGAGGGGTCGTATGTGCCGGTTACTCGCCTTCGCTTCGAAGGAATCAACGTCAATTGGCGCCTTGTTAACTCCGAATGAATTAACGAAGTACCGCGACATGTCGACCCTCCACGGCGATGGATGGGGTGCAGCGGTCTGGGAAAGTGACGCGGGGATTGAAAAGGTCAATTCTGTTCACCGCGCCATCGACGACCCGAACTTTTTCACCGTGGCGTCGGCGCCGGCCACCGCTGGCATCGTCCACCTTCGTTGGGCGACCGCCGGACTCCCCGTCTGTATCGAAAACACGCACCCGTTCACGAGTGGGGAGTGGTCCTTCGCTCACAACGGGTCGTTTCAGCACCCCGAGCGACTGCTCGATATCCTCAGTGACGATCGTCGTGCGGCGCTCGAAGGCACGACTGACTCCGAGTTGTACTTTCAGCTGATTATGCAAGAAGCGCAGCGACACGGCGACATCGTGTCGGGAGTGCGCAGCGCGGTGTCGATCATTCGTGAAACCTGTGGCCTCGGTTCGCTGAACTGCCTCTTGCTGAGCCCCGGTCGACTCCTCGCAGTCCAGGCCGTGGCCACCACGCCAGCCCCAGTCAAATCCCTGCAACGGGCCGCGGGTGACGAGGGCCTTCCCGAGGGGCACGACGAGAATTACTACCACCTTCGCTACACGATTCGTGATGGGGGTTTCATCGTGGCCTCCACCGGCGTGGCGGTTGACGGTTGGACGACTCAACTGAACGACGCAATCATTGACGTCGCGCCCGAGCGAGGGACGGCGAGTGTCTGGTCCCTCGACACGGGCGTGCTCCAATCGACAATCGCCTTCGCCGCCCCCTCGTCGTAACCTCACGTTGTGTCCACCACGTCGCCAACCACCGTTATCGAGCTCGTCCGTCGGTCGTTTTCGACACTGACGCCCACCGAAAAGAAGGTGGCGCACACCTTGATGGCGCGCTACCCGGCCGCCGGTCTGACGGGCGTGAGTGAACTCGCGACGGAGTCCAAGACGTCAACGGCGTCGGTGGTGCGACTCGTGCAGAAACTTGGCTTTGACGGATTTGCCTCGTTTCATGCCGCGCTCTTGTCGGAGCTTTCGACTCGTGAAGCGGGTCCGCGACAGCGACTCGCGTCGGCCGTGGATCCCGAGAGCGGTATTTTGAGTGGGCTCTCCGCCGCACTCGCGAACTCGGTGGCCTCGATTGCCCAAACGGTGCCAGTAGCTGAGTACGACGCGGCCGTCGCGTTGCTGACGCATCCCCACCACCGCGTCACGATGGTGGGTGGGCGAGTGTCGCAGGCGTGGGCCGAAATGTTCGCCACCTACATCGCGCGCGCTCGCCGCGATGTCTCGGTCCTGTCTCGAGACCCCGGTCGTCGCACAGCATCCTTGTTAGATCTCTCGTCAAAGCACGTCCTCGTCGCCTTTGACTTTCGTCGCTACGACGACGAGACCGTGAAGGTTGTTGAAACAGCCCACCAACGTCACGCCAAAGTCATCCTGGTAACGGACCTGTGGCTCAGCCCAGCCGCCAGCTACGCCGACATTGTTCTTCCAGTCCCGGTTGACGTCCCGTCACCGTTCGATACGTCATTGACCGCCTTGGCCCTCGTTGAGTGCCTGACGTGGTCAGTCGTGCAGCACCTCGGTACCGCGGGGTCCGAACGTATGCGCGAGTGGGATGCCCTTGCGCTCCACGCGCAGCGTTAGCGACGACGCGAGGCCGCCGCTGGCACTTGGGCGAGTGCTCGCTGAAACCCACTGGTGGGATCGTTTGGATCGAGGAGCCCCCGGTCCATCGGGCCAGTGGGATCGCAGTCAATAAAGGCAACGTCGTCGACTCCGATGCGCGAGAAAATTTCGCGCAGCAATGGTCGCAGATGGTCGTGGGCCACGTTGGTCCCCTCGCTATAGAAGCCACCACTGGCCACAATGCACGTCACGGGTAATCCGTGGAGGAGTCCACTGGGTCGGTAAAAGGTCTGAACATTCACGATGTGGTCAATCCAGGCTTTAAGTGAACTTGGCGGGCCCCAGTTGTACATGGGCGTCGCGAGAACGAGGGCACTGGCCTGCTCGAGTTCTCCAGTGAGCTCGGCCGCCAGCGCGAAGGCGGCAGCTTCCTGTGGCGACTGGTCGGCGACGGGGATGCGACCGGCCCGCTGGGCGGAGAGGTCGAGATGGGGAACCTCGAGCGTGGCACGTTCGCGACAATCGAGGTCGGGGTGCTGGGCAACGAAGGATTCGAGGAACGCACGAAGGACGCGGTTCGACCACGACTGGTCGCCTCGGGTTGAACTAGTAACGCTGAGAAGGTACGACAAGGGAGCTACTCGCCCGCCTCGAGGGCCACGTTCGGTATCACGCGGTCGAGCCAGGCGGGCATCCACCAGTTGGCTTTGCCGAAATAGTGCATGAGCGACGGAACGAGCACGGTGCGGATGACGAACGCGTCGATTAGTACTGCGCCACCCAGACCGATACCGAACTCAGCGATAATGCGCTGACCACCGACGGCGAAGGAGAAGAACACGCAGACCATGATGAAGGCGGCCGCGGTAATGATGCGGCCGGTATAGGCCTGGCCGCGCACGATGGCCAGCTCGTTGTCCTTGGTGTGGCTCCACTCTTCGTGCATGCGCGACACCAGGAAGACCTGGTAGTCCATCGAAAGACCAAAGAGAATGGCAATCATGATGATGGGCAGATAGGCCTCGACCGGCCCAGCGCCCGAGCCAATCAACGAACTACCCCAGCCCCACTGGAAGACCGCCACCACGAGACCAAACGAGGCAGCGACCGCCAAGAGGTTCATGAAGGCTGCGGTCAATGGAATGAGAAGGGAGCGGAAGGCGATCATGAGGAGCAGGCTGCCGAGCACCACGATGATGACCAAGAACAGCGGAATCTTCGAGTCGAGCTTGCTCGCAAAGTCCATACCAATGGCGGTGGCGCCACCAACGTAGATTGCCGTGTGTGATTGGGCGGTCACGGCCGGCACGTAGGTGGTACGAATGGCGGTAATGAGGTCATCGGTGGCCTTGGCCTGCGGTGCCGATTTCGGGACCACTTTGATCAACTCAACGGTGGCGCTGAGGGGAAAAGGTGGGCTGGCGAAGGCGACATTGCTGTTGGTCGACAGGTTGGCCGACAGCGTCGCCATGGCAGTTCGATCACTGGCGTTGGTTACTTTGCCGACGATTTCGAGTGGGCCATTTGAGCCTGCACCGAAGCCCTTGGCGAGCGTGTCGTACGCGACGCGCGTGGTGGAACCCGCGGGGTTCGAACCGGCGTCAGAAAGACCGAGTTGCAGCGACAACACCGGCGCGGCGAAGAGTGCGATGGCGACGAGGGCGGCCAAGGAAAAACTCTTCGGTCGCTTGGCGACAAGTTCCGCCCAGCGCTGCCATCCACCATCTTGCTCAGCTAACGCGGGACCGTTCGCGGCCAACGCTCGACGCTCGCGGCGGCTCAAAATAGTGGTCTTCCAGAAGGCGAGGAGCGCGGGCAACAAGGTCACCGCCGCCAACATGGTGATGACCACCGTGGTCGAGGCGGCAACACCGAGGCCACTCAAGAAGCCGAAGCCGAGCGCCAACATTCCCAAGAGTGCGACGCAGACCGTGGCTCCCGCGAACATCACGGCCCGGCCCGACGTATTGATTGAGGACACGATGGCGTCTTCCACGTTCATGCCCTGCTGGAGATTCTGGCGGGTGCGAGTCACGATGAAAAGGGCGTAATCGATGCCGACGCCCAGACCAATGAGCGAGCCAAGGATGGGAGCGAACTGCGCAATCGACACCACGTGGCTCAGCAAGGTAGTGGCCGCCGAAGCAATGGCGATAGCGAAGAGCGCCACACCGAGGGGCAGCAGCATGGCCATCAACGAACCGAAGGCCACGATGAGGACGATGGCGGTGGCGAGCAGACCAATGCCTTCACCCGGTGATCCCTTGGGCTGGGTGGCGTTGGCGATTGCGTCGCCACCTTCGGAAACGGCCAAGTTGGCGCCCCGCAACGTGGTGGCGTCCTTGATGAGGGCGGTGATGGACGCCGCGGGAATCAGATTGGCCGCCGACTTGAAGTTGACAACGGCAAAGGCAATCGTGCCGTCGGGGCTGACTTGCCCACGCGCGGTGGGGTCGTAGGGCGCAATCACCGAGGCAACACCCGGAAGCGCCCTGATTTTCGCCAAGACGGGGTCGATAGTTGACTGCTGATCGGCGACGGTACCGGTCGTGGTCTGGAAGACAATCTGATCGCTTTCACCGGCGGTGACCTGGGAAGAGTGCGCCGACTTAATAAGTTCGAGGGCCAGCGTGGAGTTCGTCTTCGGTAACTGGAACGAGTTGGAGTAGTGATTCCCGAGGGCACCGGCGGTTACGTTGATGCCAACTGCAACGACGAGCCACAGGGCGATGACAAACCAACGCTTGGTGACGGCAAAACGGGCGAGTGACTTCATGGGGGGACTCCAATTGGTGCAAGAAGGGGATCGCACCAGTGTAGGGGGACGAGGCGAAAAAACCTCATCGTGGGGGTGTTGTCTCTTCCGGTAGATTGGAGAGCAACTCGTCCAGCGTTGGACGATGTTTCTTTTGGAGGCTGCCATGGCGGAAGTAGAAATCGGCATTTACAAATCGGCGCGTCAGGCCTACGGTTTTGACGACATTGCCATCGTGCCATCACGTCGGACGCGTGACCCCGAGGACGTCGACATCTCGTGGCAAATTGACGCCTACAAATTCGAACTCCCCGTGCTGGGCTCAGCGATGGACGGGGCCATTTCGCCCGCCACCGCCATCGAAATGGGGCGCCTGGGTGGACTTGGTGTCTTGAACCTCGAGGGTCTCTGGACTCGCTTCGAGGACCCCACCCCCTTGTTCGAAGAGATCGCCGAACTCGACGATGACAAGGCCACGTCTCGCATGCAGCAGATGTACTTGGAGCCGGTCAAGATCGAACTGGTCGGCGAGCGCATTCGTCAGATGAAGGCCGCCGGCATTCGTACGGCCGCCGCCGTCACCCCCGCGAAGACGGCGTGGATGTCGCAGACAATTCTCGACGCCGGCCTCGACATCCTCGTCATCCAGGGAACGGTCGTTTCCGCCGAGCACGTGTCAAAGACCGTCGAGCCCCTGAACTTGAAGAAGTTCATTCGCGAGTTCGAACTTCCCGTTATTGTCGGCGGCTGTGCCAGCTACCAGGCTGCGTTGCACCTGATGCGCACGGGTGCCGCTGGTGTGCTCGTCGGCGTGGGACCCGGGAACGCGTGCACCTCGCGTGGTGTACTCGGCATCGGTGTGCCACAGGCCACCGCCATTGCCGACGTCGCCGGAGCGCGGATGCGTCACCTCGACGAGACCGGTGTCTACGTGCACGTCATTGCCGACGGCGGCATGAGCCGCGGTGGTGATATCGCCAAGGCCATCGCCTGTGGTGCGGACGCCGTCATGATTGGTTCGCCGCTCACCAGCGCTATTGAGGCACCCGCCCGTGGGTACCACTGGGGCATGGCGACATTCCACCCAACGCTGCCTCGCGGTACACGGGTGCGCACCAAGGTTCGTGGCACCCTCGAAGAAATCCTCGTGGGCCCCGCTCACGAGAACGACGGCCGCCTGAACTTGTTCGGCGCCCTGCGCACCTCGATGGCCACGTGTGGCTACGAGACCCTCAAGGAGTTTCAGAAGGCGGAGATCATGCTCGCCCCGTCATTGCAGACGGAGGGCAAGCAGTTGCAGCGCTCCCAGGGTGTAGGCATGGGCCATTGACGGTCCTCGTCGTTGACTTCGGGGCGCAGTACGCCCAGCTCATTGCGCGGCGTGTTCGAGAGGCTCACGTCTTCTCAGAAATCGTCCCGACGTCGATCACCGCCGAGCAGGTTCGGGCGAAAAATGCTTCGGCCATCATTCTCTCCGGTGGACCGAAGTCGGTCTACGAATCACCCGCGCCGACACTCGACCCCGCCATCTATGAACTGGGTCTACCCATCCTTGGTATTTGCTACGGCGCTCAACTCATGGCGCAGCAACTCGGCGGCACCGTTGCACACACGGGTGGCGGCGAATACGGACGGACCGAACTCACCCGCCAGGGCGAGTCGTCACTGGTGTCCGCGTGGCCAACCACCAGCTCATGCTGGATGAGTCACGGTGACGCCATCGACCACGCCCCCGAAGGGTTTGTCGTGACGGCATCGACCCCGTTGGCGCCCGTCGCCATCATGGAAGATGCAACTCGCCACTTTTACGCCGTGCAGTTCCACCCCGAAGTCGCGCACTCCGAGCGCGGCCAAGAGATCATCGAAAACTTCCTGCACGTCCAGGCCGGCCTGGCCCCATCGTGGACAAACGAGTCGATTATTGATGAGCAAGTGGCCGCTATTCGTGCCCAGGTAGGGACTGAGCGAGTGCTCTGTGCCCTCTCCGGTGGTGTGGATTCCGCCGTCGCGGCGGCCATGGTGTACCGGGCGGTGGGGAACCAACTCACCTGCGTGTTCGTGGACACGGGACTCATGCGAAAGAACGAGGGTGACCAGATTGAGGCGACCTTCACCAAGCAGTTCGGGGTCGAACTCATTCACGTCAAGGCCCAAGACCGATTCTTCGACGCACTCGCTGGGGTTACCGATCCGGAGCGGAAGCGGAAGATTATTGGCGAACTGTTCATTCGGGAGTTCGAAGCAGTTGCTCGTGATTTGGCCGACGACGGCATCAAGTTCCTCGTTCAAGGGACGCTCTACCCCGACGTCATTGAGTCGGGTTCGGGTCACGCCGCCACCATCAAGAGTCACCACAACGTCGGTGGTCTGCCCGACGACTTGAGCTTCGCTCTCGTTGAACCACTGCGCACCTTGTTCAAGGATGAAGTGCGTAAGGTCGGCGAAGAACTGGGCCTGCCCACTGAAATCGTGTGGCGTCAGCCATTCCCTGGTCCTGGCCTCGGGGTGCGCATCATCGGCGAAGTGACGCGCGAACGTGCCGAAATCCTTCGCAATGCTGACTACGTCGTGGTTGATGAGATCAAGAAGGCCGGCTTGTACCGTGAACTCTGGCAGAGTTTCGCCGTGTTACCGGCGGTGCGTACAGTGGGCGTCATGGGTGACGGACGAACCTACGCGTATCCAATTGTTATTCGTGCGGTGACGAGCGATGACGCCATGACGGCGGACTGGGCACGCCTGCCCTACGACGTCATTGAAGCCATCGCGAACCGACTGATTCGTGAAGTGCCCGGGGTAAATCGAGTTGCGCTCGACGTGACATCGAAGCCACCAGGCACTATTGAGTGGGAGTGAGTGCCCGCCGTATCTCTGACGACTCGTTATGGGGCGACGACCCAGAGAATGACTCACCGGCGCTCTCGCCGGACTCGCTCCTCGAAGGACTGACGCCACCGCAACGCGCGGCCGTTGTTCAACGGGGCGGACCCCTGCTCGTCGTGGCCGGAGCCGGTTCGGGTAAGACGCGCGTCCTCACCCGTCGTATTGCGCACATTCTGGCCACCGGTGACGCCCGGCCCTTTGAAATCATGGCCATCACCTTCACCAATAAGGCGGCCGACGAAATGCGCCATCGCGTCGTCGACCTCGTTGGCGAGGACGCCAAGAACATGTGGGTCTCCACTTTCCACTCGGCCTGTCTTCGTATGCTGCGCAGTCACGCCGACGTGCTCGGCTACGAGCGTGGCTTCACTATCTACGACGCTGGGGACGCCGAAACCGCCGTCGATCGGATCATGAAGGAACTCAATATGGACACCAAGCGGATTTCTCCGCGCAGTGTTCATAGTGCGATTTCGGCGGCGAAGAATGAAATGCTCTCGGCGGCTCGCTACCGCGACAGTGGCCACGGCGACGACCCGAATCACCGCCGTATCGCCGAAATCTACGCCCTCTACGAACAGCGTCTCAAGCTGGCCAACGCCATGGACTTTGATGACTTGCTCCTCAACGCGGTGGCGATGATGCGCGCCGACGCCGACGTGCTGGCCTCGTACCAACGACGCTTTCAGTACCTCTTGGTCGACGAGTTTCAAGACACCAACGGTGTGCAGAACGAACTGGTGATGATGCTGGCCGCCCAGCACCGCAATCTCTGTGTCGTCGGGGACTCGGACCAGTCGATTTACCGGTTCCGAGCTGCCGACGTGCGCAACATCTTGCAGTTTGAGCAGCGGTTCCCCGACGCCGACGTCGTGCTCCTCGAACAGAACTTCCGTTCGACCCAGACGATCCTTGACGCCGCCAACGCCGTCATCGCCAAGAATCCGTCGCGTCACGCCAAGAATCTCTTCACGGACAAGGGGTTTGGGGACAAGATTCGTCTCTACCGTGCCGGCGACGAATACGACGAGGGGCGATGGGTGGCCACCGAACTTCGACGCGCCCGCAACGACCTGGGTCTGTCGTGGAACGACATGGCCGTGTTCTATCGCACCAACGCGCAAAGTCGTGTCTTGGAAGAAGAGATGCTGCGTGCTGGTGTGCCCTACCGGGTTATCTCCGGTATGCGCTTCTACGACCGCAAGGAAATCAAGACGGCCCTGGCCTACGCGCGCCTCATTGTGAATCCCCGCGACGAGGCCTCGGCCCGCCGGGTGATCAATGAGCCAAAGCGTGGCGTGGGTGAGGCGGCGCAGGCCAAACTCGGCGTGTACGCGGCCGAGCACGGCATCTCGTTTGCGGAAAGTGTCAATTTTGCCCAGGCCGCTGGCCTCACCGCGAAGGCCCTGCAGGGGGCCGACACGTTCGCCTTCATGATGGAACAGTTGCGGGCCATGGCCAATGATTTGAGTCCCCGCGAAATGATTGACGCCATTGTGCGAGACACGGGCATGGGAGCGGCACTCCGGGCGGAAAATTCCGACGAGGCATTCTCGCGACTCGAAAACCTCGGTGAACTCGCGTCGGCCGCGGCCCAGTACGAAACCCTTATGGAGTTCGTCGAGCGCATGGCGCTCGTGGCCGATTCGGACCAACTCGACGGTGGGGCGGGGGCAATATCGATGATGACTATGCACGTGGCCAAGGGCCTCGAATTCCCGATGGTGGTCATTACTGGTCTCGAGGAGACAATTTTCCCGCACAAGCGAGCACTGGCTGACGAAGCTGAACTCGAAGAAGAGCGGCGACTGTGTTACGTCGGCCTGACTCGCGCCATGAAGCACCTCGTGCTCACTCAAGCCTGGAGTCGCACGATGTGGGGTCAGCGCACCGACGCCATCCCCAGTCGTTTCCTCGCCGAAATTCCACCGGAACTGATGGACGATCTTTCCAAGACCGTGCCAGTGCGCCGCGCAATTTTCCGTGACGAAGATGAGGGCTTTGTCGGCCGATCCAGCGAGTTTGCCCAAGGAAGGGCCTTTGGTTCGGGCGCGGCGCCACCCGTTCGCTCCACCGGTGCGGAGAACCTTAATCTTTCGGTGGGGGATCGCGTGGTGCACGACCGCTACGGATTCGGCACCGTGACCAAGACGGCCGGGAGCGGGTCGGGTGCTCGCGCCACCGTCAATTTTGATAGCCATGGGCCCAAGCAGTTGATGCTGGCCATGACCCCGCTGCGCCGCGCCTGAGCTACCTCGACGACAGCGTGATGAAGTCGCGCGAATAGGCCGGCGCAAAGAATCGAGCGGGCGTTTGCAGCATCGAGCTGGTGAGGTCACGACCATTACCCGCCGACGCGTACCCCGTGGGTGAGGCGGGCGTGTAGGTCGCGAAAATCGGCCACAGTGGATTCATATCGAGCACCATCCCTCGAACAGCGCCGACTCGCACCAACAGGCGCGCCAGGTCCGTCACGTTCATTGGTCCCTCGACGTAGACGAAGGCGCCCGACGCGGTGACACCCAACGCCGAGCGGGGCGTGTCAACGACCTTGTTGAGTGCAAAGCCCCAGGCGGCGATGTCGTATCGATTGAGGCCCGCCACTGGGGCTCCGTGGTCAACGAGCAGCGTGAGATTCTGTCGCACCGCGACGACTGCGGGCGTCATCGACAGGTCGCGGCCCCAGGCACCGAGCGCCATCGTGCCGTCACGGTAGAGAACGAGGGACGCGGCACCGGGCACCAAGGCCGACACGAGATGGTGCTCGCTGAAGTACCCACCGTGCGAATCCTTGAGTAAGAATCCGCCGTTGAAAGCTGCCACGAGTGATTGTGACGCCGCCCGCGATACCGGTGCCGTGAGCTTCCAAAAATAGCCACCGGGGCTGAGCGACCCCGAGTAGAGCGTGGCGCGGAGCAGCCGTGGGTCAATCCACGCCACGCCAGCGCGAACGCCAGTGTTCTGGGGCGGGCGAAGGAACGTGGTGTAGATGGCGGGCACGCCATGGACTCGCCGTCCTTCGGGAGCCCAGGCCCCCTCACTGGGCAAGGCGGGGGTGATGAATGACGAGATGCTCCGGGGGGCGGGGAGGGGCGTGAGTCCTGAGGCGCCAGCCGACGACCATGGTGCGGCGCCGGTGAGTAAAACGAGCGTAACGGCGAGTGAGCGGACAGAACGAGACATGAGTTCCTTTGGTGGTGACCACTAGTTCTAGTGCCTTTTTGGGTGTGCTGTTCCTCGTTTATCTGGCTGTTTAGTCACTTCTTACGCCACACAGAGACGAAGGTGACCCTTCAGTCAGTTGCGGGTGGCAAACTAGGCACTTATGGTTTCGCCTCGACACTCCGCTGCGCCCTCGCCGCGACGTCGCAGGGCCCGGCGCCACTCGCGCGCGGTCTTCTATTGGCGTCGTCTCGTGGTGTTGTCGTCTGTGTCGTTGGTCTCGGTGGTGGGTTACTACGGGGTCACGCTCAATCAGGCGCTCCACGATCCCTCCTACGGTGTTTCGGCGATGGCTCGAGGAGCTGAATGGGGTCGTAACGAGGGTCTCGGTGGTCTGGTCACGTGGTTCGAGAACATCTACAACAAGTTCAATGGGGCCAAGGTGGGCGGTACCCCTGGGGGGAATGCCTTTGGCGGTGGTGGCACTGGCCCGACCAAGACGCCACACGGCGCGCTGCCCGTGCCGGCTCGCATTGTCTCGCCGGCCGCGCACCCGGCGGCGGACGAGGGCGTGTGGCACCCCGTCGCGCGCTACACGGCCGGTGGCGTGCCCGCGGTCTATCAAGCCTTCGTGCGACCCGACGCTATTCACACCAGTTACGTGGTGGGGGTGGCGTGGATGGACACCAAACTGCTGCGAGCCACGTTGTACTCCGGTTCGCAAATTCCTGGACCCAAGGGTCTCCCGTATCGTCACACCGCCCCCATTACGGCCGTGGATTCTCGTTCGTTGGTCGCCGCTTTCAACGCGGGCTTTCGCATGCAGGACGCCCAGGGCGGGTACTTCACCGACGGCAAGATCTTGATACCACTGCGCAAGGGGGCGGCATCGGTCGTCACCTACAAAAACGGCGACATCTCCCTGGGTCAGTGGGGCCGAGACTTCCATTCGCTCGCTAACGTCGCCTCCGTGCGTCAGAATCTCGACCTGATTGTTGACGGTGGCCAGGCTGTCGCCGGGCTGAACCAGCAAAATAATGTCCGTTGGGGCAAGGTGACGGGGAATACGTTCAACGTGTGGCGCTCGGGCCTGGGCGTAACGGCCAACGGCGCGATCGTCTACGTTGGCGGACCGGCTCTCTCGATTGCCGACCTCGCGAACACGTTGGTGCGCGCCGGCGCCGTGCGCGGCATGGAAATGGACATGAACACCGACTGGGTGGTGTACGCCACCTACACCGGGGCGCTCAACCGCGCGATTAATGGCAGCACCGGCGTTGACATGCTCAACGCGGCGAACGCCGGGTCCAACGCCATGCTCGAACGCCCCACCGCCTTCTTTGCCAACTGGTGGACCCGAGACTTCTACACGATGAGCTTGCGCCCCAAGGAGCTCGTGGCCGGGACCGCGAGCACGCGGAAGTAGCTAGCGATCCATCACCATGCGCCACAACTGGCGTGGGAGGTGACGCAAGATGAGGTAGACCCACCGCAGGACTGGGGGACTCCAGATCACCCGCTGATTGGTGCTGAGTCCCGCCATGACGTACTCGGCGACTTCGTTCGGGCCAGTCATGAAGGGCATGTCGGCGAGTCCGGCCGTCATACGGGTACGAACGGCCCCGGGGCGCAGCAACTGGAGCGACGCTCCAGTTCCTTCGAGCGAATCAGCCAGTCCATCCGCGAGGCGGTCGAGGCCGGCCTTGGCACCTCCGTAGAGGTAGGCGCTGCGACGAACGCGCATGCCGGCCACTGACGAAATAACCAGGATCCGGCCGCTCCCCTGGGCGACGAGGCGGTTGCGCACTTCGGTCAGGGCGACGACGGGCCACGTGAAATTGACGTTCATCATGGCGAGGGCGGCCTCGGGTGAGGTCTCATCGTCGGCTTGCGAACCGAGGTGGCCCACGGCCACAATCACGAGGTCTACCGAACCACCCGCGGCGGCGAAGGCCTCGTCGACGGTCGTGGTGGCCGAAGCGGGGTGTTCCGCATCGAGGTGGACGAGAGGTGTCGCGGTGGCACCGTAGTCGAGCGCCTCCTCACTGGCCTTGGCGAGTAACTCGGGGTTGCGTCCGCAGAGCACGACGGTGTGGGCGCGAGCCGCGACGAGTTTCTTGGTGATGGCGCGGGCGATCTCGGAACTGCCGCCGAGAACGATGACCCGCTGGGGCTGTCCGAATGCGTTTTCCATCAGTGCTGTCCTCCAATATTGAGTCGACGAGCGAGGTCACTGGTGAGTCGCTGATCGGGGTCGTACGTCTGTTTTACGGTAAGAAAGTCGTCGAGACGCGGGTACATGGCCCGCACGGCGTCGGGTCGCAGGCGTGCATCTTTGGCGAGGTACACCCGACCACCGGCGTCGAGCACCAGGTCGTCGAGGTCGTCGAGGACCCCAGGGAGCGCCGACGGTCCCACGGGGAGGTCGAGCGCGAGCGTCCAGCCCTCCATCGGAAACGAGAGCGGTCCGTGGTTCCCGGGGCCAAAGCGCTTGAGTACGGCGAGAAAGCTCGGGACTCCCGACGAGGAGAGTCGCTCAATCGCTTTGACCACGACGTCGCCGTGGTAGTCGTCAACGGCGAACTGGTACTGCACAAAGCCCCGACGACCGTACATGCGGTTCCAGTCGTTGAGCCCGTCGAGCGGGTGAAAGAAAGTGGAGAGGCCCTGGATCTCGCGGTCCTTCTTCGACGGGGCGACCCGGTACCAAAGTTGGTTGAAGGCCCGAATAGTGAAGGGATTAAGCAGACCCGAAGGCGCGTCAACGGGCACGCGCAGACGTGCATTGGTCGGTCCTGCGAGCGTCACTGCTTCCACATCGTCGACACCGGCGTGGTGACCACGGGTCAAAATTGCTCGACCCATTGACGCGCCCTTCGTCATGCAGTCGACCCAGGCGACCGAATAACGGTAGGCGTCATCGCCGGTGCGCATGGCGTCCATGACGCTGTCCAGATTGCGGTGCTTGGTCGTGTCGACGAGGACACGATCGGTTTCAATGGCGGTGAGGCGAAGTGTCACCGAGGTCACCACGCCCGTGAGGCCCATGCCACCAATGGTGGCCCAAAAGAGATCCTCGTGGTGGGTTGGCGTCACGTCGAACGCGCCCACCGGAGTGAGGATACGCATGGACAGCACGTGATCACCAAAGGAACCGTCGACGTGATGGTTTTTACCGTGGACGTCGGCCGCGATGGCCCCGCCCACACTCACCTGACGGGTGCCGGGCGTCACTGGTACGAACCATCCCAGTGGGATGGTGACCTTGAGCAACTCGTGCAGTGACACACCGGCTTCGACGGTCACGACGCCATCGGGGCTGATCTCGCCGATGGTGGTGAATCCTCGGTTGTCGAGCACGACACCCCCGCTCACTTGCGCGGGGTCACCGTAACTCCGACCGAGACCGCGAGCGATTACCGGACCGTGGCCCAGGGCGTGGAGCACGTCCTCTTCGCTGCGGGGTAGCTGGAGGTCGCCGAAGGAGGGAGCCGTGCGTCCCCACCCCATCAATTTCTGTCGACTCATCCGTACACTCCTATCCCCACGAGTGCGGCCCAGACCACGGCCAAGACCTGCACGGTGTGATTTCGTAACAGTAGGTCCTCGGGCGCTTCACCGTCGGGCGACGCGGCGCCACGAATAATGAAGAGTACGGCGAGCACCACCGGGACGACGGTGAGTCGGATTGCAATGGTGAGGTGCTTGACGGACGAAAGTCCAGTGGCCGACGTGTCGAAGGCCCAGAGGCAGTACGCCGTGACCACCACCGTGGCCGCCAGGGTCAGGGCGGCGTTGAGGAATTCCGGGGTGTATTCCTTCAGCACGGCGCGATTCTTGGTGCCCACGTTGCGTAGTTCAGCCGAACGCTTCCCGACGACGAGAAAGAGAGCCCCGAAGGAGATGACGACGAGAAACCATTCCGAGACGGGAATCTGACTGGCCACGGCGCCCGCGTAGGCACGGAGAAAGAAGCCACTCGCCACGAAGGCCATCTCCACGATGGCCACTCGCTTGATCCCAGCAATATAGGAAAATGACTCGATGACGTAGATCCCCAGAATGAGGTAAAGCCCCAGTGGGTGGTTGAGGGCCAGCGGCATCAGGCAGGCCGCGATTCCGAGTAGCACGGCCATGGCGACGGCGACACTGATCGTTAGTTGACCCGACGCGATAGCGCGAAAACGTTTTGACGGGTGGGAGCGGTCGTCATCGACGTCACGTATGTCATTGACCAGATAAATGCAGCTGGCAATCGCGCAAAAGGTGGCGAACGCAATCAGGCTATTTTCGAAGACTTCTGTACGGAAAAAGCGACCAGAGGCGGCGGGTGCGATGAAGACCAGGCCGTTTTTTATCCACTGGGGGATGCGCATACCCGACGCCATAGCGCGCACGGCCCCACGGTGGTGTCCGGTCTCGTTCATGGTTCCTAGGCTAGTTCTCCCCATGCGCCGGTGGCTGAGTCGCGCCAGCACGGCTGCGCATTATCGTCTGAGATAACGACTAACTAATTTCAGGGCATCGCTGCCGTACCGCGAGCCAGCACACTAGGTCGGTCGCCTAAGTTGCTAGGGAGAACTTCGTGTCGACGGCGTTTTGCCACGACAGTCCCACGGAAAGTAGACAGCATGGACCTTTTTGAATACCAAGGGAAGCAGTACTTCGGTCGCTTCGATATCCCCACCCCAGTCGGTGACATCGCGGACACGGTCGCCGAGGCGGTTGCCGTAGCGGACCGTATTGGCTACCCCGTTGTGCTGAAGGCCCAGGTCAAGGTTGGTGGCCGAGGCAAGGCCGGTGGCGTCAAACTCGCGAACAACGTCGACGAGGTGCGCGAACACGCCGACTTCATTCTCGGTCTCGACATCAAGGGCCACATCGTGCGACGTCTCTGGGTCGAAGAGGCCAGCTCCATCGCCAAGGAGTACTACGCCTCCTTCACGCTGGACCGTCCCAACAAGATGCACCTCGGCATGTTGAGCGCCGAGGGCGGTGTCGAAATTGAAGTCGTGGCGGAAGAGAATCCCGACGCCATCGCCTTTCTTTCGATTGACCCCGTGACCGGGCTCGACCTCGAGTCGGCCCGCCGCTGGGTCGCCCAGGCCAATCTCGACGAGGTGGCTCGCGAGCAGGCGGCCACGTTGCTGGTTTCGCTCTATCGCTGCTATACCGAAGGTGACTGCGACTTGGCCGAAATCAATCCACTGATCCTCACACCGGACAATGTGGTCAAGGCCCTCGACGCCAAGGTCACACTGGATGAGAATGCCAGTTTCCGCCACCCCGAATGGGACGAATTCCGCGCCACTGACACCATTGACCCCCGCGAAATCATGGCGCGCGAAAAGGGACTTAACTACATTGGCCTCGACGGCACAGTCGGCATTATTGCCAACGGTGCGGGTTTGGCCATGTCGACGCTCGACGTCGTCAACCAAGTTGGTGGCACCGCGGCGAACTTCCTCGACATCGGTGGTGGCGCGAACGCTGACGTCATGGCGGCGGCCCTCGAGGTCATTAATGCCGACCCCAAGGTAAAGGCGATTTTTGTGAATATCTTCGGTGGCATCACCCGCGTGGACGAAGTCGCCAAGGGTGTGCTCGAAGCGCTGAACCGGGTGACCATCAACTCGCCCATTGTGCTGCGCCTCGACGGCACGAATGCCGTTGAGGGCCGTGCCATTTTGGCCGAGCACTTGAACGATGCACTCATTACCGAACCGACCATGTTGGACGCCGCGCGCCGCGCCGTCTCACTCGCCAACGCTTAAGGAGCGACCATGAGTATTTTTGTTGACGAAAACACGAAGGTAATTGTCCAGGGACTCACGGGCGGCCAGGGTCGTTTCCACGGCCTTCGAAACCGTGACTACGGCACCAAGATCGTCGGCGGTGTGACCCCCGGCAAGGGTGGCTCCGACGTTGACGGCATTCCCGTCTTCAACTCAGTGAAGGAAGCGGTCGCCGCCACGGGGGCGACGGCTTCATTCATCGTGGTGCCACCAAAGTTTGCCTCGGCCGCGATTTTGGAAGCCGCCGAGGGCGGCATCACCTTCATTGTCTGCATCACCGAAGGCATTCCGGCCCACGATGAGGCCGTGACCTACAACCGCTTGGTGGAGGAGTTCCCCGGCGTGCGCCTACTCGGCCCCAACTGTCCCGGCATCATCAGCCCCGGTAAGTGCAATATCGGCATTACGTCCGGGGACATTGCGTTGCCCGGTGGACCCGTGGGCATTGTTTCGCGCTCGGGAACCTTGACGTACCAGGCGTTGCACGAGCTAAGCCAACAGGGCATTGGCCAGACCACCTGCGTCGGCATTGGTGGCGACCCCGTTCCCGGTACCAACTTCATTGACTGCCTCGAGGCGTTCGAAGCGGACCCCGAAACGAAGGCCGTCATGATGATTGGTGAAATTGGTGGCTCGGAGGAAGAACGGGCGGCCGAGTGGATCAAGGCCAACATGACCAAGCCCGTCGTCTGTTACATCGCGGGCGTGACTGCGCCCCCCGGACGCAAAATGGGTCACGCCGGTGCCATCATCTCCGGTTCCAAGGGAACGGCGCAGGCCAAGATGGACGCGCTCGCCGAGGCCGGCGTGTACGTCTGCCAAAACCCAACGGAAGCCGGTGAAAAAATGGTTGAAATCGTCCGCTCACTCGGGCTGTAGTTCGTTGACTGCACGGTGCGCTGTCTTGGTGTCGGGGTCGGGAACGATTCTCGACGCCATTGTGCGCTGTGGCGTTCCCGTCGCCCTAGTTATTGCTGACCGACCATGTCGGGGTCTCGACATTGGCAATGAGGCCGGGATTTCGTCCGTGCTGGTCGACCGTGGCGCATTTGGGGGTTTCTCCGCTACCTTCGACCGAGACGCCTATAGCGTGGCGCTGGCTGAGGTCCTTGCGGACCACGCCATCGACCTCGTGGCGATGGCCGGCTTTGGCACCATCGTGACCAGCGCACTGCACGACCGATTCCCCGGGCGCGTCCTCAACACACACCCCAGCCTGCTGCCCTCTTTCAAAGGGTGGCACGCGGTGGCCGACGCGCTCGCCAGTGGTGTCAAAGAGACGGGTTGCACCGTCCACGTGGCGACTGAGGCCCTCGACGACGGGCCGATACTGGCACAAGTGGTCGTTCCCATTCTCGACTCCGACGATGAATCGACCTTGCACGAACGCATCAAACTGGTTGAGCGCGTTCTCTACCCCGAGGTCCTTACTAGGGTTATTGCCAATCTGTCGGACGGACACGAGCCGGCCAGCATCACTTTGTCGTCGTAGGAGGACTACATGCGAGCACTATTAAGCGTCTACGACAAGCGCGGACTTCTCGAATTCGCCCGCGACTTGGTCGAGTGCGATGTCGCACTCGTGGCCTCGGGTGGCACCGCCAAAGCACTGGCCGACGCTGGTATTGCCCACGATGACGTCAGCGACGTCACAGGGTTCCCCGAAATGCTTGACGGCCGCGTCAAGACCTTGCACCCCGCCATCCACGGCGGCATCTTGGCCGACCGCTCCAAGCCCGCGCACCTCGAGGCCATTGCCGAACACGGCATCGCGCCAATCGATCTCGTCGTTTGTAACCTCTACCCCTTCGACTCGAATCCCTCCATTGAGCTCATCGACGTCGGCGGGCCGACAATGGTGCGGGCCGCCGCGAAGAACCAGCACAGCGTGGGTATTGTTACCAGTCCTGATCAGTATGAGTCGGTGCTCGACGAACTCCGCACGACGGGCGCCCTGAGCGACGCCACCCGCCACGCGTTGGCTCGCGCCGCCTTTGCTCACACTGCCGCCTACGACGCCGCCATCGTGGCCTGGCTCGACGAAGGTGGGGCCATTGGTCCCGATCCATCGGCAATCGACGCCGTCGTCCCCGAGACGCTCCACCTCACCCTCGAACGGGCGAGCGTCGTTCGGTACGGTGAGAATCCCCACCAAATTGGAGCGCGTTACCGGATCGCCGGGAGCACCTCGTGGTGGGACTCGGTCGAGCAGTTGGCCGGCTCGCCCCTGTCGTACCTCAACCTGTTTGACGCAGACGCCGCGTGGCGTTTGGTGCATGAACTCTGCGCCGACGTCCCTGGCCGCTTTGGGGTGGCGATTATCAAGCACGCCAACGCTTCGGGTGCGGCGCTCGGCGAGTCGCTCCTCGACGCCTTCACCAAGGCCCTCGCCGCTGACCCCCAGAGCGCCTTTGGCGGCATCGTGGCGATTGGTGGCCAACTCGACGAGGCCCTCGCCGGCGCCATTGCCGCCGGACCCCAGGCCGACGTCATTATCGCTGCGTCGTTCACCCCTGAGGCCGTGGCCACGTTGGTGGCCCGCCGCAAGGCCACTCGGTTGCTGGCCGCCCCAGCGCCTGAGGCGCTAGGGCTCTCGGTGCGCACCTTTGGTGCCATGGCGCTGGTGCAGAATGCGGATGAACTGCTCGTGCCAGTGGCGCAGTGGCGCTGTGTGACCGAGAAGCAGCCCACTGCGCAGCAACTCGAAGACCTCCAAGTCGCCTGGCGAGTGTGTGCTCGCACCACCTCGAACGCCATCGTGCTGGCCCGCGACGGCGTGGCCGTTGGCGTCGGGGCTGGTCAACAGTCTCGCGTGGTGGCGGCCGGCATTGCCGCGAGCAAGGCGGGGGAGTTCGCCGTCGGATCAGCCGCTGCTTCGGACGCCTTTTTCCCCTTCGCCGACGGACTCGAATCGTTGACCACGGTTGGCGTAACGGCCGTGGTGCAGCCCGGTGGTTCGGTGCGTGATCAGGAAGTAATCGACGCGGCGAACGCCGCCGGAATTGTGATGATGCTCACGGGTGAGCGTCACTTTCGACACTAAGGAGCACCATGGCGGAACTACTCGACGGCAACAAGTTGGCCGGAAGAATCAAAATGGAACTTGCCGACCGAGCCCTCTGGCTCGCCTCGGCGGGCCGCCCTGCCGGTCTGGGTACCGTGCTCGTGGGCGATGACGGCCCGAGTGCAAAGTACGTGGCGATGAAAATTGCCGACTGTGAAGAGGTCGGCATTCGCTCGTTCCACCACTCGCTGCCCTCCTCCGCTACGCAGGCCGAAGTAGAGGCCGTCGTTGACGCGCTTAACGCAGACCCCGCCGTGCACAGCATTCTCGTCCAGTTGCCGCTGCCCGCTGGACTCGACGAAGAGGCAGTCTTACTGCGCATCGATCCCGCCAAGGACGTTGACGGACTGCACCCCACGAACCTCGGTCGCCTCGTCATGGGGACCCCGGGGCCACTGCCCTGCACGCCGGCGGGCATCGTCGAGCTCCTCGCTGCTCACCGCGTGCCGGTTGAGGGCAAGCACGTCGTCGTGATTGGACGTGGACTCACCATCGGAAGACCACTTTCCCTGCTCCTCGCTATGCGTCGCCCGGGCTGCAACGCCGCCGTCACCGTCGTGCACACGGGTGTCGACGACATGGGCGCCCTGGTCCGTGAGGGCGACGTGGTGATCTCGGCCGCCGGTGTGGCCGGTCTCGTGACGCCGGACATGATCAAGCCAGGCGCCGCGGTGGTTGGCGCCGGTACGAGTTGGGCCGGTGCTAAATTACTGTCAGATATTGCTGATGAGGTCACGGAGGTGGCCGGGTGGATTACTCCCCGAATTGGGGGAGTTGGTCCGATGACCCGAGCGATGCTGCTTCGAAACGCTGTGTTAGCTGCTGAGAAAGTGAGTGTCTGATGACCGATACCTTTGGCCGAGAGTTTGATATGCGCCCGTGGGGCACCTTCACCGTGCTCGACGACGTCTGCGATGACCACAAGGTCAAGCGCATTGTCGTCGCCCCGGGGAAGCGACTGAGCTACCAGACCCACGAAAAGCGCGCTGAACACTGGTTCATTGTCTCGGGTGTGGCCACGGTGACCCTCGACGGCGAGACTTTCGAACGGCTCCCGGGTCAGTCGGTCGATATTGCTATCGGTCAGGCGCACCGTTGCGAAAACCGTGGCACCGACGACGTGGTCTTCATTGAGGTTCAGACCGGTACCTACTTCGGGGAAGACGACATCGTGCGTCTTGATGACGACTTCGGACGAAATTAGTCCGAGTGCTGATTCACAACATTTTGGCGGCGTCAACGACGCGGTCATTCGAGTATTTCCCCCCGAAGTCGGATGAGGAATCGACGACGCTGGCCACTACCATTCGCCAGCTGGCACCGCTCAGTCCCTCGTTCGTCTCGGTAACGTACCGGGGCGGCCGCGAATCACGGCAGCGCACCTACGATCTCGTCCGGAAAATCCAGTTGCAGGGCTCCACGGCCATGGCGCACCTGATTTGTGTGGGGCACTCTCGTGCAGAGATGCGCGAGATTCTGCAGAACTATCTCGCAGCGGGGGTGTGTAACGTCATGGCCCTCGGCGGCGACATTCCCGATGACCCCGCCCTGGTCGACTCCGAGTTCTCGCACGCCAGCGAACTGGTCGCATTGGCGAGAGAAGTGGGCACGTTCTCCATTGGTGTGGCCGCTCACCCCCTCGGCCACCCCCGATCACCGGACCTGGCCAGCGATCGCCGTTACCTCGCCCAGAAACTCAACCTGGCGGACTTTGCCGTGACCCAGTTCTTCTTCTCCACCGCAGACTGGTCTCGTTTGGTCGACGAACTGGGCGCACTCGGGGTGACCAAGCCCGTTTTACCAGGAATTATGCCCGTCACCACCCTGGCTGGCGTGCAGCGCATGGCCCAGATGGGGGCTGCGGTGCCACCTGCGTTGATTACCCGCCTGGAAGCAGCCGATCGGCGCGGGGGAGCGGTCGCCGTGCGCGCCGAGGGCATTGCCGCGGCCACTGAAATGTGTCGCGAACTCCTTTCCCTCGGCGCACCGGGTCTGCATTTCTATACCCTTAACCGCTCCACCGCGACCCGAGAAATGCACACCGCGCTCTTCGGTGATGACGGATATCACTCCTAAAAGGGTTTCACCCCTGAGGGGCCTCGGATCCCTCCGTAGAATGGGGGTATGGCTGACAAAATCACAATGAGCGCCGATGGCGTGCTGCACGTTTCCGACAATCCCATCATCCCCTTCATCGAGGGCGACGGCACGGGCGTTGACATCTGGCCCGCCGCCAAGCTCGTTCTTGACGCCGCCGCGAAGAAGTACGGCAAGACCATTGAGTGGAAGGAAGTACTCGCCGGCGAGAAGGCCTTCAACGAGACCGGTAACTGGCTCCCCGATGAGACCATCACCGACTTTCGTGAGTACCTCATTGGTATCAAGGGCCCACTGACCACCCCGATTGGTGGCGGCTTTCGTTCGCTGAACGTCGCCCTTCGTCAGATTCTCGACCTCTACGTGTGCTTGCGCCCCGTGCGCTGGTTCCAAGGCGTGCCGTCGCCAGTCAAGCGGCCCGAAGACGTCGACATGGTCATCTTCCGTGAAAACACCGAAGACGTTTACTCCGGTATGGAAGTGGAAGCCGGTACGGAAGCGGCCGAAAAGCTTCGCTCCTTCCTGCACGACAACTACGGATGGGATATCCGCGAGATGAGTGGCATTGGCATCAAGCCCATTTCGAAGATGGGCTCGGAGCGCCTGATCCGGGCCTCGATTGAGTACGCCCTCAAGCACGACCGCCCCTCGGTGACCCTCGTCCACAAGGGCAACATCATGAAGTACACCGAAGGTGCCTTTATGAAGTACGGCTACCAGTTGGTCAAGGACGAGTTCAGCGACGTGGCCGTTGGTTGGGACGACTGTGGCGGCAACCCCGAGGGCAAGCTCCTCGTCAAGGACGCTATTGCCGACATCACCCTGCAGCAGGTGCTCACCCGTCCGAAGGACTTCGACGTCATCGCCACGATGAACCTGAACGGGGACTACCTTTCGGACGCGCTGGCCGCCCAAGTCGGCGGTATCGGTATCGCGCCCGGTGCCAACATTAACTACGTCACTGGTCACGGTATCTTCGAAGCCACCCACGGTACGGCGCCCAAGTACGCCGGCCAGGACAAGGTCAACCCCGGTTCAGTTCTCTTATCAGGTGTTTTGATGTTCGAGCACCTCGGATGGACCGACGCCGCTAACGACATTGTTCGGGCGCTCGAGGCCACCATTGCCGACAAGATCGTGACCTACGACTTCGCCCGCCTCATGGACGGAGCCACCGAAGTTAAGTGCTCCGAATTCGCTTCCGCCATCGTTGACCGCCTCTAAGAACTAAAGGACCCTCATGACTACTCCCGTTCACGTCACTGTTACCGGCGCCGCTGGCCAGATTGGCTACCAGTTGTTATTCCGTATTGCGTCGGGTCAACTGCTGGGCGCTACCACTCCCGTCGTGCTGCGCTTGCTCGAAATTGAGCCCGCGATGAAGGCCCTCGAGGGTGTCGCCATGGAACTCGACGACTGCGCCTTCCCGTTGCTCGCCGGCATCGAGATGACCAGTGACCTCAACCACGCCTTCACTAACACCAACTGGGCCTTACTCGTTGGTTCGGTACCGCGCAAGGCCGGTATGGAGCGTGGTGACCTGCTCACGATCAACGGTGGGATCTTCAAACCGCAGGGCCGCGCCATTGCCGAAAATGCCGCGAGCGACGTTCGCGTCCTGGTGGTGGGCAACCCCTGCAACACGAACTGCTTGATCGCCCGTTCCAACGCACCCGAGGTGCCCGCGGACCGTTGGTTCGCCATGACCCGTTTGGACCAGAACCGCGCCGAAACGCAGCTGGCCAAGAAGGCCGGTGCACCGGTCGCTGACGTGAAGAACCTCGTGATCTGGGGTAACCACTCCGCTACGCAGTATCCCGACTTCACCAATGCCACCATCGGTGGTCGTGCCGCCACCGACGTCATTACTGACACCGAGTGGCTTCAGGGTGACTTCATCACTACCGTGCAGAAGCGTGGCGCGGCCATCATTGAGGCCCGCGGCCTTTCCTCCGCGGCCTCCGCTGCGAACGCGGCAATCGACACCGTCGTTTCACTCACGACGCCCACGGCCGCGGACGACTGCGTTTCGGTCGCGGTGACGAGCAACGGTGAGTATGGCGTGCCAGAGGGGTTGACCTTCGGACTGCCCATTCAGGCTGACGGTCACGGCAACTGGGCCGTCAAGGAAGGTTTCGCGATTGACGAATTCAGCGCGGGCCGCATTAAGACAACGACGGATGAACTACTTTCCGAGCGCGACGAGGTGCAGGCCTTGGGTCTGCTCTAAACCCTGTCGCGTCGTCGCTTTGACGACTACGTCCCACGCCATCCCCTGGTCGGTGCCATCGCACTGGTCAGGGGATTGTGTCGTTTAAAACCCGATTTTGCGCGGTGACCGAGCTGAAACGGCGCGGTGAAATTCCTATTGCAATCGCTGTATGCAAATACTAGTTTTGAGAACAGCGTTTCTAAAATCTCACACCACCGGCCATCAATCAAACGCGCGTTTGACGGATGGTTCGAGTAAAGGATCCTCATGTTCTCAATCACCACGGTTGTTCTCGCGTGTCGTACGTTCCCACGGGCAGTCGCTCGTCGTCTCGCTTCGGCGCTGAGCGTCGCGCTCATCGCGACGGGTATTCCCCTTGGTGTGCTCGCCACTGCGACAACTGCGAGCGCGACGGGTACGCCAACGGGCATCGCGATCGACTTTGCCGCGAACCACACGGCCACCCTGTCGTGGGCCGTGCCCGCCCCCACCGGTGGCGCCGATCCAACCTGGAGTGTGACGTCTTCTCCCGTGGTTACCCCGCCAAGTTCATGCACGAACACGCCAAATAACTACTGCGACTTCACCGGTCTGACGAATGGAACGACCTACACGTTCACGATCACGAATAACGCGACCGGCGACAGTGCCACCTCGAGCGTTACCGAAGCGGCCTCAATACCCTTGGTCACGATTGGGGGCAGCGCTGGGAACACTGCTGACCGCACCTACGGCGACGGGACATACATTTGGACGACACAAGAGACTGGTGTGGTAACGGAGTACAACGAGTCGACCGGTGCCCAGGTGTGGCAGCTGAACGACCCCACGCACCTTCAAGGTGCGACGAGTATCGCGCTCGTGGGTAGCACGCTGTACGTTCCGTGCTACAACAAGAACTACGTGGCGAAAATCAGCACCAGTGGTACGTATCTGTCAAACATTCCGGTGGGCACGACCCCGCTCGACATTGTGCGCGATGCGAACTATCTTTGGGTCGCCAACAGTGGATCAAACTCTGTCTCGAAAATTTCGATTTCAACCGGAGCTATCGTCGCCACTATTTCGAACATTCCCCGGCCCCGCGGACTTTACGACGATGGTAATTACGTCTACGCCACGAGTGAAACGGCGAACTACGTCTCAATGATTCCGGTAACTGCAACGAGTTCGACCACCGCTACCCAGATCAATGTTGGGCACTTCACCTACGTCATCACAAGTGACGGCGGCAATATCTTTGTTCGCAATGATGCAGTAGCGACGGCGTGGGAATTTCCCGCCGACGTACTTTCCCCTGCGGTCACCACTGTCAACTTGCCCTCACTCGGCGGCTACGGTGCGGTCACGAGTGACGGTCGCAATCTGTGGACACTGTTGTCATCATCAATTTCTCAGACCGACACGAGTACGAACACGCTCGTCAACTCATTCGCTCAGTCAACGTCCTCGACGTACACGATGTACGCCAATGGTGCGAACGTCTATCTCGGGGACAATGGTGGCCCGTTTGTCAAACTTCCTGGCGGAGCGGCGACGGTTCCATCCACGCCATTCTTGAACGTTGACACCAGCGTGGCCGGTCAAGCGACGCTGTCGTGGACGCCGCCAGCGGCCTCTGGTGGAGCCACACTGACTGGCTTCAATGTTCAAGAAAGTGTTGGGGGTGGCTATTACAACGCCATCACGTCGGGTGGTTGTTCGGGACTCTCGGCGTCGAGTTCCACCTGCACAATCACTGGTCTTACCACCGGCGTCACCTACAGCTTCCGTATTGACGCAGTCAATACGGTGGGTGCTGGTTCCTACTTCGCCGCATCGGCGGAGGCAACGGCAACGGCGCCCACAGCGCCACAAGGCGTGAGCGCCACTCTGGCGTCGAACTCGTCAGCGACGGTGTCGTGGTCGGCACCTTCGTCGAACGGCGGAAGTCCGCTCACTGGGTACGTCGTGAAGTACTCCACCAACAACACCTCCTGGACGAGTGTCACCAGTGGAACCTGTGCGTCAGTCACGAACGCAACGTCGAGCTGCACGGCGACTGGGTTGCCGAGCGGCTCGAATGTGTACTTTGAGGTGGCGGCCGTCAACGTAATCGGCACCGGAACCTTCAGCGCCTCGTTCCTTCTTCCATCCATCAGAATCAACAACATGCCCACCTCGGCGACGCCGGGATTTTCTTTCGTACCAACCTTCACCACGACGAGCCCCGGCGCAACATCCGTGACGTCGTCTACGACGTCCGTTTGTACGGTCTCAGGAGGTCGGGTTAACGTCACGACCGCTGGTACGTGTACGTTGACAGCTGCCGTTGCGGCGAGTGGTTCGGCTCCGGCCGGATCAGGGTCGGCTCAGAGTTTTACGGTGTCGGCAATTACATCCCTGAACACCGGACTCGAGGAGCAGGGCGTGGCTCTCGATGGTACCCACGTGTGGGTTGACGACTTCAATAACAACGGCACGGCGACGGTAACGGAATACAACGAATCGACCGGTGCGGTCGTGCGCTCGATCCCCGTCACCCTGGGTCCCATTGGTATTTGTGATGACGGTACCCATGTCTGGGTGACGAGCGTCATTGATGGGTCTGGTAATTCTGGGAACAACGGTGTTGTAACCGAAATCAACACGAGCGATGGTTCGGTTGTTGGCACGATCACCGTTCAGAAGTACCCGATGGCCTGTTCCACCGACGGTACGCACGTGTGGGTCTCAAACCGAAACAGTAACTCAGTGACGGAGATTGACGCCGCCACCGCGACGGTAGTGCGCACCATTGCTGTCGGCAACCAGCCGTGGTCGGTCTACGCCGACGGCACACACGTCTGGGTACCGAACTATGGCGACAGCAACGTCTCAGAGTTGAACGCGAGTGATGGGTCTTTGGTTCGTACGATCTCGTTGTCGCAAGGTCAAGTTGGCATCACAGGTGACGCCAACTACGTATGGACTTCAGGCGGCAGCAAGGTAATGCAGATCAGTAAGGCCAGTGGTTCCGTCGTGAGCACACTGTCTGTTTCTGGTTCATACGTGGGAATCACCGATGACGGGAGTTTCGTGTGGTCCTCGAATTACGGCAGTAACTCGGTGACCAAGATTGACGCTCAGACTGGTGTCGTTCTCAGTACTATCGCCCTTCCCGGGAGCGG
The DNA here is from genome assembly GCA_903825765.1 of uncultured Actinomycetes bacterium. GTDB lineage: Bacteria > Actinomycetota > Acidimicrobiia > Acidimicrobiales > RAAP-2 > RAAP-2. The sequence continues at coordinate 10,557 of CAIKBU010000082.1, read as the reverse complement.
CGCAAACGCACAGCCATGGCAAGCCGCGTCAGACGGTACACACGTCTACGTGACGATGCCCTATCTCCCGGGTCTCGACATTTTGACGATCGGCGGTTCCTCCGCTCCCGCCGCACCACAAACCGTCAGCGCCGCACCAGTTTCTGGATCGTCAGCGACGGTGTCGTGGTCGGCCCCTTCCTTTTCCGGCGGGAGTGCAGTAACCGGCTACGTCGTGCGGTACTCGACCGACAACGCCACGTGGACGACAGTCACTGGTGGCACCTGTGGGTCAATTTCTGCGTCGACGACGAGCTGTACGGCAACAGGGTTGACGGGTGGTGCAAATGTGTACCTTCAGGTGGCGGCCATCAACGCAATCGGCACCGGTAGCTTTAGTGCCTCTTCTTCTATTAATTTGCTCGTTTCGCCATCCACCCCATCCATTACCAACGTCCCTTCAAGTGCAACGTACGGTGGTACGTACACGGCAACGGTAAGCCAAGCCACCGGCGATGGCGCGGCGTCAGTGACGTCGAATACAACGTCCGTGTGCACCGTCTCGAATCCCCGGACCGTCACCTTCATTGCCGCCGGCACCTGTTCGCTTACTGCCCAAACCGCGGCCTCGAGCACGTACAGTGCATTGTCGGGCTCGGCACAGACCTTTACGGTCTCTCCTGCGGTAGTGACGGTGACGGCACCATCATCAAGTGTCGCCTACGGCACCACCACCGTTGGTTCGCCCACCTACAGCGGATTCGTGAATGGTGACACTGCGGCGTCGCTGACGACGGCCCCGACGTGTGCGTCGGGCACCACGTCCGCTACGCCGGCCGGCTCATCGGGCACGTCAACGTGTTCGGGAGGTGTGGCGGCTAACTACACGTTCCAGTACGTCAGTGGCGTCACCACCGTCTCGCAGGCGACGTTGACCATTACTGCGCCTACGCAGTCGATTGTGTATGGCGCGACGGCTTCGACCACGCCTACCTACAGTGGCTTCGTCGGCAGCGATAGTGCCAGCTCACTTACCTCGACCCCGACGTGTACGTCGGGCACGACGAACAGCTCAGTGCCCGGCACGTACACCTCAGTATGTTGGGGTGCGTCGTCGAGCAGTTACCAAATTGTCTACGTTTCGGGTGTCACCACGGTGACGTCGCCAGTGTTGACCATTACTTCGTCGAATCCCACGATGAGCTTTGGCGCCACACCGCCCGTCATTACCTACACGTTCAGCGGCTTTGTCAACGGTGACGACGCGAGCGTGTTGTCGACGCTGCCGACGTGCACGACGACCGCAACCAACGCATCAGCGCCGGGCTCCTACACGACCAGTTGCTCTGGGGCGCAAGTCTCGAACTACACCATTGCCTACGTCAGCGGATCGCTGACCGTGAATCAGGCCACCCCCACCGCACCGACCATCGCCACTCCCTCCAGTGTGGTGTACGGTCATACGTTCACTCCCGTGGTGACGAAGGTTGGCACCGGAGTCGCGACGGTTTCGTCGAACTCGCCCAGTGTCTGCACTGTCGATGCCGGTACCGGCGTTGTCACGCTCCTCAAGGCCAATGCCAACTGTGTGTTGGTCACGAGTGTCGCTGCGAGCACGAACTACGCCGCCAGTACGAACAATGGTCAGTCGTTCTGGGTCTCACCCGCACCTCTGACGGTAACCGCGTCGAGCGCCTCTCTTGCGTACGGCGCGACCGCACCCATCATTACTGCCTCGTACAGTGGCTTCCTCGGCGGTGACACGTCGAGCAATGGCGCCATCTCGGTGATGCCGTACTGCACCGCCTACGTCACTTCGACATCGAGCCCGGGCTCGTACGTGTCGAGTTGCGCTGGTGGTTCGGCGCCCAACTACCAGTTGACGTTCGTCAATGGTTCAATCACCGTGACCAAGGGTGCCGCCCCCACCGTCTCAGTCAGCAACTTGCCTACTTCGGCTACCGCCGGCAACTCCTTTACTCCCGTTTCCTCACCAAGCACGGGTGTCACCATTGCCGCAACGACGCCCAGCGTCTGCAGCGTTACGAATGGCACCGTCAACTACGTCGGCGTTGGAAGCTGTGTCTTGACGGTGTCGGTAGCGGCAACCGCCACGACCAACGCCGGTTCCACCACGTTGACTGGCTTCACCGTGACCCAGGGTCAGTCCACGACGCCAACGATTTCGAACCTCCCCTCGAGTGTTTCGTACGGATCAACCTTTACTCCATCGGTGTCGGCCGTAGGTGACGGCGCTACGACGGTAACGAGTTCGACTTCGGGCGTCTGTGTTGTCAACGGGGGCACTGGTCTCGTGACCTTCCTCACCATCGGTACCTGCACCTTGGTGGCCCACATTGCCACGACCGCGAACTTCGTCGGTGCCACTGGGGTCGCTCAGAGTTTCTCGGTGACCAAGGCGGTACTCACCGTGACGGCCTCGAACGGCACCATGGTCTACAACACGACGTTGCCGACCATAACCCCATCCTTCAGCGGTTTCGTCAACGGTGAGAACACGCAAGTGCTCAACGCCTTCCCCGTCTGCGCCAGCACCGTCAAGGTCTACGCCAGTGCTGGAACGTACCCCACGGCCTGCGCAAATGCGGTGGCGACGAACTACTCATTCGTCTACGTGCCCGGCACTGTCACCATCACTCCGGCGACACCAACCGTGCCCTCGATCACGAACCCGATGACGATGGACACGTACGACAACGTCTACACCCCCGCGATTTCGACCACCGGTGACGGCGTCGCCATGGTCTCGTCGTCGACGCCGTCAGTCTGCCTGGTGGTACCGACTACTGGCCAAGTTGTCTACGTCGGGGTTGGTACCTGCACGTTGACACCCACGTTGGCCGCCGGTGCGAACTATGCCGCAGCCGCCAACGGCACCCCGATGTCGTACACCGTCGCCTATGCCAACACCGCAGCAGCCGTTACGTACGGCACCTGGGACTGGTGGGGCAATGGGTACAACTCGTCACTTACGCTGACCGACAACACGTTGCTCAACGTCGGTACGCCCGACGTACCGTGGAGCTTCACGTTCGTGGTGCCGACTGGTTCAACCGTTTCCAACCTCTGGGGTGCGACCTACACCTCAACGCCTACCGCTGATGGCTCACTGATTACCGTTACCGCTCTCAGTGACTCGCCCTACCTGACCCCAGGACAGTCGGTCACGATTGGCTTCACCACGACTGGACCCGGCGCAATCAGTAGCTTCACTATGGGTGGTGTGACGTCATTGACCTCACCCTCGGCCCCCACCACTGTGGTCGCCACCCAATCGAGTGGCTCGGCCACGGTGACCTGGTCGACTCCTTCGACGTGGGGCTCGGGTTCGGGCGTCTCCTACGTGGTGAGTGTGGTCGGCGCCTCGTGGAACACCTGCACCCTGAAGGGCGCAGGACTCGCCACGAACACCTGCACCTTCACCAACCTGACCAACGGTACGGCGTACAGTTTCGTCGTTCGCGCCATCAACTCGGCGGGCGTCTCGAGTTCGCTCTCGACGGCTTCGGCCAGCGTCACCCCGGTTGGTGCACCCGATGCACCAACGATCACCAATGTGGTCGTCTCGGGATCGACGGCGGTGGTAGTGCTGAGCGCGCCGTTCAACACCGGTGGCGCCGCATTGACGAGCTTCACGGTCACCGCACACGCAACGGGCACCACGCCGGCACCCTGTGTCACGGCGACGCTGCGTTGCACGTTCACCGGCTTGTCCAATGGCGCGTCGTACACCTTCACGGTGACCGCGACGAACGCCGCCGCACTGACCAGTGTGGCCTCGGCGGCGTCGAGCGCCGTCACGATCAACCTCACGCCGAACGCTCCGGACAGTGTCTGGACGTTCATCAGTGGGGGAGCGGTGCACGTGGCCTGGTCGGTACCTTCGTTCACTGGTGGTTCGGCACTCGTTTCCTACACCGTGACCGCGAGCCCCTCCGTGACGACGCCCGCTGCCTGCGTGGCCGTGACGACCACAACCTGTGTCTTCACCGGCCTCACCCTCGGCACGGCGTATACCTTCACGGTGAAGGCCACCAACCTTGGTGGCTACACCTCTACCGCCTCGGCGGCCTCAGGTGCAGTCACGCAGTTCGCGGCACCTGGTGTCGTCACCATTGGTGCCGTGACCACCGCGTCACAGTCGGCCAGCGTGAGCTGGACCGCCCCGAGTGCCCTCGGTGGTTCGACCATCGCCGGCTATTACGTCTCGGCCTCACCCGGTGGTAACGATTGCTACACCTCGACGACGACCTGCGTCATCACCGGCCTCACCAATGGCACGGCCTACACCTTCTCGGTGACGACAATCACCGCCGCTGGTTACGCCTCCACCGTGTCGACGACGAGCACGGCAACGCCACTGCGCGCCGCAAACGCACCGACGTCGGTGCAGGCCAGTGCTGGTAATGCCCAGATCACCGTGACCTGGACGGCACCCCACTACAACGGCGGCACCGCCATCACCGGCTACACCGTGACGGCACACACCTCGGGCACGGCCCCAGCGCCCTGCACCACTACAACCACCTCGTGCACCTTTACCGGTCTCACGAACGGTACCGTTTACACGTTCACCGTGACGGCCACCAATGGCGCTGGCGCCAGCGCCGCCTCGAGCGCGTCGAATGCGGCCACCCCCGCAGTCTTGACCCAGAATGCCTCACTGCACTTCTTGTTCGTCAAGGACTTCACGTGGCCGACTGGCTACCAAGGTCACTACACCCTGATCAATTCGACGGTCAACACCGTTGGGTCGAAGAGCACCCCGTGGACGTTTAGCTTCAAGTTGGCGGCGGGCACGACGATCGGCAACGTGTGGAACGCTTCGTACGCAACCACGGTGAGCGCCGGCGTGACCACCGTCACCGTCACCGGCCCGAGTTACGCACCCAGCCTGGCCCCGGGGTCATCGGTGGCGGTGTACTTCAACGTGGTCGGATCGAAGTCGCCGTCTACCTGCGTGGCGGGAGGCAGTAGCTGCGTCGCCTAAACGAGTAACGCTGCGTGGGGCAGTGGTACTCGTGCACCGTTCGTTCTCGCCAACACCGCTCCTTTGCTCGGAGCGGTGTTGGTGTTTAAGAACGAAGAAACTCTCGCCCCGGCTATTGCAATCACTGTATGCAAAATCTATAGTTAGGAACAGTGTTATCAACTCTGGCCGTTGGCATGGCGTTGGTGCACCGAAGTCGTACCAATCGAAGAACGGATTTCACCACTAATGCCGCTTCCGAAATTGGCCTCGTTACGAGGCCGAGTCTCGCAATTGAACGCAGCCGTCACAGCGTGGCTCGTCGCGTCACTTCTTGGCGCCACCGCGGCCACGTCGGTTCTCACGGCCACGCCCGTGTCGGCCGCAACGACCTTTAGCGCGACTGGGAACGCCGCCCAAACCTGGGTCGTACCGGCGGGGGAAAATTACGTGCAAATCATCGCCAGTGGTGGTGACGGCGCCGGGGTCGGTCTGAACCCGATCGTGAGTGCTGGAGCCGCCGCAGTGGTCACCACGTCGATGTACGTCACCCCTGGCGATACCCTTGCCATTTACGTTGCTCACCAGGGCGCTCACGGTACTGGTAATGGCGGCGGAGGATCTGGTGGCTGGGGGTATGGCTCTGGCGGGAACGGCAATGGCTACGGATCGGGTGGTGGCGGCGGCTCGACCGCCGTTGTCGACCAAACAACCGGCACCGTATTGGTTGTTGCTGGCGGCGGTGGTGGTGGTGGTCGTGAAAGTGGCGGCAATGGCGGTGTTGGTGGTCAGTCGAATGGCGACGGCGGCACTGGTGGTGGCGCGGGCGCGGGCGCGGGTGGGTCCAACGGTACCGGAGGCTCTGGTGCGAACGACGGCTCTGGAGGACTGAACGGCGCGGGTGGTGATGGTACGGCCTCGAGTCCGTGTGATCAGTACAGCGGATGCGCCTATGCCGGTGGCGGTGGTGGTGCGGGCTACGGCGGTGGTGGTGGCGGAACGAGTGGCGGTGGCGGTGCTGGTGGTTCCTACAGCGCAAGTTCTACCGTCACGTGGTCGAATGACGGCTTGGCTTCAAATCAGCTCAACGGGAACACTGGATCGGTTTCAATTGCGCCCGCGACACCTCCGGTTCCCGCACCCGCTGCGCCAACCAACGTGTCGGCCTCAACCAATGGTGCGCAGTCACTCGTCGTGTCCTGGACCGCCCCGGCGGGTACCGTCGACTCCTCCACGGCCACGGCGAACCCCGGTGGACAAACCTGCACGACGTCCGGTACATCGTGCGCCATCACTGGTCTGTCGAGCGGTACGTCGTACACCGTCTCGGTGACCGCGACAAATAGTGGTGGCACCTCGCCGTCATCGTCACCTTCGTCGGCCGTGACTGTCCTCGCCACGCCAGGCACACCTTCCATTTCGAACATTCCGAGCGTGCCCCTGTATGGTCAATCCTTTACGGCCACGGTGAGCCAGACGCCTGGCGACGGTGCCCCCACTATCGCGACGTCGACCCCCTCGGTCTGCGGCGTATCGGGTTTCGTGGTGTCGTTTATTGGGGCCGGCCAGTGTTCACTGACTGCTTCGACGGCACAGTCGGGTTCGTACGTGGCGCAAACCGGCGCCGCCCAATCGTTTACGGTGGCACCCGCCCCACTGGCCATCACGGCCTCGAGTCAGTCCGTGACGTACGGATCGTCGATCACGGCTCGGCCGTCGTACAGCGGCTTTGTCAATGGTGACACCCTTGCCTCGCTCACCTCCTTACCCACATGTTCATCAGGGGCCACGAGTACGTCACCCGTCGGAACCTACAGTGCCACGTGTTCGGGTGCGGTTGACACGAACTACAGCGTCACCTACAACCCCGGCACCACCACCGTTCGCACAGCGCCCCTGACGGTGTACGCACCGACCCAGTCGATTCCGTACGGAACGAGCGCGTCCCTGACGCCGACCTACGTTGGCTTCGTCGCGGGTGACTCCGTTGCGTCACTCTCGTCGGTGGCAACCTGCACCACTTCCGCCACGACGGCCTCCCACCCTGGCAACTACGCCATTGACTGCAGAGGGGCGGTGGGCACTAACTACGCCATCACCTTCGCCGGTGGCACTGTCACGGTAACCCAGGCGTCGTCGACGACCCCCACTATTTCGAATCTGCCGAGCAGCGTCTACTTTGGCACCACGTTTACGCCGGTAGTCGCGACGACGGGTGATGGCACAACCAGCGTGACGAGTAGTACACCGGGTGTTTGTGGCGTGAGCGGGAGCACGGTCTCGTACCTCACCGTGGGGGCCTGCACTTTGGTGGCCCACGTGGCCAGCGGTGTTAACTACGCCGGCGCCGACGGTGCGGCTCAGAGCTACGTCGTCAATCAGGCGACTGCCGTTTCGCCCACGATCATGAATATTCCGTCGAATGCGCTGTACGGTCAGAGCTACACACCGAACGTCTCGACCAATGGCGACGGTACTCGTCGAGTCACCAGTTCGACCACGTCTATTTGTGTGGTGAATGCCTCGAGTGGGGTTGTGACCTACCTCACCGTCGGTACGTGCACATTGACGGCGCATGTTTCATCCGGAACGAACTACCTCGCCTCAGACGGCTCCGCCCAGAGTTTTCTCGTCAGCCCCGCACCACTCACCATCACGGCTTCGAGCGGTTCGTCGGTCTTTAACCAGGCTGTCCCTATCGTGACCGCCAGCTACCGCGGTTTTGTCAATGGCGAGTCCACGTCGGCACTCAGCGCCTATCCCGTCTGCTCCACCACGGCCAAGGGTGGCTATAACGCTGGGGCGTACGCCTCCACCTGCGCCGGCGCGGGAGCCCTCAACTACGCCATTTCCTACGTCGCGGGCGTCATCACTATTACCCAGGCGACGCCAACAGCCCCCACAATTTCGAATCTGCCCACTGAGGACACCTACGACAACATCTACACGCCCATCATCGCTACGACTGGCGATGGAGCAACCAGTGTGACCAGCGCAACGCCGACGGTATGCATGGTGGCCCCCGGCGCCGACGAAGTCGTCTACGTCGGGGTGGGCACTTGCACCTTGGTACCCGAACTGGCTTCGGGCCTTAACTATCTGGCATCGACTGGATCACCGGTGAGCTACACCGTGGCGTACGCCCTTTCGGCCGCCGTTCTCACCTACGGATCAAACAACTGGTGGACCGCCGGGTATAGCTCAAGCTTCACCATCTCGAACCCCTCGCTCCTCAACGTGGGGTCGGCCACCAACCCGTGGTCCTTCTCCTTCCAATTGCCAGCTGGAACGACACTGGTCGATTTATGGAACGGGGTGGCCACCAGTACGCCGCTCGGCTCGGGCACCCTCGTCACGGTCGTGGCGCCAAGTTTCGCCCACGTCCTCTACCCCGGTGAAACGATGACCCTCGGCTTTACGACGACCGGCACCGGTGCTATCCGTAACTGCATGATGGGCGGCAACACGTGCATCACCTCTCCTGATGCCCCCACGGCCGTCACCGCCACGGCCTCGAGTGGTCAAGCGAGTGTGCAATGGACGGCACCGGCTTCGAGTGGTTCCGTTCCCATCACTTCCTACGTCGCCAGTGTGGTGGGCGCGAATTACCTCTCCTGTACCGCCACGAGCACGGACCCGACGCCAACGAGTTGCACGATCACGGGTCTCACAAATGGCGCTTCTTACTCCTTCGTTGTGCGGGCAGTCAATAGCGCGGGGGCCTCGAGTTCCCTCTCGTCGGCGTCCAACATCGTGACACCCATTGGCGCACCGATTGCCGTCGGCACACCGTGGGCTTCGACCTACGGGCCTACTGCCACGGTCAACTGGATCGCCCCGTACGACACGGGAGGAGTGCCTCTCGTGTCGTACACGGTCTCAGTGGCCTCGACTGGATTCGTGCCGGCGCCCTGCGTGACGACGGTACTTACCTGCACTTTCAAGGGTCTCACCGAGAATGCGGATTACACCTTTACCGTGACGGCCACGAATGCTAACGGCTTTACGAGTGTCGTCTCGCCGTCGTCGAGTCCGGTCACTATTAATCAAATACCCGATGCTCCCATGGGGTTATGGGCCTGGCTCGATAACGGTATGGTTCGGGTTTCCTGGGGTGCTCCAACGAATACGGGTGGATCGGCCATCACCGGCTACACCGTGACGGCCTCACCGAGTGCTGCGACGCCCGCCAGTTGCACCAACATCACTCGCGTGACCTGTGCCTTCACCGGTCTGGCCGACGGTACGTCCTACACCTTCAGCGTGGTCGCCACCAACGCGGCTGGTTACTCCAGCGCCTCGTCGGTGCAGTCCGATGCGGTGATTCCGTACGGCACCCCCGCGGCCCCGACTGGCGTATCCGTAACGGCGTCGAGTTCTTCGGCCACCGTGTCGTGGACGGCCGTCGCCGACGCTGGCGGATCGACCATTAGTGGCTACCAGGTAACGGCGTTGCCAGGTGGCATTGGCTGTGCCTCGACGACGACGTCGTGCACGGTGACGGGCCTCACCAACGGCGTGGCGTACTCCTTTTCCGTGGTGGCCCTCACGGCCGCTGGCACGACGTCCGCACCGACGTTGTCTCCGACGGTAACGCCCGTCGGGGTGAGTAGTGCGCCCGTCTGGGTGCGGGTCACGCCAGGAAACGGCCAGGTGGCGGTGACGTGGTTGCCACCCCATCAAAACGGTGGTGCTCCCGTGACCGGGTACACGGTGACGGCCGCCCCCGGGGGTGCTCATTGCACGTCAACGACCACGAGTTGCACGGTGACGGGCCTCACGAACGGTACCGCTTACACCTTTACCGTTACCGCAACGAATACCGCCGGCCCGAGCGCCGCCTCCACGGTTTCAGCGCCTACCACTCCCGCTGCTGTCACCGGGGTGGCGTCACTCAATTTTCTCTACGTAAAAACCCGGTCGTACCACTCGGGGTACCTTGCGCACTTCACCTTGATAAATAGGACGCCCAACACGGTGGGATCGTCAGTCTCACCGTGGACCTTCAGCTTCACGTTGCCCGAAGGGACTTCTCTAGGGTCGCTCTGGAATGCCAACTACACGACACGCATGGTCAATGGGACTACAACGGTCACGGTCACGCAGCCACGCAACGGTGGCGCTATTGCGCCAGGCAAGAATCGAGCGATTTACTTCACTACGACTGGGCGCAAGGCGCCAACGAGTTGTACGGCAGGCTCGATGAGCTGCCTTCGCTGAGCACAAAACGCCAACACCGTAAAGAAAAAGATTTTTCTATTGCAATCAGCGTACGCAAATTCTACTATTGCATACACAGTTTCTAAATACTCACACCACTGGACGGTGGGGATGCGGTGACGCGCTTCTCTGTCGGCCTGAGAACGGATAAAAACCATGAAAGCGCGTATGTTCCGAGGCACATTACTAAAGGGATTCCTGGCATCCACCCTGGTGGCGTCGTCACTGACGCTCGTGGGCGTGCTCGTTGGGGCATCCGTGGCCAGCGCGACGAGTTCGACGGTGACGACGATCTATCCGTACAGCACCTCGGTGCAGACGTGGACCGTACCGGCCAACGTCACCTCAATCACCGTTGACCTCTTGGG